>NZ_JBFBDW010000013.1:0-89485 GCF_040683455.1 Kitasatospora sp. NPDC093679
GATGTCGTTCGTAAGCCGCTCGGGCGGGCAGGCCCCGGCCGCCGCCGTGGTGGACCCGGGCCTGGCGGAGTCCGTGCAGAAGACGGTGCACCGGCTGGCCCGCCAGTGCCCGCAGGTTCTGCGCCGGCCGGGAACCACGCTGCCCCGAAACGCCGCCTACGACCTGGCGACCGCCCCGGGCGTGCTGAAGGGCGCCGGTTTGTTCTACGGCGCGGCGGTCGTCATCTCCCCGCTGTCGTTCCTGATCATGACCGGGGTCCAGAAGGCGCAGGGCACCGCGCCGGTTTCCGTGGGCACGTTCGTGGCGGTGGCGGTGTGGGTCTACGTCGTGATCGCCCTGCTGGTCGCCGCGATCGAGTGGCGCCTGGTGCTGGTGCCCGGCGGGAAGCGGGCCGTCGCCGAGGACCTCGCCGCCGCGCAGGGCCGGTACCTGATGCTGGGTGAGGACCTGGACGGCACGGACCTGGAGATGGTGCTGCGGGCCCAGGACGCGGTGAACTCGGCGCTGGCCGCGGCCCGGTTCGTGACCGTAGTCGAGGTGCCGAACCGTGGGGCGCTCGCCGCCGGGGTCTGGTCGATGGCCCGGCGCCTGGCCGCCGGCGAGCCGCAGGGCAACGGCTGGGCGATGGTCGTCGCCGTCGAGGAGTATGCCGAGCGTCTCGAAGAGGCTGGCGCCGTCTGGCGGCGGGAGCTGGAGGCCAAGACTTGGCAGCCCGGCACCACGTCGGCGCCGCTGGCCAAGGCCGTCAAGCGGGCCGATGCCGCCGGTGCCCACGCGGTCGCCCTGGCCGCCAACGTCTGACCAGCCCTGCCCACAACGGTGCCCGGCCGCGATGCGGCCGGGCACTCACGTATCCACCCTGCGGCCAGCCGATCACCACCCTGCTGCTGGCCCGAGCGACGGGCACGCTCGGGTCAATCGGGCGCACTGGCCACGATGAGCTGCTTGACCAGGGCCACGGTCTGCGCCGGCGCGAGGGTTCCGTGGTCGGAGCCGACTGCGGCACAGGCCGAGATGAGCAGTTGCAGCAGCGCGGACTGCTGTAGCCGAGCGGGCGCGAGTTGCCACAGTGCGTGCGCCGCGGCCGCGCCCGCGTCCCGGTGCGCGGCGAGGCACTCCAGCACCAGGGCGGTCAGCGGATCCGGCGTCGTACGGGCGACCTGCCGCAGCCGCTCCACCCCGGCATGCTCCGGCAGGCTGTACACCGGCCGGGTGGCCAGGACGCCGAACAGGAATAGCGCGCCTTGCCACAGGTCGTCCTCGCCCCGGCGTGCCAACTCGGCGACGAGCTTCTGTGCCGCGGTGCCGTCTCCGGTGCGGACGCTCTCATCGACCGTACGGTCCACGAGCTCTTCGACCTGCAGCGATTCGGCGTCCATGGCCCGAACCTACGCCGCTGCTGCGACATGCCGGTTCGGCGGCTCGCGGTCAGGCTGTGGCGCCGGGTTCGGACAGGACGACGATGGCAGCGTCCTTGGCCTCGTCGACGGCCTGCGCCAGGGCCCGGCCGGCGGCCGCGGTCTACTCGGCCAGGATGCGGGTGCCCGCGGCAGCAAAGTCGCCAGCGGCAGTACGGGCGAGGAGGTCGAGGACCTGCTCGGCGCGGGCTTCGAACCGCGCGACGGCGGCGAGCTCCTCCAGGCGCCGGTCAGCCTCGACCGCGCCCGTCGCGGACAGCGCACTCCCCCCAATATTGAACACGTTCAAACGTGCTGCCAAGATGGACTCGCTCCGAGGGGAGTCGCCCCGCTGCAGGCAAGCGGCCGGGCATTGTGCTGGACGAGGGGGCCAGGTGGACGAGACAGCAACCGCACATCGACGCGGTAGCAATACGGCCGGAGGATCTGCGCGGCGATCGCGCCGGCTCGCCCGCGCCGTCGTCTGGCCGCTGGTGCTGGCGTCCTGCATCGCGGCGGCCCCGGGCTGCGGGGCCCTCGGAAGCCGTCCCGACGAGGTGCTGATCAACCAGGCCGACCTGCTCGGAACCTGGCACAGGCCCGACGGCGTGACCTTGCGATTCGACCCCGACCATCGCGTTATTGCCAGCGGCCCGGGCCGCTTCTGCCCCAGTGCGCTCGAAGGCACCTGGGAGTTCGAGGTCCGCTACTCCGACTCCTCCGGACACTCGGACAAGACCGCTACCGAGGGCTACGCGATCTTCGTCGACCTGCCCGGGGCGACCGGCCACGACTGCAGCCTCTTTCCGAGCATCTACCGCGACACCGCGGGCTACGCGCTGTGTCTCATCGAGGACCCCGACACGTTCTGCGCGGACAGCGAGCTCCTGCGCAAGACGCCGGCATCCACCGAGCAGAAGGCCCCCGCACCGCGTGCCCCGGCCCGCGCCCACTCCTGACGTGCCGTCCAAGCAACGAGAACTGTGGACTTCACCATGCTGATGATCAACGGTGCGTTCTTCGCCGTACTGCTCGCATCGCCGATGCTGGCCGTGTACGCGTACAGGCGGGTCGAGAGGGCCTTCGAAGTGTCCGTGCTGCGCGGCCTGACGGCCATCCTCGCG
The DNA here is from genome assembly GCF_040683455.1 of Kitasatospora sp. NPDC093679. Taxonomy (NCBI): domain Bacteria; kingdom Bacillati; phylum Actinomycetota; class Actinomycetes; order Kitasatosporales; family Streptomycetaceae; genus Kitasatospora; species Kitasatospora sp. NPDC093679. The sequence continues at coordinate 2,523 of NZ_JBFBDW010000013.1, forward strand.
CTGGCGGCAGCAGTGCTCTGCTACATCGCGCTGTGGCTATGGCTCGGGATCTTCTCCGTGTAGCCCCGCTGCCGCGAGTAGCGCCTTTCGCCAGCAGCGTGGATACCGAGCGGCCGCGACGCGGCTGAAGAAGGCAGACAGGGCCCCGCGACGCCGCGGGCAGGAGAGGCGGCACCGGCACGACGGTGGCCTGGTCGGCGGCGTGCCGGTCGGCGGCCCACCGAGGACGGTGTCGCTCTTCACCGGCCGCCGGGCACCCTACTGCGCGCGCGGACGCCTGGAAGGGCCCCTATGTTGAGGATGAAATAGGACAAACCGTTCCCGATGCTGTTGTGGAGTCGTCGTCATGAACAAGGGACAGCTGGTCGAGGCGGTGGCCGGGCAGCTCGGCAGCCGCGCCGCTGCGGAGGATGCGGTGGATGCGGTTCTCGACGTCATGGTCCGTGCCGTGGTGGCCGGGGAGCGGGTGCAGGTCACCGGCTTCGGCACGTTGGAGAAGGTGGAGCGCGCCGGCCGCTACGCCCGCAACCCGCAGACCGGGGAGCGCGTGCGGGTCAAGAAGACCAGCGTGGCGCGTTTCCGGCCGGGTCAGGGGTTCAAGGATTTGGTCTCGGGCGCGAAGAAGCTGCCGAAGTCCGGCCCGGCCACGGCGAAGGCCCCCAAGGGCTCGCTCACCGCAGGGAAGAGCGCCGGGGCTGGGCCCGTCCGGAAGCGGACCGCGGCGAAGGCCGCCCCTGTCGCGGCCGGCATCGCCTCGGCGGTCGCGAAAAAGACCTCCGACACCGCCACAAAGACTGCTTCTGCAGCGACGAAGACCGCAGTGGCCGCCGCGAAGACCACCGCGCGGAAGGCCACCGCGGCTGCGAAGAAGTCAACGGCGCCCGCGAAGAAGGCAGCCACCATCGTGAAGAGGACCGCGCCGGGCGCCGCGAAGAAGGGGGCGCCGCCCAAGCGGGCCGCCCGCCGCACCAGCGCGTGAACAGGACGGCCCGAGCCCGTTAGGTATCGGGCCCGGGCCGTCTGTCTACTCGGTCGGTCACGGCCACGCGGATGTGCCCGCTTGCTCAGCGGCCGGTCCGGCCGCTCGCACCGTGGCAGTGCCGTGGTTCTTCCAGGTGGTGGCGCAGGACTTCGGCAAGCACATAGGGGCGAGGGCGCTTGACGGTTCCGTGGTCGCGGTCGCGGGTCTCGGGCTGGGCTCGGACGGCGGTGAGCACGGTGGGGCAGAGATCTGCGGTGCGCGTGCCCGTGTAGGGGGCGAGCGCAGCGGCGTGCGAGTCGGTCCGGCCGGGTGCGAGGTCGACGGCCCAGGCGTGCCACAGGCGGGCGTCGCGCAGGTCGCCGCGGGCGGCGGTCCACAGGTGCATGCACCAGGCGGCCTGCTGGGTGCCGGCGCCTGCGGCGAGTTGCCACCAGGTGCGGCCGGCGTCGGGGAACGCGAATGTCGCCCGGTCCGCGTCCTCACGGCAGGTGTGCAGCGCAGTCAGGTGGAGCAGGCAGGCGTGGACGAGCGCGCCGGCCGGGTCGATCAGGGGGTGGTTGGCCAGGCCGGCGAGGTGGACGGGGGCGGTGTCGTGGTTGACGACCAGCAGGCACAGTTCTTCGAGTTCGGCCGCTGCGCGGGCGGGGCGCAGCGCCGGTCGGATGCGGCCGGCCCGCGGGGTCGCGGGGTTGAGGAGGAGCCGGTCGATGGCCTGGCGGTAGTCGTAGACGCTTTCTGCGCGGCTGTTTGGGGTGATCTCGGCGGAGGCGAGCAGGCCGCGGTCGGGTGGAGGTGTGGTGGGGGTTGCATGCCGTCGCTGACGACAGGGGGCCATGGGCTGAGGTCGGGGTCGGCGAGTTGTTCCGTGCCGGGGTCAGTCACTGGTCCTCCGATCCGATGGCGGCGATTTCGTCGGGGTCGATGCCCAGGGTGCGGGCGAGGCGGCGGCGGGCGTCGCGGCGCAGGCTGTGGACGGTGGCGGTGGTGACGCTCATCATCCAGGCGGTGTGGCGCGGGGTGCAGCCGATGACGTAGGTGAGGACGACAGCGTCGAACTGCCGCTCTGGCAGGTTCGCGATCGCGCTGTACAGGCCGATGCGCTCCTCCATGAGTTCGAAGGTGTTCCGGGCGTCCTGCCGGACCCGGGCGAAGGCCGCGGTGTCGACGAAGCAGCTGCTGCCGCCGCGGGCGTCGAGGTGGTCGTCGAGGATCTCCTTGAACACGGCCCAGATGTAGGCGTCGACGCTGGGCTGTTCCAGCGCGAGGTCCCAGCACGTCGCCAGCTCGTAGAACAGCTCGTCGACGACCCGCACCGCGTGCTCTCGAGTGCCGAGGTGGGGCTCGGCGTATTGGACGAACTGCTCACAGCGGGCTGCGAACAGGGCGAGGAACTCACCGGGCAGCCGGTCAGGCAAAGGGCAGGCGCTCGCCTGCGGGAGCGCGGCCGACCGGGGCAGGTGGAAGAGCTGCTCGGGCAGGCGTTCTGCCGGATCACCCGTGTGGTCAAACATCTGCGCCGCCCGCGGCCGAGGTGGTGCTGCCGCTCATGGATGGTGGTCCCTCCCGGCCCGCCGCCGACAGCCCGGGTGGGCTGCGCTCGGTGCGGCTGGCTCGATCCATGTCCAGCCAACCCGGCGGGGGCCCGAATTCTGCACGTCCGTCAGATAGTGATCGTTATGGGTTGCCTCGGTCCGGTCCTGACCGGCCGTGGGTCGCGCGGGGGCTCAGGTGCTGGCCCAGCCCTCGCTGTCGTGAGCTCCCTGACGAAGGCCGTTGCCGCCGCCCCGAGGGTCACGGAGAAGTCGGCATCACCTCAGCGGGCTACCAGCTGTACCGGCTGGTGAACGGGACGGCCCGGGCCTGGTCATGAGTACGGGCCCGGGCCGTTCAGTGTGGTCGCTGCGACGGTGTGTTCACCCGTTCAGGGGGTTGGTGATGCCGAGCGATTGGTCGAGGTGCACGTCAGTGGCTGGTGATGTTCTGTCCGGTCAGGGCTTGGGCGATCTGCCAATGCTGCCCGCTGTTGGCGCCCTTCACCAGCACCCGGTCGCCCAGTCGCAGGATCGATTCGAGGTAGGCGGTGGCGGTGGGGTTGTCCGCGCAGATCGCGACCTCGGGCACGCCTGCGGCGCCGGCGGCGAGGGCGAGCTGCTTGGCGAGGTCTCCGCCGATGGCGAGGAGGACGTCGATGCCGTGTTCGGCGGCGTCCTGGCCGACGGCGCGGTGGCCCTCGACTGCGTCGTCGCCGAGCTCGCGCATCTCGCCGAGCACGGCGATCAGCCGGCTCCCGGTCGCCTTGGCCCCGATGTGCAGGGCGATGCCGCGGTGGGAGGCGAAGGTGTCGAAGACGTCCTCGGGCAGGTTGGCGGTGACGGCCTCGGGGGTGTGGCCGGACGGATTGCGGAAGGCCACGGTGCCGTCGTGGTGGCCGGTGACCAGGACCAGGTGGCCGCCGCGGCCGGGCGCGGGACGGTCGGGGCGGCGGATCTCCTTGTGCACCGAGGTGATCACCAGGTGGCCGGCGTCGAGTTCGGCGCGGAGCCTGTCCGGCGTCAGGTTAGTGATCACTTCGGCGGGCAGCTGGTGGACCTCGGCGGCGTAGTCGGCGAACTGCCGGTAGAACAGTCCGCCGACGGTGCCGTCCTCGCGCTCCTGGTAGGCGTCGAACTTCAGCGCTCCCTGCAGCAGCTCCCACAGCGTCGGGGCGTGGCCGTCGCGGGCGAACAGCGCCATGCGCAGGCACGCCATGCCGCACCAGCGGCCGGCCCAGTGCGCGTACGCCTCGCGGTCCGGCGCCCCGGAGTCGGCCCAGTTCGGGTCGTCGCCCTTCGGACGGCCCTCATAGGCGAAGGCGGCGATCAGGTCGGGCGAGGCGTACTGCGTGACGATCGGGATCGGGTGGCGCTGCGGCGACTCAGGCATGGGCGGCCTCTCTGCGGTGCGGCAAGGCGGTCATCAGCTGGTGGAACGAACCTATGCCGACGGACCCGCCGGAGATGACGACACCGACCGGTCCGGGCGGCAGGTCGAGCTGCTCGGCGGCGGCCAGTGCGACCGCGCCGGACGGCTCTGCGACCACCTTGAGGTGCTGGAACGCGGCCGCCATGGCGCGGATGATCTGAGCGTCCGTCACCGTGATGACGTCGTCGAGCATCACCCGGTTGACTTCCCACGGCAGCGCGGCCGGGCAGGTGTGGCGCAGGCCGTCGGCGATGGTGTCCGGAACGGAGGCCAGCGAGGTGAGCGCACCGGCCCGCAGCGAAGCGGCGGTGTCGCCCGCGGCCTCCGGCTCGACTCCGATGACCTTGATGGCGGGGTCGATGTGCTTGGCGGCGACGGCGGTGCCGGCCGCGAGGCCTCCGCCGCCGACGGGGACCAGGACCGCGGTGAGGCCGGGCGCCTGCTGGAGCAGTTCCAGGGCAACGGTGCCCGCACCGGCCATCACGTCCCGGTGGCCGGCGGACGGGATCACGGTGTAGCCGTGCCGGTCGGCCAGGTCGGCGACCAGGGCGTCCCGGTCGTCGCGTTCGCGGTGGTGGGTGACGACGGTGGCGCCGAGCGCCCGCGCGCCCTCCAGCTTCTGCCGGGGGGCGTCGTGCGGGACCACGACGGTCACCGGGGCGCCGAGCAGCTGGCCGGCGAGGGCTAGGGCCTGGGCGTGGTTGCCGGAGGACGCCCCGATCACGCCGTGGCGGCGGCTTGCGGGGGTGAGGGCGGCGAGTGCGTTGTAGGCGCCGCGGAACTTGAACGACCCGGTGTGCTGCAGTGCCTCCACCTTCACCGTGACCGGCCGGCCCGCGGCATGGTCCAGCACCGGGTTGGCGATGGCGGGGGTGAGGACGGCGATGTTCTGCAGGCGGCGCTGGGCCTCGTACACATCTGCCGCGGCCAGCGGCAGGCCCGCGGGGCTCACGGCCGGTACCCGGGGCGGTGGGCGGCTGCGAGGATGAGGCCGATGAGGTCGTCGTAGCCGATGCCGGCGGCGTGCGCCATGGTGGCGAGGTTCCCGTGCGGGGACAGGCCGGGCAGGGTGTTGACCTCCAGCCAGAACACCTCGCCGCTCTCGGTGACGATGAAGTCCGAGCGGGAGTGGCCGTGGCAGTCCAGTGCCCGGTGGGCGTCCAGGGCGGCCTGCTGGACGGCCGCGGTGACGGACGGCGACAGGGCGGCCGGGCAGCAGTAGCGGTGACCGTTCGGGTCGCGCTTGGCGGTGTAGTCGTAGAACTCGGCGCTGGTCGGCAGGGTCTCCAGCGGCGGCAGCGCACTCAGCTCGCCGTCGCGGGTGATCACGCCGCAGGTGACGGCGGTGCCGGAGCTGAACGGTTCGATCAGCCAGTCACCGCCGCTGGCGAGGACGGCGGCGAGCTCGACCGGGTCGCGGAAGACCAGCACGCCGATCGAGCCGCCCTCGGACGGCGGCTTGATGATCACCGGCAGGCCCAGGCGGGCGACGGCGTCCTTCGCCGCGGCCTCAGGGTCGTCACCGCCTCGGACCAGCAGGTGGGGCAGCACCGGGACGCCGGCCGCCTGCACGACGCTCTTCGCGGTCGGCTTGTGCATGCCGACCGCGGACGCCATCACCCCCGATCCGGTGTACGGGACGCCCAGGCTGTCGAGCAGGCCCTGCAGCTTGCCGTCCTCGGCCCACTGCCCGGCAATCGCCAAGAACGCCACGTCCGCCGTGCGGACGTGCTCGGCGAAGTGCTCGTCGGCGGGGTCGAGGACGACGTGCGGCACGCCCTGGCGGACCAGAGACTCGCGGACGGACCGGCCGGAGAGCAGGGACCGGTCCCGCTCCCCGGAGCGGCCGCCGGTGACGACGGCGATCGTCTGGGTGGAAGACATGGTGATCGTCCTTCGCTGGTGGAGGGTGGATGAGTGGTGCCGGTCAGCGGCCGGGGTACGGCAGCTGGGGCGGTCCCGGCGGCGGGGCGGCTCCGGTGGCGGAGACATGGCTGATCCCCTTTCGGCGGAAGGTGGTGTTCTGATCCCGCGCGGCGACTGCCGCGCGGGGCTGGGGTGTCCGGCCCAACCGGGTTGGACAGGTAGTGCTCTCGGCCTGGTGACAGGACCAGCCGGACGGGGACAGAGCAGCAGGAGCGCCGTGCGAAACCGGTGCCGTTGTCGGCCCCGCACGGCGCTGTGGGTGCAACTGCCCGCGCGGGGGTTCGGGGCTGCGCACCCTCCGCCCGGGCGGCCGGCCCGCGGAAGGGCCGGGGCTGCCGGGCGGGGTTCTCAGATGGCCGCAAACAGTCCGCGCGGTTCGGCGGCGGGCGACACGGTACTGGTTCCGGTCGGCCGGGCGGGCGGGGCGGCAGCGGCCAGTTCGGCGCGCAGCCGCTTGCCGTACACGGTCGGCACCACCTCCCACCGGCCGCGGGTGAGGTGCTCGACCAGCAGGGCAAGGCCGCGGCCGACAGTGGCCCGGTCGTCGGCGAACCGGGACGCCTGGCCCTCGCCCATCCGCCGGCCGGTGTCGTGGACCTCGACGGCCAGCCGGGCGTCGTCCGGCGACCAGGTGAGGACGACCAGCACCCGGCCGGGGGCGTGCAGGTGGGCGTTGGTGACCGCCTCGGAGGTGATGAGCAGCAGCGCGTCCAGGCGCTCCCCGTCGACACCCCATTCGGTCGCGATGGCGTGGGCGGCGCGGCGGGCGGTGGGCACCGCGACGGGGTGGGTGGCGTCGACGGCGAAGCGGCGCAGCAGCAGGCGGGTCGGAATGGTGGTCATGGCCGGGCGGCCTTTCTGGGGTCGCTGCCGTCGCCGCCCACTGGCTGCTGGGGCCAGCCGGCGGCGATGTCAGCGAGTTCGCGGCGCCGCAGCACCTGGGCGGGTGTGTGCCGGGCGGTCGTGGCCGGGCGCGGCACCCGGGCGGTGGGTGCGGGCCTGCGCTGGTCTGCGGCAGCGAGGAACTGGCCGCGGTCGCGGAGCAGGGCGGCGAGGCGGTCGAAGGCGGCGGTGTGCTGGGCGGGCAGGGCGGCCGGGTCGTCGTGGAGCATCGCCCGGCTCCAGGTGACCACGCCGCTCGCCCTGCGCTCGGACAGGGCCGCGGTGACGGTCCGCCAGCCGCGGCGCTGCTCCAGCGGCTCGGTGGGGTCGGTGTCGACGGCCGTCAGGGCGACGGTCCACTCGCGGGCCCAGGCGTAGCGGCGGGCGTGGCCGGCGAGCAGCTCGGCCGAGGCGGTGTCGTCGGCGCAGATGTAGAGGGCGATGGGCACCCGGCCGGTGCGGCGGTTCATCATTCCCCTACTGTCGCGGCCCAACTACCCGCAGTGAAGGCATGGTTGGTGGGAGCGGGCGAAGTTGTGGACGGGCGGGCGCCCCTCGGCGGCGGGCCTACCGGCAGCGGCACGGCCCGCACTCCTACCGGCGGTGGGAGTCGGGGCCGCCGTGGACGGGCTGGCTGTGCCCCAACGTCGGACGGCCGCGGGGCGGGGAGACTACGGGGGCGGACGGCTGCGGGGCGGACGGCTGCGGGGCGGACGGCTGCGGGGCGGACGGCTGCGGGGCGGACGGCTGCAGGTCGGAGGGCTGCGGGTAGGTGGTCAGCGGGTGCCGAGGGTCACTCCGCCGCGGGCGGCGATCCGGTTGACCCGCGGGCCCGGCACCGCAGCCGCCATGCGTTCGACGACCGCGCCAAACAGCGCCTGGTGCGCCACCCAGTTCGGCGCCATGCCGCACACCTTCTCCAGCGCGCTGCCGGCGGCCTCCCACTGCCGGGTCTCGGTACGGGTGAGGGCCACGTCCAGGTGGAACCGGGCGCGGGTCGCCAACGGCAGCGCCGCATCGAGGCGCACCGTGTCGATCAGGCGCACCGCCCGGCCGACGTCGCCGAGCGCGATCGCCACCGACAGCGCCTGCGTCGCCGCGTACGACGGGCCGAAGGGCTGGTTGTGGCCGCCGCGGGCGTGCTCGCTCCCGATCCGGGCCGCGACCGCGTGGGCCTGGCTCAGGTAGTCCCGCGCCGCCTCGGCCGCCCCGCCGCCACGGGAGGCGGCAACCGCCGCGTTCGTCACCAGCTGCCCGTAGACGCTGAGCCGGTCCGGGTCACGGTCCGACATCCGCGGCTCGATCGCCCCCGCGTACCGCTCCGCGACGGCCACGCCCTTGCCGGTGTGCCCGTCCCGCAGGTAGATCCACGACAGCGACGCCGCCAGGTGTGCGGTGCGCAGGTCGTCCCCGGCCTGCTCGGCGACCTGCCGGCCGTAGGTGATCGCCGCGTACCCCAGGTCCCGGGCGCCGAGCACGTTCGCCAGCACCGCCGCCGTCTGGTAGCCGTCCGCGAGCACGCCGGCCGCCCGCTCCCGCTCCGCCCCGCAGGCGGCGTCGTAGGCCGCCCGGGCCTGCGGCAGCAGGACGGACAGGGCGGCGCCGACCTCGGTGTAGCGGCCCGACCAGAACGCCGCATCCGCACGGCGCCCCTGCGCCGCAAGGTCCTCCACCGGGTCCGGCTCGCCCTCGGCGGCCAGCCCCATCGCGCTGTCGTGCACCGCCGCCGACACCGCGCGCAGTGCCGCACGCTCGCCGAGCTCCATGCCCTGGGTCGGCTCCTGCTGGCCCGTCACCACCGCCACGTCCGTGCCCAGCGCGACCGCCACGCGCAGCAGCGAGCGCACCGACAGATCGCCGCGGCCCTGCTCGACCTTCTGGATCGTCTTGACCGACAGCTCCGCGGCCGCCGCCAGTTCCTCCTGCGTCATCGAGCCGCCGCGCAGCGCCTTGATCCGGGCACCCGTGGTGCGCCTGGCCCACTCCGTCATGACCGTCTCCGTCCGCCCGCAGCGATCCCGACCCCTGGGACGGTACTCCACGTACCCGCTCGGACACGAGACGGCACCGCACAACAGGAAGGAAGTTGACGAACCGTCGGACCGAAGGACTCCGGTGCTGGGGCGGCCGGTCAGGCCGCGACCGCGGCCGCGCTCACGCCTAGGAGCTGCTCCAGCCGGGCGACCGTCTGCTGCTCGTCCTCGGCCAGCACGGTGGTGATCCCGAGCGCCTCGGCGGGCGGCAGGTTCACCGGGTGGTCGTCCACGAAGACACATGCCTCGCCGGGCAGGCCCATCCGCTCCAGCACGATCCGATAGATCGCCGGATCCGGCTTCGCCACCCGCTCGCGCTCCGAGATCACCGCGACGTCGAACAGCTCCCACACCCCGGCCGCCGCATACGGGTCGTACGGGTCCAGGCCGAAGGAGTTCGACAACAGCGCCACCGTGTAGCCCGCCGCCCGCGCCGCCCGCGCCAGCCGGATCATCCCCTCAGCCGGGCGCACCCCCGCCCACACCCGGCCCATCAGGTTCTCCGCCTCCACCCCCAGGATCGCCGCCGTACCGGCGTTCCACTCCGCCTGCCCGATCGCCCCGCACTCGAGAGCGGCATACAGCCGACGGCCCTCAGGGTGGTGGTTCAGCGCACTGCGCCACGCCTCCGCCTCCAGGCCCTGCTGCACGCACCACTGCCGGTGTGTCTCCAGCACACCCGTCGTCAGCACACCCGCGAAGTCCAGGATCAGCCCCCGGAACGCCGTCCCCGGCCCCATCCCACCAGCCACGCCACGCCCCTCTCGTTGCCCGTCGCTCCAGACCGTACCCGCCACCGACACTCCGATCGGCGGCTGCGCCGCGAGGACCATGCCACCGGGACGACTTGCTTCCAGATGTCGGCGCTGCGATCACCGTCCGTCCGGGTCAGCAATCGCGAGCGCCGAAGTGGCGAGGGAGCCGTTAGATCTCCGTAGCTGCGCCGACTGTCCTGCCGCGCGGTCCGGGGTTTACATAGTGGTAGCAACATTGGAGGTACCCGCGATGCTGAGTCTCTCTATGAAGGTGCTGGCGGTGAGTGCGGCAGGATTTTTGGCGGGTCTTGGCTTTGTCGCCTGCGGCTCGCAGGGCGAAGTCGGCGGGGCCAACACGGGACAATCGGCACCTGCATCATCGCCAAGGTCGGTTGTCTCGACTCCCGCGTCCGCACAAGCCTCGCCGGTGCCCACCCAGAGCTCGCCGACTGGAGGCGGAGAAGGCGACGTACAGCTTCTGAGCTGCACTGTAACCGACGATCCATTCGGGACGGGCTATCACAGCGGAAACTTCGTGGCAGTTGCCGATCTATCAGTGACGAACCATTCAAGCAAGGTCTCCGACTATTCCATCACTGTTGAAATCGTTGACCGTGCAGGGAACCGGCTCGACACCACGTATTCCTTCGTCAGCAGACTGGCTCCCGGACAGAGCCAGAACGACGGGGACGAGGATGCGAAAGGGATCAAGTCGATCGGTGAAGGCGCACAACCAACGTGCCGAATCCTCTCTGTCGATCGAATCGCGAGTTCGGTCTGATATGCCGCACGAGCAGATTCCACCGAGATGACCATGGCCGCCGCCTGCGGTCCAGTACGTCCCAAGTGAAGTGCCGGAGGCCGCTGCCCCCTGGGTAGCGGCCCCAACGTGCAGGTTGTCAGACGGAGAAGTCGGCCCAGGCGAGGCCGGTGAGGGTGACGTCGAGGCCGCGGGCGCGGCGGCCGCCGTCCTGGAAGTAGGCGCGGCCGAGGCCTTCGGCGATGATCTGTTCCTGTTCCTGCCGGCTGGCGCCGCGGTCGCGGGCGGCGAACAGGTCGCGGGCGACGCTGCCGGGCAGCCGCTGGGTGATGATCCGCTCCCGGGGGTCGTCGGTGCTCAGACCGGCGGACTTGAAGCCGAAGGAGGCCATGACCTCGACGGTGAAGCCGCGGGCCTCCGCGGCCTCCCGGACGCGCTGCCGCACGCGGGGCTGCCAGCGTTCGCGCACCGCGTCCTCGACCTTGCGGGCGTTCTCCTTGCCGATGCCGCCGCCGGTGCGCCAGCGCTCCACCGAGCGGATGGAGACATCGAGCGCGGCGGCGACGGCCCTGGTGGTCTTGTACTGCCGGACGAGGAAGTTCACCTGGCCGGGGAGGGTCTTGGGGATGGGCTGGGTCTGCAGGGCGCGTTCCAGCCCGCGGTCGATGGCGTCCATGTCTGGCTACTCCCCCTCGGCGACGGCGTCGCCGCCCTTGATGTGCCGGCCCGGGTTGGTGTCCTCGGCGATCAGTTCCAGGGCCCAGTCCATGGTCTGGGTGCCCTCGTGCTTGCACAGGCCCGGCGAGATCCCGAGCCGCCACACCGAAGTCAGCGCCCCGTCGCTTCCGCGCAGCAGGTCCAGGGCGGACGGGCCCGGCGACGGGTAGACGGTGCAGTCCGAGAGGATCGCGAGCGGGAACCGGCCGGTGGCCTGCGCGAATCGGCGGATCTTGCGGTGCTGGTTGACGGTGGCGGTGTCGATGATCAAAGCGCGGTTCAGCGGGTCCCAGGTCGGGCGCTCCAGGGCCGGCCAGCGCTGGCCGGGCCGGTAGGAGGCGCCGCGGGGGCGTTCGCGGAGCTTGCCGACGCCGCCCTTCGCGGTCGCCTTGATGGCGGCGAGGATGGCGAGCTCGACGGGGTCGCCGTGCTCCTGCAGGCCGGCCATCGCCGCCAGGAACGCCTCGGGGTCCTGCTGGCCGAGGTTCAGCGGGATGCCGAGCCGTTCCATGGTGGTGAGGTAGGCGGCGCGCAGGTGCTTGTGCCAAGGGTCGAGCCACGGACCGGACTCGTGCCGCAGCCAGCCCTCCGTGGGCCGGGGGTCGAGGCCGAGTTCGCGGGCGTAGGCGACCTTGGCGGTGGTGTACCAGGCCGGTCCGGTCGGCGGCAGGCCGTCCGGGGTGAACGGGTTCGGCAGCCGCGGATCCAACTCGGCGGTGGAGAAGTCGCACTTCCAGCTGCCGGGGATCTTCGGGTCGAAGACTGGGTTGAGCTCGTGCACCGGCTCCGACAGCGCCATCGTCAGCCGGCCCGCGGCGGCGAGGAACGCGGTGTTGATGTCCAGGCCCACCACGTGCGGCAGGGCACGCTCACCGTCGCCGATCGCCTCGATGGGGCGGATCCAGTCCCACGCCTCGGTGACCAGCACATCGGCGGGGTCGCGGTCCTGCGCGACCGGGTGCTCTCCTGGGGCCTCCGGCGGCGCCGGATCGAACACCCGCGAGCGCGAGCCCTCCACCGGGCCCGAGGTCCAGCCCTTCTCGGTGCGCACCGCGCGGGTCGGCGGGCGCAGCGCCTCCATCAACGAGAGGCCGGTGACGGCGGTGGAGCCGCGGGGAGTCATGACGCGTTCGGCGTAGCCGCCAAGGAGCGCCGCGAGGGCAGGAGCGTCCAGGCCTTGGGGGATGGTCCAGCCGGCGGAGGTGAGGGCGGCCCAGGCGGGGATGCAGTACTGGACGCAACTCCGCTTGGCTCCGTCCGGGGTGCGGTAGACGCGGGCCCAGGGGCCGAAGCCGCGCTGGGTGAGCTGCCAGCCGGCCTTGGTCAGGGCCTTGACGGTCTTGTGGGTCTCGGGGAGGCGGCCGAGGCGGCGCTCGAACTGGCCGGGTTCGGTGCCCATCGGCGGCAGGCCGAGCAGGGTGGCTGCGTCGTCGGTGAGGACGATCAGCGGGTCGCCGTCCTTGCCGTGCTTGTGCAGCCGCGACTCGCCCAGACCGGCCGTGAGCGTCCACTCGGTGAGCTCCGGCAGCGTCATCACGGCAGGGACGTCGAAAACGCGGCCGTCGACCAGGTGCGCGACCAAGCCGCGCCCGGACGGCGCCGGGTCGACAACGGCAAGCGGCCCGTTGGGGAACTTCTCGGCCGCCGCGGCCCGGACGTCGTCCACCGGGGCGGCAGCGCGGGCCGGTGCCTTCCGCGCCGGGCGGGCACCGGGACGCGACGCGGCGGCCGGGCGGGCCGGGCGGGCCGACCGGGTAGGTGCAGCAGGGGGCGCGGGCCGGTGCGGAGCTGCGGGGGCGGCAGTGGGCGCGGCGGCAGATGCGGGGGCCGCGCCGTGGGCGGCCGTGGGCGCCGGTGCCGGGACGGCGCCGGTCGGTGCGGGGGCCTGCACACAGAAGCCGCCGCCCACATGCACGGGCCGGCCGGCGGCACGGAAGATGCTGGGGCGCCCGCACCAGATACAGGGCTGCGGCTCACCGGTGACGAGGTCACCCGACGGCACCCGGTCCATCTCGACCGGGCCGGCCGGCGGCACCGGGGCGGCCGGCGACGGGGCTGCGGACGGGCTGTGCGCGGGCGCCGGGGGCTGAGCCGGGGCGGCCCCGGGTGGGGCCGGGGGCAGCAGACGGGCCGCCATGCCCTCCAGGAGTTTGGCGTAGGCGGCGCGGGCCTCGCCCTGCGGGTCGCGCTGGCCGGATTCCCACGCGGTGAACGTGGCGGGGCTGACGCGCAGGGCCTTCGCGGTCTCGGCCTTGGTCAGCCCGTACTCGGTACGCAGCCACTCGCGTTCGGCGGGTTCGGGCAGGGTGACGGCGCGGCGCGGGCCGGCGCCGAGGAGCGCGTCGATCGCGTCCGGGGTGTCGGTCATCGGTCAGTTCTCCGCGGTGCGGGCCGGCAGCGGTGCCCGGCCGGGGTCGGCGTCGAGGAAGGTGCGCAGCGCTGCGCCGGTCATGATCCGGGCGGGGTTGCGGCCGGGCGGCAGCGGGAGGCGCTCGCCGAGGGCCCAGCGGAAGCGTTCGGCGGGTGCGAGGTCGAAGGCGTACTTGCCGCCGGCCTGCGGGTCGGGTTCGGCGGCGCGGATCTCGAACGCGCCGACGCAGACGCCGCCGTCGACGAACGCGAGGAGGAAGTCGCCGTGGTCGGCGATGGTCTGCTCGCCGAAGCGCCACCAGCGGGACGCGGCCTCCAGGACCGTCTCACCGCCCTTGAGTGCCTGCCGGACGTCCACTGCGAGCACGAGACCCTCCCCAAGCCAGGACATGGTAAGCCGAACGATGCAATCGTAACGCAGATCAGGGCTGTTTATCAACTCATAAAGTCCAACGGAGCTGCAAAAGAGTACGTTTGACGGCCAGTCACGGGGACGCGCTCGCACGGGACGCCGACGGCAGCCGTGCCCGGAAACGCGGCAGGCCCGGCACCTGGGGTGCCGGGCCTGCCGGGATTGGTAGCGGGGACAGGATTTGAACCTGCGACCTCTGGGTTATGAGCCCAGCGAGCTACCGAGCTGCTCCACCCCGCGTCGGTGAGCACGACTGTACGGCACCGCACCTGAGCATGGGAAATGCATTCCGGTGCGACGCCGCAGGCCCGCGCCGCCCACCGGCCGACCGGGTGAACACGGACTCCAGGCCGCAACCGGGCCGCGCACCGGGCGGTTGCTTCCGTGTTCCCCGCTCCCGGCTGCTACGAGGAGACGATCGTCATGGGCTCCATCTTCAGGACCGCTGCGGCGGCTTCGGCCACGGCCCTGCTGCTGGCCCTGGCCGCACCGGCCGCCTCGGCGGCAGAGGACCGGCACATGCACCGCGGCACCGACGGCTGCTTCTCCTGGTCCTGGCGCGACGACTGGAACTGGAAGGCCCGGGTGTACTACCACAACCGGTGCAAGGACACCCGGCTGTTCAACGTCGCGTGGCGGGCCAGTGCCTACAAGAGAACGGTGGTCAAGGTGCCGGGCGGCGCCAAGGGCAGCACCGAGCAGATGAGCGACCCCAGCAGTATCTGGGACGGCGGCCGCGCCTGATCCCAGGGTTTGGGCGGCCGGCCATTCTCCGGGATGGAGTGCCGGTCGGGTGGATCGCGTGGTAGTGGGGACTGCCTGGCCTCAAGTGCGGCCGCTGCTTGCGGCGGGGTGCAGGCCGGGGGATCCGTCCGGCCTGCACCCCGCGGGCGGGGCGGCAGAGTGCCCAGCTGGTGTGACCGTACGACCCGGCCCCTGCAGCGCCCGGAAGGCGCGCGGCCTGGAAACGACAAAGGGCCCGGCACCGTGGGGTTCGGTGCCGGGCCCTGGGCCGGAGTGGGTGCGGGTGTCGGGACGAGCAGGCGTTCGGTCACGGTCGGATGCCCTCGGGTCGGCGTTCCGGCCCCGTCCGCGCGGCTGGGGCAGCCTCCGGCCGGCTCGTGGGTGGTGCGAGGGTGTCAGTGCGGGCAGTCGGTCGGAGCGCCGGAGTGGCCGGTCGGCGTCGGGCGGTGCTCCAGGCCTGTGACGATGAAGGTCACCCACCAGGCGAGCAGGCAGGCGACGGCGAGCGCCACCGTCACCTTCTCGACGGTGACGACGGATTCTCCATCATGGACGGACACGGGTTCTCCTTGGTCGGTGTGTTTGGCGCCGGTCGGTGCAAGCCGGCCGACGGGTGGCGGTGCCAGTCCGGTCGGGTGCTCAGGGGCAGATGCTGGCGGGGCTGTTCGGGTCGATGGGCCGGGCGCCGGCGGCGAGGGCGAGCTGGTCCGGGTCCGGGTCGTGGTCGTTGTCCTGGACGGTCGCTCGGGCGCGGGCCTCGGCGTGGGCGGTGTTGTTGCAGCCGCAGTCCAGCCGCCCGTCCGGCAGCCGGTGCCAGCCGTGGTTCTCGACGGCGTCGCCAGCGGCGGCGTCGGGGCCGGCGTGGTGGGGGACGAACTCGTCCTCCGGTGCCTCGCCGCACACCGAGCAGCGGGCGGTCCAGCACAGCGACGGGACGGCCGCGCCCGCGCCCGGACGGGCCGCGCCCTCGCGCCGCCAGGCGTAGCCGTGGGTCAGGACCAGGGCGTGGCCGGCGGGCTGGAGCGGGGCGTGGTCGTCGAGGTCGGCGGCGAGGGCGTTGTGCTCGGCGGCGGCCATCAGCGCGGTGGCGAGGTCCGGCATCGGCAGCAGAGTGTCGGGGCCGGTGAGCCACAGCTCCCAGGGCCGGTCGGGGGTGCCGGGGCGCAGCCGCCGGTCCCGGTCGGCGGTGAAGAGGCCGCGGCGGGCGGCCGGGACGATGGCGGGGCTGGTGGTCATCTGCGGTGTCTCCTTGGACGGTTCGGCCCCGGTCCGCTGGGGTGCGGGCCGGGGCCGGGTTGGTGGTGGGTGGTCAGGTGCGGTGAGCAGCGGGGCAGTCCCGGGGGGCGGCCGCCGTCAGGGTGGTCGGTTACAGCTGGCCGGCGGCGTGGGCCTCGGCCTCCTGGTCGATGTCGTGGTCGTCGTCGTCCTGGCCGGTGTCACCGGTGGTGGTCTTGGTGGGGAGGAGTTCGGCGATGGCGAGGTCCTGGCCGATGGCCGCCCACGGGTCGCCGGTTTCGTCGAGGTCGGCCGGCTGCTTCTCGGCGTGGTCGAGGAGCACGACCAGGTCGCCGATGCTGTGGACCGGTGTCGGCTGCCCGCCGTCCTGGACGAGCAGGTAGCTGCGTGAGCTGTAGCCGTCGCGGTCGCTGGGACGCGGGACGGAGAGCAGGTGGGCGGTGGCGGTGATCTCGCACGTCGCGGTGCCGTCTGCGGCCCCCGCCCAGTTCTCGGGCTTGGTGAGGGAACCGCGGCCGTAGTCGAGCCGGACCGCGCCGGAGGCGGCGCGCTGCGCGGCGTCGGCGATCAGATCCGCGGAGAGCTGTTCGGGCGTCGGGGCCGGCACGGCATCGCGGACCAGGCCGTGGTGCTCGGCCGCGAAGCGGCGGCGCAGCGGGGCGAGGACGCGGTAGGTGGTCCGGTCGGCGATGAGGGCGGCCAGGGTGCCGGCGGCGAGGGCCGCGGTGATGCGGGTCTCGGCCGGGCGGGGGTGGAGCGCGCGGTAGATGGTGAGGCCGGTGGCGGCCGCGGCGGTCACGATGGCGGCGGAGTCGGTGGTGTCGAGGGCGGCGCGGATCGCGCGGGTGCGCAGGGCGTTGGTCATAGGGGGTGTCCTCCGTGGCGGGAGTGCGGGGGTTCGGCCGGGCGGCGGGGCGCTCCGGTACGCCGCGTCAGTGTCCGGGGCGGCTCATCCCCGGGGCCGCAGGTGCCTCTGCCAGTCCGCGGCCGGGATGCCGTCACGCTCGGCGGCAAACAACGCGACATTGGCCGCCAGGACGTCGGCCGCATTCGGCGTCTGTCCGGTCTCCATCTGGTCCAGCACGGTGTCGACGGCGCGGGCCGCCCATGCAGCGGCCTGTTCGGTGCTCATCGGGTCTCCCTTGGGTGAGTGCGGGTCAGGTCCAGGCGCCGGTGGGGTCGTCGCTGGGCGCCTCGGGGGCGGTCGGCGCCGGGGGCGAGGTGGTGGGCTGGTGGTTGAGGAGGGCCAGGAGCAGGTCGGCAACCGTGAGAACGCCGACGCGGATCCACGGCTGGGGGCAGCAGTCGTAGAGGCCGTCGGTGCCGGGGTGGATCGGCGGCCCGCGCCGCGCACCACGGCGCCCCGCCCAGTCCACGCCTGCCAGGCGCGGCGGCGGGGCGCCGTGGTGCGCGGCGTCGGAGTCCGGTGTGGGACTGGCGGTGGGTCAGTCGGTCGCGGGTGAGGCGACGGGTGCGGGCAGGGCGAGGCAGTCGCGGGCGTGGTCGGCGGCCTGGGCGCGCATCAAGGTCAGGTCCTGGGCATCGGTGCCGCCGCTGGCGCGGCAGCCGGTGCAACGCCACCAGGCGGGGCCGGGCGCCACCTGGTGGGTGTCCGGCCAGGGATCGGCGCCGACGATCTCGACCTCGGCGCCGCCGCGGTTCTCCAGCCGGATCCAGGCGTGCTCGGGCCCGCCGTCACTGGGGGCGTCGGTGCGCAGCAGGATGTGGCCGGCGGCAGTGAGGCGGATCCGGTGGTGGTTGGCGGCCTCGCGGAGCAGGGTGTGCAGGACGCGGCGGCCGCCGAAGGCGTTGCGGGTGTCGATGCTGGCGATGGCGGCGTGGAGCTCGTCCGGGGTGGTGCGGTCGCGGCCGAGGTCGCGGAACGCGGCGAGGAGCAGGACCAAGACCTCGTAGGCGTCGTCGCCCTTGAGGCGGCCGGTGTGGCGGTCGGGGGTCAGACCGGAGAGGTGGGCGGCGAGCGCCGAGTCCATGATCGGCCCTTTCGTAGTGGGTGGGGTGCTGTCCGGTGTGCCGGGTGTCCGGTCCGATCTTCCGCTCGAGTACGACGGGGAAGATCATCAGGCTGCCCAGCGGCGCAGTTTGGTAGTCGGGACGAGGGTTCGGCCGGGCGGCCGCGCCGCACACCGGACCGCCGCGCCCGCTGGGGTGGGCGGGGTTCGGGCCGGTGGGCAGCGTGGGTGTCCGGCAGGGTCAGAGCGCGTAGTGCAGGCCGTCGGGAGCGGTCGGGCAGGTGGTGGCGTCGTCGGCGGTGCGCCAGGTGCGGGTGCGGTCGCCGGGCTCTTGGCCGGTGGCCCAGCGCAGCGGCCTCGAGCAGTGGCGGCACTGGAATCCGGCGGCGGCCGGGATGAGGTCGACGGGCGGCGGGGCCGGGGTGGCCGACTGCGGGAGCGGCTCGGCCTGCTCGTCGCCGGCCCGGGCCCCGGCGGCGGCGGTCGGGACGGTCGCGCGCTCCAGGGCTGCGGTCAGGGCCCGCTCGAGGAGCGGGGAGACGATCAGCTCGGTGCGGGTGCTGGTGGTGGTGTGGGTGGGGCGGGGCCGGTAAGCGGAGAGGGTGAGCAGCAGCCACAGGCCGGTGGTGGTGGCGGTGGCGGCGGCGCGCTGGCCGTCCGGGGAGGCCTGCCAGACGGCGGTGGCGGTGCCCGCGCCGACGAAGGCCCACACCAGGCGGCCGGCCGGGGAGCCGCCCCGCGCGGAGACGAACGCGATCGCGGCAAGCAGGATCCAGGCGACGGCCAGCTGATGGCCGGTCACCGGCAGGCCGGTGGCGTGCTGGTGGAGCCACGATACGGCGGGGCCGGTCACCACGTCGGTGAAGGCCTTCACCGCGGTGCGGGCGTGGTCGGCAATGTCGCTGTGCCAGAGCCCACCGGCGAAACCGGCGGTGCCGTGGAAGGCCCCGGCGATGATCCACACGAGGAAGCGGACGAGCCAGTAGAGCGCGCCACCGGCGATGACGACGGCCAGGACCACGCCCGCGACGGCGGCGGCCGCCTCGGCGGGACCGGTGGGGCGCGAGGCGGTGTGCTCGCGCAGCCGCCGGGCGGCGGCCCGGGTGGTCGCGCGGACGGCGGTGCGCCCACGCCGGACGGACGTGCCGCCGGGCTCGTGGGTACCCGGCTCGTGGGTGCCGGGTTCGTCGGTGCCGGGCTGGGGTGGGATGGACACGGGTGTGCACTCCTCGGTGTTCGGCAGGGACGGTGCGGGCGGGTCGGCCCCGGGGCGGCAGGGGTGCCGCCCCGGGGCCGGACCGAGGGGTCGTTCAGGCGGTGGTTGCGGCCTGGTCCAGGACCAGGCGGGCCGCTCGCAGGTCGGCCAGCCAGCGGGTCAGGTCCTCGCGCTCACTGGTGGCCGCCAGCGCGGTGTCCTGCTGCAGCAGCGGGACCATGACCGCCTCGGCGTTGCGGTGCGCCTCGCCCGGGTAGGCGGGCTGCGCCTCCAGCAGGTCCTCGGCGATGGTGCGGATCTCGTCGGCGATGTCCTCGGCGAGCCGCGTGCGCTGCCGGTCGTCGAGCCGGCCCTGAAAGCGGTGGGCGAGGGTGACGGTCAGGCGCAGCCGGGTCGTCTCGGTGAACTGCTCGCCGAGGACGGCGAGGTCGGCGCGGGCCTGGGCGTCGGCGAGCTGCTGGCGGCTGCGGACGATCTGTTCGCCGCTTGCGCCGGTGCCGGGCAGCTCGGCGCGGCGGGTGCGGCGTTCCTGCCCGACGGCCTCGGCCTGCCGGGTCAGGCGGGTGGTCTGCCAGGTGAGGCGGCGGGCGGGGTCGTGCAGCCACGGGCGGAGTGCGTGCAGCGCGGTCAGGTCGCGGACGGCGAACGTGGTCATGGCCGAATGGGTCCTTCCGGTCGAAGCAGGTCGTGAGAGCAGGGCCGGTCAGGCCTGGTGGAGGAAGTCGAAGCTGCCGGGGGCCCAGGTCAGGTAGGGGGAGCTGAGGGTCAGGGCGCCGTCCCAGTCGGCGCCGGTGACGGGCAGCTGGGCGGGGCCGTCCCAGCCGTGGACGTCCAGCAGCACGGCGGTGTAGTCGGGCAGCGCGGCGAGCACCGCGCGCAGCTCGCCGACGCTCAGCCCGCACTCACCCGCCCGATCGGCACGCTCGATGCCGTCGGTGGTGTTCGCGGGGGCGGCGAGGGCGGGGAACAGCGCCTCCGTCTGGGGGGCGGGGCGGAGGGTGGTCAGGAGCAGGGTGCCGTCCCAGTGGGCGGCGGCCACCGGCTGCTCCGCGCGGTAGTCCAGGTAGGGCGCGGCGATCAGCACCGGCGCGGTGTCGGGCAGGTCGGCCAGCACGTCCAGCAGCCGGCCGGCGGTGCAGCGGGTGGCGCGCTCGCTGACACCGAGTGCGGCGAGCAGCTGGGCGAGCGGGGAGGCAGTAGGTGCGGTCACGGCAGGTACCTCCAGCAAGGGATTGGGTGGCGGCCGGGCGGCCGGTCCCGTTCCCGGATGCGCCGCGCCCGCCCGGCCGGGGTTCGGCGGGGCGGGCGCTGTGCGGGCCGGGGGCGAGACCGGGCGGCCGGTCAGCCGTTGTGGTTGGTGATGCCGCCACGGCCCCAGGCGCTCTGACGGCCGATGGTCGTGCTGCTGGTGGTGGTGCGGTGGACCAGGGCGAGGACGGTGCCGGTCGCATTCGCGCCGGTGCCGCTGGCGGTCACGGCCGCCCCGGTGCCGGTGCCGGCCGTGGGGCCGGTGAGGGTGCGGAGCTTGCCGAGCAGCGCGGCCAGGCCGAGGACGGCGACGCCGACGAGGATCGCGGCGTACTGGAGGAGCTCACCGAGCTCGTCGGCGTGCGGGGCCACGGCGGCGACGGCCGCACCGACCATCCACACCGCCCCGCCCGCCGCCACGGCGGCAAGGGAGCCGTAGAGGAGGCAGTCACGCACCGCCCGGGGCAGGCCCGGGTCCGCCACCGGCTGCGCCGGGACGGTCGCCATGGCCGAGGCGGGCTGCAGCTGCGCCGCGGCGAGGACGGCGAGCGGGTTGTGCACTGGCACCGCGGCCACTTCGCCGTCGATGAGGGCCGGGACGAACGCCTCGTCCGTGGCGGTGTGCGGGTGCAGCGGGACGGCGAGGATCCGGCCGTTGAGGATGGCCGGGGTGTAGTCGGGCGCCAGGAGGCTGATCTGCGGCTCGGCCGCGGCCCGGGTGGTGCTGTGCGAGGTGGGCGGGGTGTGCTGGGTGCTGCTCATGGCAGTCTCCGATCGGGTGGAAAGTGGGGTGTGGCGGCCTCATGGGGGCCGGTCAGGCGCCGGTGAGCTTCTTGATGGCGTCCAGGGCCTGGCGGGGTGTGGTGACGGTGGACTGCGCGGGAAGCGTCCGGTCGGCCGCAGCGGCGCGGGGCTTGGATCGGCTGCCGGACGGCAGCTCGCTCTCGTCGTCGTCCTCGGGTTCGGGGCCGAACTCGCCGGGGCGGGGCGGCAGCGTCCAGTCGAACCACAGGTCACGGGCCTCGAGTTCGGCGATCTCGTGGTCGGTGAGGCCGTGGACGGTGTCGGGGAACAGCGGGGCGATGGGCTGCTGGAAATCCATGAACAGGGACCGCTGGACCTCGGGTTTGCGGGACTCGATGATCCAGCCGACGCCGCCGGTGTTGGAGTCGCTCGGTGGCTCCGGCTCGCCGTTCATGATCCGTGCGATGCGGCCGGACTCGGCCTTGGAGAAGGAGCGTGGCAGCGGGTCGGGGATGTCCTCGGGTGCGACGCCGAGGGTCTTGAACATCTCCGCGACCTTCTTCGGCGCGACCTTCAGGACGACGGGGATGCAGTTCTCGCGGAGGTTCTCGTTGAGGAGCTGCGTGAAGCCGTCCTGTACGTAGACGGACTGGCCGGCGACGTGCTCGCCGATGCCGTACTTGCGGCCCTTGACCGAGATCGTCTCGGCCAGGTTCATGATCTCCGCGCCGTACTCGCCGTTGCGGGCCGCGGACAGGAACTCGTCCCAGAAGCAGCTCAGGGGCCGGTAGGGGCAGCCAGGCCGCTTCGGGTCCCAGTCGTGGACCTGGCCGTCCGCCCACAGCATCATGCCGCGGATCTCCATCAGCGCGACCGCCGCTCGCATCGCCCGGACCATGTAGAGCGGGCCGACGCCGTAGCGGTCGCAGTGCTGACCCAGCACCGGTGTCTTCTCGTCGGGGGCCTCGGTGACCAGCCACACCACCGCGCCGAAGTTCGCGCTCGCGCAGATCGCCAGGGCCATCAGCTGGGTCTTGCCGCCGCCGGACGGGGCGACGTACAGGCCGTGGGCGGCGCCGCGGTCGGTGTAGACCCGGTTGCGGGCCGGCTGGCCGTTCGTCAGGAACCCGCACACCCACCGCCCCTGGGTGTCGGGGGTGAGGAGTTCGCGGGTGGCCGGGTAGACGGTGGCGAGCGGGGAGACGTCCCACACCGACACCAGGACGTCCTGGCCGTCCACGGTGACGAACACCCGCCCGTCGTCGACGGAGACGCCGAGCGCCTTGCACAACGCCTTCAGGTCGATACGCGGCTCGCCGTCGGGCAGGTGTGCGGTCCAGTAGGTGACGCCCCGCTGGGCGTTGCGGTGCTTGCCCGTGAAGCGGGAACCGGGAATGGCGGTGGCGCCGATGGTGTCGGCCCACTGCTCGGCCTCGGTGGGCCTCTCCCGGCGGCGCCGGTTCTCCTCCGGGACCAGGCGCACCTCCAGCCAGCCCGGCCCGCCCTGGCGGCCGGCCTGCTGGGTCACCGGCAGGAGGATCACGTCGGGTTCGGTGATGCCGAACGCCGCGGCGACCGCGGCCTCGCTCAGACCGGTGATCGGCCGGCCCGGCTCGCTCGCGCGCAGCAGCATGGTCAGGTCGTGGCGCTTGCCGGGGTGCCGGGCTGCGGTGACCACGTGGGTGCGGCCGGGGTTTCCGGCGCGCTCCCACAGCAGCCGCACGTCCCGGGTGAGGCCGTCCGCACTGTCGCCAGCCGGAGCGGGCGCCGGAGCCGGGGCCGCGGGGGTGGTGGCCGGGGCGGGCAGCGGCTGGGGCGCGGGGGCCGGGGCGAGGGCAGGCCGCAGGCGGCGGGAGGTGCGCGACAGCGGCAGCACGATGCAGCCGGCCGCCGCCCACACCCCGGCGAACAGGGCGTCCCAGCCCCAGCCGGGCACCGCGCCAGCGGCGACCTCGACCGCCGCGGCCAGGGCGAAAGGCGACAGCCGCATGAGCTTGCGGCCGGTGCCCTCGGTGCTCTTGGCCGCGACCGCGACGGAGCCGAGCATCCCGGCGCCGCCGGCCAGGACGACCGCGGTGTGCACCGGGTGGTCCTGCGGCAGGGACGCGGCCGCACCCAGGAAGGGCGCAGCCGCAACGTAGAAGGCTCGTTCGAGCACGGCGGTAGGCGGGATGGGCACCGGAGAGGTTCCTTTCGCGAAAGCGCCGAGGGCGGCCCCACCCATCTGGTGGGGCCGCCCTCGGCGCAAAGTTGTGGCGGGGTCAGTTCCGGGCGAAGAAGCCCGGCTTGGGGGTGCGGTGCTTGCGGCCCGAGCGGATCTGGTCCAGGGCCTCGTACATGCGCGCGTGCGTGCGCTGCGTGTCCGAGGCGTCCGCGGAGACGGCCTGTGCGCTCTCGTGCAGGCGTCCCGTCGCCAGGGCGGCGCCGTCCAGAGCGGTGGCTACGGCGTTCGTCATCTCCACGAACACCGGATCCAGGTCCGCGTCGGCAATGTGCCCGGCCAGGGTGGAGGCCCGGTCGGCGGTGGCGCGCATCCGCCGCCGCAGCGCCTCCAGCCGCCCCGTGGCACCGTCCAACGCCCCCGAGAAGGCCTTCAGCTTCTGCTGGACCGCCTTGAAGCGGTTGTCGCCATCGGTCGGCGCGGGCACCCGGTTCGAACCGTGCCGCCCGGGGCCCTGCAGCGCCGGCACGACGGCAGGGGCCTGCCGGGCGGGTTCGGCCAGGTACGTGAACTGCATGGCAGGGTCCGGCTGCGCGGGCACGGTGTGGGACGGCGGGTATTCGATGTCTTTGTCCATCGGTGAGTTCACCTCTCTGTCGGACTCGATTCGTTTGATCGCTTCCGCTGGCCGACCTCGTCGTTGATGATGTTCCTGTGGCTAACCGCATCAGCGCTCTGATCTCGGCTTTCGGCGTCCTTGTCAGCACATTTCTGCTTGTCACCGCCGTTCGTGAGTACCGCTCCGGGGCCTCGGTCCTCTGGCTCGTGGCTGCAGCCGTGATCTTCTTCAGCACCCTGCACGTCCTCGTGCGGGATGTACGGCGGCTCCGCGTCAGGCCGAGGGCCTGAAGCGGAGCAACGTCGACTGAGGTCGGCGGCCCGATCAGCGGGTGTTATCGACTTTCCAGCAGGACGCCGAAACGAGCGGGCCAGTGGCGGGATCACCGTGAGGTGATCGCTGCGATCGGCTGGAAGTTCCAGCCGCGGTGATCTGGTCAGTCGTGGTGAGCTGCGGCGGAGGCCTGCGCCAAGCCGCTCGCGTCCATCGCGGTGACGTCCTCGGTGTAGGCCTGCGCGACGGCCCGCGCCGCCAGGGCCGCCGCGGCGGCGGCCTCCTCGCACTCGGCCGAGCAGCGCTGCGCCTGGGCGGCCATCGCGGCGGCGGAGTCGGCGAGGTTCGTGATCAGGTCGACCACGTCGGTGTCGACGTTGTGGTCGCCGACCAGGTCGCCGGCCATCTCCCGCAGCGCGTCGGCCACGGCCGTCAGCGAGGCGGCGAGTTCCTCGGCGTCCTCCCTGTCCGCGGCCGCAGACACCGCGATGTTGGCGATCTCGACCAGGTACTCGTCGAGCGTGACCTCGGTGCGGTGCTGCGCAGCCATCTCCGGCCGGGCGGCCGTGCGCTGCCGGCCGCCCGTGCCCGTGGGTGCCACCATCGGCATCTCCTCCGTTTCCGTTGCTGTCGCGGTGGGCCGGGTGGTGCCGGGCCGCCGCGTGTGGGGCTCGGGTGCGGACGGCAGGGCGGCGGGCCCGGTGGCCGGCAGCGCGGGCACGACGATCTCCGCGTCCTGGATGTCACCGTCGCCGTCCGGTGTGCCGCGCGGCGGCTGCCAGGAACGGCCCGGGGACACGGTCTCCGGCTCAGGCTCCGGATCGCCGGGATCCGGCCGCGCCGTGCCGTTGCCCTCAGCAGGTCCGGCTTCGGCTGCGGTTCCGTCGGCGGTGCGCCGGTAGCCGAACCCGGCGCGCGGGTCCCACCAGGTGTACCGGCGCTCCTTCGACCGCCGGTCGCCGTCCGGATCCTCACCGCGAGCCTGCGGTCCGTCGTCTTTCGGCTCCGGCTGCTGCCGTTTCGGGTCCGCCTCCCGGCGTTTCGGGTCCGGCCCGCCGTCTTTCGGCTCCGGGCCGCCGGCCGCCTGTGCGCCGTCCTGGCCGTCGGCGCCCGTTGCCTTGCCCTTGGACAGGTCGGCCTTGGCGGCCGCCTTCTCCCTCTCGGCCTTCTGCCGCGTCTCCTGCCGCTCGTCCCAGCGCCGCTGTGCCTCCTGGGCCACGGCTTCGCCGAGGGTGGTGCGACCTGCCTCGGCAGCTGAGACCTTCGCCGCCTCCTTCCCGGCCGCCTTGGCGGCGGCGCGCTCGGCCTTCTTCGCGCGGCGCTCGGCCTTGTCGGTGCGGCGGTCCAGCCGGGCGGCCGCCCGGCGGTCGCGGGCCTGGTCACGGTCCTTGGTGCGGTCCGCGAGATCGGCGTTCTGCCGGGCGGCGAGCCGCTCCTGGCGGGCGCGGGACCGCTCGGCCGCAGCCTGCTGCCGGCCCTTGCCGTCCCGTCCCCCGCCGGAGCCACCAGAGCCGCCAGAGCTCTTCTGACGGCTCTTCAGGTCGCCCGCCGACTCCGTACCGCGGCCCGACCCCTTGCGGCCGCCAGAGGGCCCGCCTGGGCCGTTCTTGGCACCACCGGGCCCCGGGCCCCGCCCGTCGCTGCGGCCCGGCCCCTTGCCAGCACCGGCGCCGGGGTTGGGCCCCTTGCCAGCGCCGTTGCGGCCGGCGCCGCCGGGGGTTCCGGCCGGGGACTTGGTCAGGCCCTTGTCGGCGCCCTTGCCGACCGCGTCCGTCTTGCCCTGGGCCGCCGTCCGGGCCGCGGCCGCCTGCAGCTGGGCCTGGCGGAGCTTGTTCTGCTGCTCCATGAGCGCCGTTTCGCGGTCTGTTTTCGCCTTCAGACGCGCGATCGCGACCTCGATCTCGGCCTCACGCAGAGGTGCTTCGGCGTCCTTGCGGGCGCGTCCGAGGTCGATCCGGTATTCCAGCCAATCGCCGATCCGGTCGGCGAGGGAACGCCGCACCCAGTATTCGGCGGATTCCTCACCCATTTCCGCATCCTCGCCGGAATTTCCGGGCGCGGAACTGGCGGGAATTCCTTCCGAGGCCAGGTATGTCGCGGGGTGCGCGGGTGCGGGAATGGCGGGGAGTTCGAGGGTGGTCT
This sequence comes from Kitasatospora sp. NPDC093679, assembly GCF_040683455.1. NCBI lineage: Bacteria > Bacillati > Actinomycetota > Actinomycetes > Kitasatosporales > Streptomycetaceae > Kitasatospora > Kitasatospora sp. NPDC093679. The sequence goes on from NZ_JBFBDW010000013.1 coordinate 28,674, forward strand.
CCTCCGCGGTCTCCGGGGGGACCGCGGTCTCGTCGCGGTAGAGCGGGATCGGCGGCGGGACGTACGAGCCGTCCCCGGCGCCGGGGAACTCGATCACCCGGCCATCGCCGCCGTCGCGGTCGCTGTCGTCGGACACGGAAACCTCCTTCCAGGGGTTGACAGACAGTGGGCTCTCGTGTGCACGCGTGCACGAGCACGTGTGCACGCGTAATGCGCGCGAGGCCCCGCCGGGCTTCCGGCGGGGCCTCGTATCTCACGCAGGGTCACGCGGGGGGTGCTGCGCCACGACCTGCTCCGCATAGCGCATCAGGTCGTCCCAGATCCGCCGGTCGCCCGCGGCGCGCTTCTGGAGCGCGGTCATCAGCAGCCGGCACACCAGCGCGAAGCCGGCCCACGCATCCGTGCGGCCGGCCCGGATTTCCTTGGCGATCTGGGAGCGTGCGGTGCGGAGCCAGAACTCCATCGCACCCTGCTCGCCGCGCTGTTCGCGGGCTTTGCGCTCCTCGTCGACGTACCAGGCCCGGCGCTTTTCCGTGCCGCGTTCGACGCCGGTCAGCGGCCGGTTCACGCGGACCGCTTTTCACTCAGGTCGAAAATCGTCGTGGGACCACCGTAGCGGGAATCCGCCGGGGCGGAACCCTTTTCGGTCGGCGAATTCTGCAGGGCGGCCGGGGGCTTCTTCCGGTCCTTGGCGATGGCCTTCTCCCTGCGCTTTCCGGGCAGGGCGTTCACCTCGTCGTCGTGGGCGCGGCGCTTGTAGGCGCCCTTCTCCAGGCCGGCGGTGACGGCCTTCAGGTGCCGCAGGACGTCCGTGAGCTGGCGCTCGAGCGGCAGGGCCCGCAGCCGGGCGTGGTACCAGCGGTCGCCCTCGACGTGGGTGGAGCGCAGGTGGACCCGGGTCTCGCGCTGCAGCGTCTCCAGGTTCTGCCCGATCCCCAGCAGCATGCGCTGGAGGTCGGCGAGGTAGGCGACGAAGGCCTCGGGGTTCTGGGCGACGGCCCGCAGGGCGTTCTCGTGCTCGTCCGTCATGGGCGGTTTTCTCCTTCGGGGTTCGGCCGGTGGTCCCGGCCGCGGGTGGGTGGTCTGTGGTTGACCCGGGCTCCGGCCGGACGGCCGGGTCTAGGGTGGTGCGCGGCGCTTCGGCGCCTTCGGCGGTCACCAGGGCGATTCGAGCGCCCTGGTGGCCACCGGAGAGGCCGTGCACGGGTGCGGCCGGCCGGGCCGGTCAGGGCCGGTAGCCGGAGGCAAGGAGTTCGGCGGCCTCCTGGCGGTACTCGGAGGCGGTGGCCGGGGAGGAGACGTCGAGCTCGCGCTGGATGTCCGCGAGCGGCAGCTGCTCGGCTGCGCCGTTGGCGGTCGCCAGGATCATCCGGGCGACCTTGCGCACCGCCCGCTCGCGCGGCCTCAGCTTGGCGATGTCCTCGGTTTCGACCGCGCGTCGCTCGATTTCGGCGGCGGCCAGCCGCGTTTCGGCGGCGGCCTTCGCCATTTCGGCAGCGTCCTTCAGGGACTCCTGGATGGCGGTGAGAGCCGTCTCCTCGAGTACCCGGGCCTCGGCCGCGCGGCGGTCGGCTTCGGCGGCGGCCAGGCGCGTTTCGGCGGTGGCCCGCTCCGTTTCGGCGGCGGCTGCGTCCGCTTCGGCCGCGGCCCGGCGGGCCACCGCGATGGTCTGCGTCTCGATCGCCCGCTCCTCCGCCGCGGCCACCTGGTCGGCCTCGGCGGCCGCCCTGCGCTCCTCGGCCGCGGCCCGCTCCAGCCGGGCCGCCTCCAGGTCCGCGGCGGCCGCCGCCTGCCGCTCCTCGGCCTCCTCCCGCTCCGCCGCCGCGGTGCGGGCACGGGCCTCGGCGACCAGCGCCGTCTCCAGCGCCGCCTTCTCCATCTCCGCGGCCCGCTCGGCGGCCGTGACCTGGGCCCTGGCGTGGGCGCGGGCCTGGCCCGTCTCGCCCTCGACCTCGGCGCGCACCGCCTCCAGGCGGCCCTCCGCCCGCAGCCGGTCGGCCTCGGCCTCCTTCTCGGCCAGCTGGCGGCGGGTCTCCGCCTCCAGGCGCCGGCGCTCGGCCTCCTCCGCACGCAGCTCGGCCTCCCGCTCCTGCTCGTCCGGCATGGCCAGCGCCTGGGCGACGGTGTAGCCGTAGGGGGCCATGGTCATCGGCAGCAGCTCGTCCTCGCTGGCCAGGTCCAAGCTGCCGCCGTGCTTGCGCTTGAGCCACAGCTCGTAGGCGATAAGCTCCTGCTCGCGGCGGACCATCTCCGGGTAGGAGGCGACGTTGTACAGCCGCATCCGCCGGTACAGACGGGCACTGGAGACCGGGGCCAGCAGCCAGCGGTGCAGCGGCACCCGGTCGGTCGCGGTACCGGCCTCCAGCCTGGCCTTCTGGATGATCAGGCGGCGTGCGGCCTCGACCCCGATCACGAACAGGATCGGCATGACGCCGTGCGCAGCCGCCCGCACCGGGTCGGCCTGCACCGGGCCCTGCGAGGAGGCGTTGAACCAGATCGTCGCGGCCGTCATCAGGTGGGCGGCCAGGCGCAGCACGTGCCAGGGCGTCAGCTTGCGGACCAGGTAGAGGTCCAGGGCGAGGAACGCCACGATGCTGGCGTCGACGCCGATCGGGAACCAGGGCGCCAGGTCCTTGCTGAATCCCCAGTGCAGCGCGACGGCGGCCAGCGTGTCGTAGGACATCGCGAAACCGATCGCCCCGACCAGGATGCCGCCGACGGCCGCCGCGAGGGACAGGCCGATCATCAGGGGGTTGCGGCCCTCGGCGGGTGTCTCCGAAGCGTCCGGGGCCGGAGGTGAAACGAACCGGGCCGCTCCCGAAACGGGTTCGGCCGGTGCCGAAATGGGGTCCGGCGCGTGCTGCGTCGGGATGGGTGGAGCCGCCGTGGGCGGCATGTCGGTGATCGTCACGGTGGCCTCCAAAGAGAGATCGTTCAGGTGGGCGCGAAACGGCCGGGGCTGCTCCCGAAACAGGATCAGGTGCTCCCGAAACGGGGCCGGGTGGTCCCGAAACGGCGGCCGGCCGGGGTGGGAAGCGGGCCCGCGCAGCCCGTCGAGGCGGGGGTGCGCGCGGCGTCGTGTGCGGTGGGGCCGAGGCAGCTGGTGCCGGTCCCGAAACCGGTCGGGGCAGCAGCAGGGCGGTGCCGAAATCAGTGGCGAAGCCAGCCGATGCGGCCGTTGTCGCCGTCGGCCTGTCCTTCCTGATCGGTCCGCCGGCATCCGGCGGGCGGCGCGTCGGGCACCGTCGAACACCACCCCGCCCGGCCCCGGTCCTGCCGGGGGTGGGCGCGGTGGCGAACGACAGCAACCGACGGTCAGGCCGACGGGGCCATGAGGGCCAGGCGCTGAAGCGCGGCGACGGTCTCCGGGTGCGCGGCCTCGTGCAGGGCGTGCCGCTGCTCCAGGAGCGCGCCGCCGCTGGCCGCCTGCTCCAGGACCGGGTCGGCCCAGCGCGCGACGTCGCGGGCGTCGAGCTCGTCCATGTAGGCGACGTACTCGGCCTGGTCGGCCTCCTCGTAGTCGCGGTTCATCTGCTCCAGCCCGGCCTGCCAGGCGTCGTACTCCTCGGTCGTCCTCACGGGCGGTCTCCTCTCGTGTCGTGGCTACTGCTGCTGTCCGCCGGCCTTCTCGGCCTGCGCCTTCGCGTGCATCTCGCGGGCCCGGCGCAGCAGCTCGTCCATCTGCCGCTGGGTCCAGGCCTGGTCCTCGGGGCTGCTCACCAGTCACCGTCGCTTGGGTCGGCCGGCGGGGCCGGGGGCGCGGGCGGGCTCGGCGGTGCAGGCGGCGGAACGGGGGTGCCCCCGCCGATGAAGGACCGGCACACGTGCAAGTGCTGGCAGAGCATCACCAGCCACCTCCGGCAGCGGCGCGGGCGGCCTCGGCGGCCGCCCGGTCGGCGGCGCGCTGCGCCTCCAGCCGGGCCGCCTGCTCCTGGATCTGGCGCTGCAGCTCGGCTGCGCCCTCGGGCGTCATCGTCACGGCGCTCACCCGGCCAGCGGGAGGCCGCACGTGGCGGCGACGGCCGCGGAGACCGTGGCCGGGAGCGCCCGGACGGTGGGGATCGCGGTGTGCGGCTCGTCGGCGAGGTCGTCCAGGTCGATGACGACCTCGCGGATCGCGCGAGTGGCGGCCAGCGCGCGATCCTGGACCTGTCGGGCCCGGCTGCGCAGCAGGATCAGCAGGCCGTCCAGGCCACGGGCGCCCTGCGGGTAACGGCCGGCGGCGACGTCAGACCAGACCGCCTCGGTCAGGGCCTCGGCGAAGTCGGTGGTCTCCGGGTTGATCGCGGCGAGCTGCTCGGCGGCGGCCGCGAGCAGCGGGCTCGCGTAGCGGGTGTAGAGGTCGTCGAGGTCGTCGAGGTCGTCGAGGTCGTTGTTCGGGTGGCTCGCCGGGGTGCCGGCGGATGCCATCATGGTTTCCACGGTCGTGGTCCTTTCGCTGGGAGCGACCGACGAAGGCCCCGGGGTCGCACCCCCGGGGCCTTCTCGTTGCGGTGGCTGCTGCACGAGCAGCCACGGCCGCCGCCCACCCGGTAGTCCGGATAAGCGACGGCCGTGGCTGCTCGTGCTGGCGGTGGATCAGGCAGCAGGATGCAGCGTCGTCGTGGGGACCTGGGCGCCATAGACGAGGTGGCGGGGCTCGGCGTGGCTGGCGAGGACGGCGGTCCGCCGCACCATGTCGGTGTGGTCCACCGCGGGCAGGACCTCGGTCCACTGCGCGGTGCGTGCGGCACCAGTAGACGCCGGTGCGGTCTCGCGGCGCTCGGCGATGTGGTGGAGCGCGGGAGCGGCCGGCGGCAGCGGCTTGTAGTGCTGGCGGGCCGCGCGACGGGTCTCGGCCGGCATCGCGTCCAGCTTCATCGGCCGGTCCTGCTCCCTCGCCCAGTCCGTGATCTCGTCGGGGGTGAGGTCGACCAGGACGACCCGCCGCGCGGACGGGCAGCGCGTGTCTCGCTGGCCGGCGTCCAGTTCGGCCCCGGACAGGTCGGTCGCGTGGTGGTCGCGGATCGTCAGGGTCGACGAGCCCATGATGCGCTGCCAGGTCTGGCAGTCGGGGCAGACGATCGTGTGCACCTCGCCGGGACGCACGTTGTAGGTGCTGGGGCGCAGCGAGCTGATCCGAACAGTGGGAAGAGCGGAGCGGCGCTTGGTGCGGACACGAGCAGGCATGGCAATACCTCCCGGAAGGGGCAGGGAAAGGGAAGAAAGCTGAGGAGCGAGTGCTGCTCCCATCGCCCGCCAGGGCCGGGCCGGTGAGCCGACGGTCCTGGCGCACAGACAGCGCAGCAGCGCTGCGGGGTAGTGCGGTGGTGCGCGATATGAAGTACAGCTGCCCCGGCCTGGGGAGCAGGTGGGCTCAACCCAGGCCGCCATGAGTGGCTGCTATGTCCAGCGGCGATGCAGCGGCAGCGGCTTGCTGGAAGTCAGACGACGATCGAGCGGCGGATCATGAAATCGGCCACGGACGCTTCCGAGACTTGGATGCCACTACGTCGGCTGGTTCCGGCTCCAACGTGGATGGCGACAAGCTGGCCAGAGTCGATGAGTCGGTAGACCGTACTGGGGCTGACGTGGAGCTTGTCAGCGACGTCGCGCACTCGTAGGCGCGGCTCCGGTTCAGCGAGTTCAGACATGAGGCTCCCGGGTTCGAGGGGTGCAGCGGGGATGCCACGCCGCTCTCTCTATAGAAGCACTTCTCTCTATAGAGGTCAATCTCTCTATAGATGCTCCATCTGCAGGACTCCCACAACGCAGAGAAGGCCCACGCCGTGAAGCGGGGCCTTCTCTTGATCCTTCAGTCAGGAGCTGAAGTCGTACTCCAGTACGTATCTGGTGGCATCCATGGTCATGTGGTTGACCTCAACGACGCGACCCTCGGCGTCTCGAGCGACGCGCACGATGAGGATGACCGGCGTCGCCGCAGGGAGATCCAACAGGCGCGCCTCCTCAGGCAGCGGCATACGAACGCGGACCTCTTCACGGAAGTGGGCAGGAGCGTGCCCGACCTCCGCCAGCCGAGCATAGGTGCCACCTGGCCCCGTATCCGGCTGAACAATCGCGGTGCCAGCAACGAGGTCCGCCGGCAGGTAGGAGACCGCACGGTTCACCGGCCGCCCGTCGACCTCGTAGGTTCGGCTGCGCCGCCACACCCGGGACTCGAGCGACAGTTCCATGACTGCCGCGAGCTCCTTCGGCACGTCCACCTCCTCTACCGCGAGGTCGACGGCCACTGGCACCTGATCCGACAGGTCAGCCTCCCAGATGGACTTGCCTTCACCCCACTGCTGCGCGGCCAGCCGCTTCACTGCGTTTCGCCGAATCAGCCGGTCGACCCGGACGTACACGCCCGAGCCTTTCCGAGCCTCTGTCAGGCCGGCATCCTTCAAGACCGCGAGCGCTTGGCGCGCCGTATTGCGGGCGACACCATAGAGCTGCATCAGCGCGTTCTCGCCAGGGATCCGCGAGCCAGGCGGGTACTCACCTGATGCAATGGCAGCCCTGAGCTCCTCCGCGATCTGCTGGTACCGCGGAACGGCAGGCTGCTGATCAGACAAAACTTCCCCTCTCTCAGGCTCTCTAGACAACGCTAGCGCGCGGGACCGCGCCCCGCCGCAAGGGGGCCGGGCTGAAGCGCAAAGGTGCCGCGAGTAGCAAATGCTCTATAGAGAGGTTACAGTTGCCCGAGACAGGCCGCTCCATGCCAGGGGTGTCCGCGACAGGGGTCGCGTCTGCCCTGATGCCTTTTCTTGATCGCAAGTTCTTCTCGTGGCTGCTGTGGTTGCGCGCCACTCGGGTGTTCCTCATCCATTCAATCGAGCCGGGGGTCGAAATGACCTAGGCCGCCACGGGCGGCGCTGATACCCGCTACTCCTCTTGCCAGAGAAGAGCCTGCGGTAGCGCCGCCCGGGTGCTCCTCGGCCACCAGGCCGATGGGCGCCCAGATCCTCCGTGTGAGGAGACCGCCCTGCCAGGGGCCCGTCGTCCTCACTTTTCGGTTCTCCCAGAACCACTTCAGCCCCCCATCGAGGGCCTCCGCGCGCCCTCAGTTGCCTTTTGAGGACGGGGACATGATGCAGGACAACCCTGCGCAGATCCAGTCAGCCATCCCTGGAAATCACGCAGACACGCGAATTTTGGGCGCTCCCGCCCTTCTGGTCATTCCCGGCCAGCGGTCTGCCCTACCACCCAAGCCTGCCGCTGAGGCGTCACAGGTGACGTGGGCGCCCCGAGAGCAGCACCTGCTGTCCGGCACCACGGGTCGGATCGCACTGGACGGCTACAGCTGGATGCAAGCGGTGCACTGGGTGCACGGCTCCGGCCTGTACGTCCCGCCGCCGCGCCGCCCGAGCTTCTGCGCGACCACGGTCCGGCTGGCGGAGGTGCTCTCGGCACTGGCGCCGTGCCGGCCGTCGATCGCGCACCTGATGCGCGCACTGAGCTGCTCCCGGCGGACCGTGCAGTACCACCGGGACATCCTCCAGGCGACCGGTCTGCTGGCCTGGCGCTCGGTCGGCACCCGGCTGCCGCCGATGCCCGGTCAGAAGCGGGTCACCTGCCTCGCGTCGGAGTACGAGCGGCTCATCCCCCTCTCCTACGACCAGGCGCTCGGGATCCGCACCGCTGGCGAGGGTGTAGAGCGGCGGATGACCGGCATCTCGGAGGCGGGCCGGACCCTGATCGCGAAGCTCGGGCAGAGGGCCTCGCGCAAGATCAAGGTCCCCCGGCCGAAGGGGTCCGCAAAGACTCCCCCGACCACCGCCCCGTCCCAGGGCCCACAGGCCACTGACAACACCTCAGCAGCCAACAGCCGTTGCACCCCAATGGAGGATGGTTGCTGTACTGCCCTTGCTGACGGTTGTACTCACCTCCCCTCTGAGACAGACGTCGCGAGCGGGAAGCCGAAGTCCACCAGCGCGAAGAAGCCCACGAAGCCGGGCCGAAACACCCGAAAGATCAACTCCGTGGGCCGCCGGTTCCAGTTGGCCGCCGAGCTGGTACGCCAGGTTCCGTGGCTGCGCCGCGCTCTGGTCCCGCGGATCGCCTGGGTCGTGCAGGAGGTCGCGGACGCAGGCTGGACAGCGGAGGAAGTCATCGCCTGGCTGTCCACGCTGGAAGAGCCCAAGCGCGGCAGCTACCGGCCCTCCGGCCTGCTCGCCCACCGGCTGCGCGGCATGACCCAGATGCCCGGCTGGCGCACCCAGAAGGAGCGCGCCGCGCAGGTCGAACGCTGGCGCGGGTCCCGCTCCGCCAAGCAGGCCCGGCACAACCGGCACTCGGACGAGTGGCGCCTCACCGACTGGCAGGACCCGGCCACCCGCGCCGCAGCCCGCCTCGTCGACGACGCCTTCGCCCAGGTCCGACAGGCCGGCGGCCAAGGCGCCCAGGAACTGCAGCTGTTCGCCCAGGACCAGGACGGCCTGACCGACCTGCACCAGCTCACCCGCGAGGACGTCATCGAGCTGCGCACCCTCGGCCAGCGCGACCCGGAGATGGTCCTGATGGCCATCCGGGACTGCGGCGAGAACTACGCCCGCCAGCTCTACACCCACGGCCTGGTCGACCAGGTCCTGCGCCTGCGGCACACCGGCCGCATGCTCATCCACCAGACCTGGAGGTCCGCGTGACCGAGACGTCCACCGGCGTCGACCTCGCCCGCATCGCCCTCAAGGCCGCCCGCGAAGCCGCCCGCACCCAAAGCGCCGACGCCCCCGGCGGCCGCAGCTCCACCACCCGCCCCACCCGCCGCACCACGGTCCGCACCGGCGGCCGCGACCCGATCGGGCTCGGCGCCGCCCTGGCCAGCCTGGTCACCGAGCGGGCCTGGGACACCCCCACCGCCGCCGGCGGTATCCTCGACCAATGGACCACCATCGCCCCCGAACTCGTCGGCAAGGTGACCCCAGTCCACTTCGACACCCGCACCGGCCGCCTCGACCTCCAGCCCGCCTCCCCCGCCTACGCCACCCAGCTGCGCCTGATCGGCCGCCAACTCGTCGCCCGGATCAACGGCAAGGTCGGCCGAACCGTCGTGCGGGACCTGCGGATCCTGGCGCCCCGCGCCATCGCCCAGCGCACCGAGCACCGTCCGGCTGTCGAGCAGCCCGAAGCCGAGGTCCGCACCCGTAACAACGCCAGCACCGGCTACCACCAGGCCCTCGCCGCGATCCGGCGCACCACCACCCTCACCAACCCAGCCATCGCGGCCGCTGTCGCCCGCCAGGAACAGGCCATCCTCAACCGACGCGAACCCGAGGACCAATTCGCCCAAGGCCTCGCCGAGAAGACCGACCAGGAGGAAGCCGCCGCCCGCACCGCAGCAACCACCACCACCAACCAGACCCTCGCCGAACACCGCGCCCGCCACGACAAGGCACTCCACGTCGGCGCCGTCCCGCTGCGCCCGAACCGGCTGCCGATGACCATCAGCGGCGCCGCGTAACAACCTGATCCCCGTGAGCGCGGGATCGAGGAAGGGCTCATCTACTCCTCACCTCGGGGCAGTGGACCATCCCCGCGAGCGCGGGGCCGAGATCGTGGCGCGTAGGTGGGCAGGGCACTTCCAGGGACCTTCCCGCGAGTGTGAGGGGAGGGCTCCTGGGAGGGCGACCCCACGCAGGGTATGACGGCTGACCCCCGCTCACGCGGGGAGGACTCCTCGGACGTCATGGACTCGCGGTTGCTGCACGGCTAACCCCCGCTCGCGCGGGGAGGACGGGCGGAGCGGGTGGCTCTCGCTCCCCGACTCCGGCTGACCCCCGCTCGCGCAGGGAGAACTCGAAGTCTGCGACGACGAGGCTAAACCACGGCGGCTGACCCCCGCTCGCGCGGGGAAGACGCGCTCCTCAACTCGCCCGTCAACGGCTCCAGCGGCTGACCCCCGCTCGCGCGGGAAGGACGACAGACGGGGTGGCCATCTCAGCGTCGCGTCCGGCTGACCCCCGCTCGCGCGGGAAGGACCTCCAGCCCCGGGCCTCCGGTTCCGGCGGGAACGGCTGACCCCCGCTCGGCGCGGGGAGAATATGTTGGCGCTGGTGCCGCTTGTCGAGACGAACGGCTGACCCCCGCTCGCGCGGGAAGGACCGACGCACGCTGATCCATCCCGTGAGGAGTGGAGGCTGACCCCGCTCGCGCGGGGAGGGCCGCTGCGGTTCCGTCTCCACGGCCCCCAGCTGCGGCTGACCCCCGCTCGCGCGGGGAGGGCACCTTCAACGAGGGCAGCCAGACCTGGGGCGGCGGCTGACCCCCGCTCGCGCGGGGAGGGCCCGGACACCGCCGCCGTCGGATCCGTCGCCTACGGCTGACCCCCGCTCGCGCGGGGAGGGCCCAGCGCTTCGCGCCGCCGCGTGCCGCAATTTCGGCTGACCCCCGCTCGCGCAGGGAGGGCGCGGCGGCCGGCTTCAGCGCGTCCCTCAGGTTCGGCTGACCCCCGCTCGCGCGGGGGGACGCCGTCATGGACGCGGCTGAGGACCCGTACGACGGCTGACCCCCGCTCGCGCAGGGAGGACATCACCGGCGACGTGGCCCGCACCGACGAGATCGGCTGATCCCCGCTTGCGCAGGGAGGACTTCAGCCGCTCGATCACCCGCCGCGCACTCATCGGCTGACCTCCGCTCGCGCGGGGAGGGCGACCGCGACCGGCTGGGCCTGCCGCGCTACAACGGCTGACCCCCGCCCGCGCGGAGGACTTGACGGCCTGCGGCCCGCCGTAAACGAGCTCCGGCTGACCCCCGCTCGCGCAGGGAGGACGTCTTCCGGGACAGCCCGGACAGCTCGGCTAACGGCTGACCCCCGCTCGCGTGGGGAGGACGACTTCGTCTTGATCCCGACGTCCTTGAGGGCCGGCAGACCCCCGCTCGCGCAGGGAGGACCTCGACACAGCCAACATGGGCCACCTCGCCGTCGGCTGACCCCCGCTCGCGCGGGGAGGACGTCCATTCGACCTTCTCCCCCTGCACCTTCTCCGGCTGCCCCCGCTCGCGCGGGGAGGACCGGTGGCAGCAGGGATTTTCTGACTGCTCATCCGGCTGACCCCCGCTCGCGCTGGGAGGACGCGCAGCTGGTTGATGAGCGGGCCGCTTTGGACGGCTGACCCCCGCTCGCGCAGGGAGGACGTATTGCGGTCCCGTGCGGTGTCCATGCGCTGCGGCTGACCTCCGCTCGCACGGGGACGACCCGGAATCGCCGTTGATCACCGCGTCCTGGAACGGCTGACCCCCGCTTGCGCGGGGAGGAGCTATGCCGCGGCCACAGCACCCACCCGGGCGGCGGCTGACCCCCGCTCGCGCGGGGAGGACCTCCGGCCCCGGGCTTCCGGTTCCGGCGGGAACGGCTGGCCCCCGCTCGGCGCGGAGAGGACAGGGATGCCGGCCCGGGCAATGCCGAAGGTCTCGGCTGACCCCCGCTCGTGCAGGGAAGACGCGTACCCAGATCGTCCACCTCAGGGACCGCCCGGCCGACCCCCGCTCGCGCGGGGAGAACATGTTGACGCTGGTGCCGCTTGTCGAGACGAACGGCTGACCCTCGCTCGCGCGGGGAGGACCCTGCGAGAGCCGCCTTGCCGAGCATGCCGGTCGGCTGGCCCCCGCTCGCGCGGGGAGGAAATCATGGCGATGGCGATGACGCCACCGACGAACGGCTGACCCCCTGTCGGCGTACTGGTCTGAGTGTTCCAGTCCGTACGGAGTTGTGTGCACCCACTCATTACCTGGCTCAGCGAAGTTCGAGGGACCGTGGTTGTCTCATCGGAGTTTGATCGTCAGGGCCGGCCTGAGAGCTCATCGTCGACGGTGAAGGCCACTGTCTGCATGACAGGCTCTCGCTGGATCAAATCTTCTCCCAGCGTTCCTGCTGTTCCCTGCTGTTCGGCCCGAATCCGCGGGGATCGTCTTCTCCTTCGCCACCCCAGAGGTCGACCGTGCCGTCCACGAAGCCCGCGCTGAACATCATCGCCTCGGCAACATGCCGCATGTCGGCCTCCTCCAGGTAGTAGAGGACGTTTCGCAGCGACGACTGCTCCGCTCCGACCAGGTTGGCGGCCACCATGAGGACCGCTCTGGCGGAACGCCCCAGCTGGGCCCGTGCGCTCTGTGGATCGCCATCGACAGTCCGGGCAAGTTCCAGCGCCCTGGCGAAGTCGACCTCCAAGTAGTCGTACCTGTCTGTCGACACGTGCTTGATGCACTTCCACCGAAGCAACCAGTCCCAGAGTGCCTCGACCTGGAAGACCAGCCTGACCGCCCCCTCGCCCTCGCAAGAAGGGGAGGCGGACCTCATCAGCGGCTCGTAGAGGTCCGCGCGATCCGCCGATAGATCCACTCGTGCATTCTTCACGCGGATCATCATGCAGCGTTACCCCTCTGCCGCCCGAACCGACCGCAGCAGGCTCGCGGACAGCAGCCAGTCACCGCATCAACTTTGGCGCACGGTCACCGTACGAGGTGGTGCATGTTGACTCGTACGCCGACACCCCCGCTCGCGCGGGGAGGACTTGCGGGGCTCGGCGCCGGTCGGGCGCTCCAGCGGCTGACCCCCGCTTGCGCGGGGAGGCCGCGGCGATCGCCGCCAAGTGGCTGTTGTCGGCTGGCTGACCCCTGCTCGCGCGGGGAGGACGATCATCGGATCGGTCATGCCCTGGCCCGAACCGGCTTACCCCCGCTCGCGCGGGGAGGACTCGCCGGCCTTGACCAGGATGAGCTCGACCTCCGGCTGACCCCTGCTCGCGCAGGGAGGACGAACTGGACGGCTTCATTGCCTACGACGGGAACGGCTGACCCCCGCTCGCGCGGGGAAGACCTCCCGGCCCCGGGGTAACCGGTCCGGTGGGACGGCTGACCCCCGCTCGCGTGGGGAGGCCTCGGCGCTTCCGGTGACGCCCTCCGGCGAGTCCGGCTGACCCCCGCTCGCGCGGGGAGGACGACCGGGCGGTCTCCTTCAGGTCGAGAGCGGTCGGCTGCCCCCCGCTCGCGCCGGGAGGACGTGGTGAACACCCAGGTGCGGCCGAGCTTGATCGGCAGACCCCCACGCGCGCAGGGAGGACTTCGTCACGTACTGCCGGGACACCCCGGCTGCTGGCTGACCCTCGCTCACGCGGGGAGGACGCGGGCATTCCCTTGCCGTGGCGGGTGGCCGTCGGCTGCCCCACTCGCGTGGGGAAGACCCTCTCGGTCGCCATGACCAGGCAGCAGACGCCGGCTGACCCCCGCTCGCGCGGGGAGGATGGCGACGTCGTCGAGACGCTCCGCCCCCGCGACGGCTGACCCCCGCTCGCGCGGGGAGGACGTACCGCCCCACAAGTAGGGCTTGTTGAGCTGCGGCTGACCCCCGCTCGCGCGGGGAAGACCTCCCGGCCCCGGGTAACCGGTCCGGTGGGACGGCTGACCCCCGCTCGCGCGGGGAGGACTACAGCACGTACCCCCTGCCGTACACCCTGGAAGGCTGACCCTCGCTCGCGCGGGGAGGACGAGCGCATCAAAGCCTCAATCCGCGACCACGGCGGTTGACCCCCGCTTGCGCGGGAAGGACACGCCGGTCGCGGGTCTGATCGCGCAGGTGAACGGCTGACCCCCGCTCGCGCGGGGACGACCGGTAGACGCCAGGTTGGTCCTGTTTAGATGTCAAAGAGCAGGTGGGTTGCCCAATCCTCCCACGACTGCATGACAGCCGATCGAGATCTGGGCGGCGTTGGAGCCGAGTGGTCGGCCTGTTGCGCGAGTGGTCAGCGCCGAAAGTCTTCTATCAATTTCAATCACATTGAGTCACTTTTGTTCGACTGTCAGTGATGGATGTTAGTTCTTCTCCTGATGCGGAGCAGTGTCGGGAGGAGTGGGTGAGTTGCTCATCGAGCAGGGATTTTCCGTGGCCACGAGTCCTTGGGTGCGGGCCAGGGTGCGGGCTGACATGAGCGGGGCAGAGCGGGAGGAGTTGGAGTCCGTGTTTTCCGGCGCGGAGCCGGGTGGACGCGTTGTCGCTGGTGTGGAGGGTGTGCTGTCGGGCGCGCACCTGCTGGAGGAGTTGGATTTCAGCGCGGTGCCGGTGGAGTCGGCGGTGCGGCCGGTGTTGGCGGCCTTTGCCGCGCGGGTGGCGGGGCTCGCCACCGGTTCGGGGGAGGGGTGGCTGGATCGGCTGGAAGAGGTCCTCGGCAGGGGGCGTTTCGAGCCGGAGGCGGTCCGCGCCTATCTCGATGAGCATGCGGGCGGGCTGTGGCTCCATGACCCGGTGCGGCCGTTCATGCAGGACCCGCGGTTGTTGGTGGAGGTCGCGGAGTCGGGTCCGGCCGGGCGGTTGGTAATGGACCGTCCGTCGGGGGCGAACGCGATGTGGAGCGGTCGGGTCGCGGAGTCCCGGCCGGTGCCGTCGGGGGAGGCGTTGGGGTGGGTTCTGGCCTGGCGGGCCTTCGGGCCGTCGGGCATGGGGGCGGTGCGTTCTCACGGGGGGCGGACGAGCAAGTCGTGCAAAGCGGGTCCGGTGAGGTCGCTGCTGCGGTGGTTTCCGCGTGGACGGAACCTGTTCGAGTCGCTGGTGCTGTCCATTCCGGCGCCCGAGTCGTGGCCGTCCGGGCCGCACAAGGATCTGGCGCCGTGGGAGAGCGCTGACCTGCCGGATCCGCTGGCGCCGGCAGCTCCGTGCGGCGTGGTGTCCCTGTTGACCGGCAGGTTCGCGCACGCGGTCCTGCTGACCCCTGACGAAGGCGGGGCGCAGACGGTCGGGTGCCGGATCGCGTGGGGCACGAGTGTGGATCTGCCGCCGGCGGTGGACCCGTATGTGATCGACCGGTCGAGCGGCGGCCCGGTGCGGGCGGATCATCGGCGGGCTGTATGGCGGGACGTGGACGCGCTGTTGCTGAAGGAGCGCGTCGGCGACAGGGCCACCACCCGCAGGCCGAGAGTGTTCGACAGCGTGGCGAACCTGCCGGCCGAGGTCTGCCGTGCACTGCGGGTGCGGGCCCTGGGATGGGACCAGGACAAGCAGGACAAGAACAGCGCATGGCTGGTCGGGGAGACACCGCCGGTGCTGGAGCTGGTGGAGGAACGCAGTCCTGACGGCGCGGCCGCGGTGGCGGCGGCGCACCGGTCGGCTGAGGAGTCGGCGTCGTTGCTGGGCCGGTCGATGGCGCGGGTGTGGCATGCGCTGAATCCCGGTCGTAGGAGTGATGACCGGGAGGGGTTCGTGGGGCCGACGGTCGCGGTGTTCATGGAGCGGGCGGAGGAGGAGTTCTGGCGGGTGGTGGCTGAGCCGGGTGGGAGTGCGCCGCGGTTTCGGCGGTTGGCCCTGGAGGTGTTCGACGAGGCGACGGCGGGGGTGCGGGGCGCGTCGGTGCGGGGGATGGCGACGGTGCAGGAGGCGCGGGGGTTGCTGGTCTTTGGGCCCGTGGCTCGGGCGCGTAGCGCGAAGAAGCGAAAGGGTGTGGCGGCGTGAGTGAGGTGACCGATGCCGGGACGGCGGCGGAGGGCGTTGCGGTGCCCGGCCGGGCTGGTGGGGAGGTGGTGGGTCCGCCGGCGTGGCTCGCGTACGAGACGGCGTTCATGGAGGAGGTCGCCGAGGCTTGTGGGACACCGGGCGGTCGGGCGCGGATGCGGCGGGTGCTGTCGTCGGCGGGGATGGTGGCCGGGTGGGAATTGCCGGTGAAGGTGGCGCGGCTGGTACCGCGGGGGCCGGCGGGGCGCTTGGCGTTCGGTGCGGTGGCGGGGATGTTCGCGGCGCAGACGCCGTCGGTGTCGGCCGGGCGGGGCGGCGGCGGGGGCCGGGGGGCGCGGGTGTGGCAGGCGTCCTGGGGTGATCTCGGGTGGACGGTGCGGCGGGCGGAAATCGCGGGGGTCTTGCGTGAGGACTCTGCGGCGGAGCGGTTGCAGCGTCTGGCGCGGCAGACGGATCTGGCGGGGCTGGTGGTGGAGTGCCGGCCGCTGGTGGCGCGGGTGGCCGGTGAGGGGGTGCCGGTGAACTGGCCGCTGCTGGTGCGGGATCTGCGGCGGTGGCCCGAGCGGCGGGTCGACATCGCGAACGACTGGTTTTTCTCCTTCGCGCACGGCGGTGCGGCCGGCGGCGAGGTGGAGGGCGCGGAGCCGGCCGGTGTGGCTGGCGGATCCGAGCCCAGCGGTGACAAGAGCGGTTCTTTGATCGAGGAGGAGTCCTGATGGCTGTTCACATCTGCGCGCACGTGCTGCACGGCTACCCGTTGTCGAATCTGAACCGGGACGACCTGGGCAGCCCGAAGACCGTGCTGTTCGGTGGGGCGCTGCGGGGGCGTACGTCGTCGCAGAACACGAAGCGGGTGGCCCGGTTGCGAGTGGAGGAGCGGATCGGTGAGCGGGCCCTGCGCACGCGGCGCCTGCCGTCGCAGGTTGCGGAGGCGCTGCAGGAGCGGGGCTGGGCGGAGGAGGAAGCGGTTACGGCGGGGCAGGCGGTGGTCGTCGCGTCGGGGATCCAGGGCCTTGGTATCGGAGATGGCGGGATGACGAGCGTGATGCTGTACGTGCCGCAGGAGGTGGTGGAGGCCTTGGCGGACCTGGTGGTGAAGGACCGGGAGGCGGTGTTGAAGGTGGCGGCGCACGCGGAGGCGGTGGCGAAGGCCTCGGCCGACAAGACCAAGAAGACGAAGGCACCCGCCCTGTCGAAGGAGGAGAAGGCGTTCGTCGCGCAGTTGCAGAAGAAGGTGCGGGAGATCCTGGCGAGCAGGAACGCGTCGATTGCCGCGTTCGGTCGGATGCTGGCGAACAGCTCGGAGTCGACGGTGGACGGTGCGGTGAGCGTGGCCCACACCCTGACAACGCACGCACTGGTGGAGCAGCCGGACTTCTTCACTGCGGTGGATGACGTTCCGGGTGAGGATGCGGGGTCGGCGCACATGGGGTCGGCGGGCCACACGTCGGGGACGTACTACCGGTATGGGTCGGTGAACGTGACGGAGCTGGTCGGGAACATGGGTGGGGACCGGGAGGCGGCGGAGGAGTTCCTGGGGGCGTTCCTGCGGGAGTTGGCGGTGCTGGTGCCGACGGCGAAGTCGCGGAACACGGCGCCGTTCACGCCGCCGGCACTGGTGTATCTGACGGTGCGCACGGACCAGCCGGTGAACTTGTCGGGGGCGTTCGAGTCGCCGGTGACGACGGCTGCGGGAAGCGGGTGGACGGCGCCGAGCATCGAGCGGCTGGATGCGCACGCGGGTGCGGTGGTGGAGTTCTTCGACCGCGGTGTGCTGGCGGCGTCGGGGCACGCCGGAACCGCGGACTTGTCCGGGATCAAGCATTTGGGGGAGCGGCTGGGAAGCCTGGGCGAGCTGGTGGAGCGTATGACGCAGGCCGCGCTCGCCTTGGAGAAGGCGGCGTGAACGGCGGGGTGCTGCTGCACCTGTCGGGGCCGTTGCAGTCGTGGGGCGGTCCGAAGGGCGGGCGGGTGCGGGGGACGCATCCGGTTCCGACGCGCAGTGGCGTGACGGGAATGCTCGCCGCGGCGCTCGGGCGTCCGCGTGGTGCGGACGTCGGTGATTTGGAAGAGCTGGTGCATCGGGTGCGGGTCGACCGGCCGGGCGTGCGCGTGCGGGATTTCCAGACGGTCGGCGGTGGGCTGCCGGCGGAGCGGACGGTGGTGACTGCGAACGGGAAACGCCGCGGTGAGGCGCTGCTGTTCGACAGCTGGTACCTGGCGGATGCCGCGTTCACGGTGGCTGTGACCGGCCCCGGGGAGACGATTCGCGCTGTGGCGCAGGCGCTGCGGCGCCCGGTGTTCCCGCCGTATCTGGGCCGTCGGTCGTGTCCTCCTGCGACGCCGGTGCTGATCGCGGAGCGTGACGACGTCGAGGTGCTGCTGGCCGGGATGCCGCTGCACCGGGAGGCGCCCCGGGTGCGTGGCGGGGTCGTGGAGAAGCCGGTGGGCGTCGCGTACGTCGCGGAGCGGCCTCCTGCGGGGGACGCCGGCCGGCCCGCGACCCGTCTGGTGCCGGACGTGGGGCTGGCGGGGCGGGAGTGGACGAGCCGGCCGGTGTGGGAGAGCCACCGCTCCCATCCCGTAGAGCAGTGCGGGGGCTTGGGGACGGAGTTCTTGTCGGCGCTCGGCGCGTGGCGGCGACAGATCGCCTGACCGTGGCGCCCGTTCCTGGGCTGGGGCGGGTGCCCGATCGGGCGCCCGCCCCGGCTCGGGAACGGGCCCGGCCGGCACGTCGGGCCCGCGCAGCGGGTGCGGATCGCGTCGGATGTCGGAGTTCTCAGACCTGATCGGAAGGAAAGCGATGGCCGATAGCGACTGCGGCGGCACATGGGGAAAGGCGAAAGGCCTGCCCGGGCCGTACCCGCTGCGCGGGCACCTGCTGGACGTGGCCGCGATGGCCGGGGAGCTGTGGGACAGCTACCTCTCGGACGGCCAGCGCCAAATGATCGCCGACGGCTTCGGTGTCAGCATCGCGCAGGCCCGCCCGATGGTGCAGTTCTGGGCCGGCCTGCACGACATCGGCAAGGCCTGCCCATGCTTCCAGTCGCTGCCCGGCGGGCCGTCGCCGGCGTTCCTCGCCGAGCCCGACTTCGCCGCAGCGACCGGTTGGATGCACCAGGACCCGATCGGCCACGACCGCGTCACCCACCTCGTCACCCCGCACCTGCTCGCCGCCCACGGCTACGACAACACCAGCCGGCCGAGCCGCTCGACCGCGCACCAGGTCGCACAGATCCTCGGCGGCCACCACGGCGTCTACGGGCGGGCGATGGACCGGGCGCACCTCACGGACGTGGCCGGGGGAGATGCCCGGGTCGGAACGGCACCGGGCTGGCTGCGCGAACGCGCGGACCTCGTCGAGCTGCTGCACACGCTCACCGGGGCACCGGTCGCGCCGCAGCGGGTCGCGCCTGCGGCTGTCGCGGTCGCAGTGACCGGCCTGATCGTCACCGCGGACTGGCTGGCCTCCCGCACCGGCTGGGTGAAGGCACGCTGGGCCCAGTGGCGTCGCAGTGACCGAAGCGACTGGAAGTCGCATCTGGAAAGGGCCGTCAAGCATGCCCCCTACGAACTGATGCGCGCAGAACTGCAGGCGCCGCGGTGGCGGCCGGCCCGCGCGTTCCGCGACGTCTTCCCGAAGATCAGAAATCCGCATCCGCTGCAGGCCGACCTCGACCAGCTGCCGGACATCATCCGAGCAGGCGGCGGGCACGGCGGCCTTGTACTGATCACCGCACCGACAGGCGACGGAAAAACCGAGTCCGCACTGTACGCGGCACGGCTCCTGGCGGCCGCGTCCGGCAGACACGGCCTTGCACTTCTGCTCCCCACCATGGCGACCACCAACGCCATGTGGGAACGCGTCACCGAGTACCTGGATCAGGCAGACCTCAACCGGGTCAAGGCCACGCTGCAGCACTCCATGGCCTGGCTTCACCCCGCCTACGCTCCAGGTGAGAGCCCGGCCGACGACACCGTCCTGACCAGTGTCCACGGCCGTACCCGGCCCAACGACTGGCTGCGCGGCCGCCACCGCGGCTGGCTCGCCGGCGTCACCATCGGCACCTGGGACCAGGGCGCCATCGCCGCACTGCCGACACGATTCGGCTGCCTGCGCTGGCTCGGCATGTCGGGCAAGACCGTCATCATCGACGAAGCCCACGCCTACGACGCCTACGGCCACACCCTGACCGTCCGGCTCCTCGAATGGCTCGGCCAACTCGGCGCCCCCGTCGTCCTGCTCTCCGCAACCCTCGCCGGCAGCCTCGCCCGCCGCCTGGTCGACGCCTACCGCGCCGGCGCCGGCCACACCGACCCCACCACCATCACCCCCTCCTACCCGGGCTGGCTGTACGCGGACGCCGCCAGCGGCACGGTCACACCCTCCCCCGCACTGAAGACCACCCGAGCACGTGACCTGGCCGTCAACCTCGTCACCGCCCGGCACAGCCGCAACAAGGCGCAGCACGGCGGTCGCGCCGCCGCTCTCCTTGCCCTCCTCGCGCCGCTGTACGACGCTGCGGCCGACACCGGAAGCGTCCTCGTCGTCTGCAACACCGTCGGCGACGCCCAAGCCACCGTCGAACTCCTCGACGCCCACACCGGTAGCCGCAGACCGACCGTTCTGCTGCTGCACGCTCGCATGCCCGAACACCAACGGGAGTCAGGCACCGACGAGCTGAAGGCACTCCTGGGAAAGCATGGACCCCGACCCGCCGAACCCCTCATCGTGGTCTCCACCCAGGTCGCCGAGCAGAGCCTCGACATCGACGCCGACCTCGTCGTATCCGACCTCGCCCCGCTCGCCCAGCTCCTCCAACGCGCCGGCCGCGGCCATCGCCATGACCTCGAAGGCCGCGGCACCCGCCCGGCATGGGCGCCGCTCCCCGCTCTCACCGTGATCATCCCCGACGGGCAGCTCCCACCCCCGGCCTGGGGCCGCGAAGACAAGCAGGTCTACGAAGCCGCTCTCCTGCGCCGGACCGCCGAGTACCTCGCCGGCCTGCCCGCCCACGGAATCCGGATCCCCGAGGACGTCTCGGAAGCGATCGACACCGTCTACGCCGACTACAACACCCTCGCTGATCAGGCCCTCGCCGAGGACGACGACCGGCAGCGCGCCGCCCGCGACGCAGCCAAGCAGGCCGCCGCCGACGTCCGCACCATCCCCGGCCCGCACGCCATCACCGACCTGTATCCGCTGACGACGTACGACGGCGACGAGGACGACCTGACGACCCGTCTGGGCGCCGACACCGTCCGACTCCTGCCCGTCTACACCGACGAGCACGCAGCACTGCATCTCGACCCCGAGTGCACGAAGCCACTGCCAATGCCCGACGACGGCGACGACCGGCTCACCCCGCAGACCGTGGCCGAACTGGTCCGCCTCAGCATCCAGGCTCCCGCGCAGTACCTGCCCGCCGGTGACCCCATGACCCACACCCCGGACGAGTGGAGCAACACACCCGTCGCCCGCGACCTGCGGCTGCTACCGCACGGGCCGGCCCACGGACCCACGCCACAGCCGTACCAGGCGCCCTCCGGGCACCTCCTCCACGTCGACCCGCGCCTCGGCCTCGTCCGCCGCCGAAACTGACCACCAGCGGCGCCCGAACAACTAGACACTCACCCGCCGGCCATCACCCCGACCAGGAAACGAGAAGGCACGCATGACGACCCTCTGGCTGAGCCGCATCATCCCCGACCAGCAGCACCGCGCCGCTCGCCGTGACGGCACCAGCGCGGTAGCCCTGCACCACCGGATCATGTCGTTGTTCCCCGACGGCGTCCCCAGTGCCGAGCCCCGCCGCCACCTCGGCGTCCTCTTCCGCACCGAGACCGGCCCCCACGGCAACCAGATCCTCATCCAGAGCAGCCAGGAACCCGACCTCACCCGACTGCCCGACCAGTACGGCCAGGCCCAGACCCGTACCCTCACCCCGTTCCTCGACGCCTTCCGGCCCGGCCTCCCGGTCCGCTACCGCATCGCCGCGAACGCCATCCGCAAGCCCGGACGCACCACGCGCGAGATGCACCGGCTCAGCTCCGTCGTCCCGCTGTCCGGCCTTGCCGCCGACGAGTGGTGGACCCGCCAGGCCGAGGCCGCGGGCCTCACCCTGACCACGCTCCACTCCACACCCCTGGACGCCGCACACGGCACGCGGCGCGACGACCGGCAGCAGGTCAAACACGCCCGTACCCTCTTCGAGGGCACCGCCCTCATCGCCGACCCGGACCGCCTCCGCACCCGCCTGGCAGAGGGGATCGGCAAGGGCAAGGCGTATGGCTGCGGCCTCCTCAGCCTCGCGCCGCACAAGGCATCCGCATGACCGGTCCAAGGAGGAGCTCCGACACAGCCGCACGCCGGAAGCCAGCGGCACCCACTGTGGCGATGCTGCCTCGTACCTCCGCGCCGGCCTGCAGCAGTCCTCCCCGCGCGAGCAGGGGTCAGCCGGTGTACCGCTACAAGCCAGTCGAGCCGCCTTCGTTCTCCCCGCGCGAGCGGGGGTCAGCCGACCGCCTTGATCCCGTGCACGAGGCCGGTCCGGTCCTCCCCGCGCGAGCGGGGGTCAGCCGGGTGCCGCGAACGGCGTCGCTTCGCTGGACTCGTCCTCCCCGCGCGAGCGGGGGTCAGCCGCGGCTCGCTGTGGCCGGCTGGGAGTTCCGGGTGTCCTCCCCGCGCAAGCGGGGGTCAGCCGTCGGTGATCAGGCCGGTCGCGGCGACCTGGAGGTCCTCCCCGCGCGAGCGGGGGTCAGCCGCCGTTCGCCTCGACGTAGCGCAGGCAGTCGTCGTCCTCCCCGCGCGAGCGGGGGTCAGCCGCCGTTCGCCTCGACGTAGCGCAGGCAGTCGTCGTCCTCCCCGCGCGAGCGGGGGTCAGCCGACCGGCGACAGGGCGTGGTGGTTCCTCGCCGCGTCCTCCCCGCGCGAGCGGGGGTCAGCCGACCGCCGACGGCCGCACCGCCACCGTCACCAAGTCCTCCCCGCGCGAGCGGGGGCAGCCGGAGGTCGCCCGGCGCGGCCGGGACCTGGTGAAGTCCTCCCCGCGCGAGCGGGGGTCAGCCGGAGGTCGGCAGCATCATCACCCTGCCGGGCACGTCCTCCCCGCGCGAGCGGGGGACAGCCGCCGAGCTCGAACTCGACGCCGGTGCGCTGGACGTCCTCCCCGCGCGAGCGGGGGTCAGCCGTCGGCGATCGACGGGGCCGGCGCGGGCTCGGCGTCCTCCCCGCGCGAGCGGGGGTCAGCCGGCATCAATCTCATCTACGCAGGTCAGCACATCGTCCTCCCCGTGCGAGCGGGGGTCAGCCGTGGCACAGCCTGCCCGCGTACGGGGCGCCGGCGTCCTCCCCGCGCGAGCGGGGGTCAGCCGGCCGTGGCGTTCATCTGGGAGGAGACGGCCGAGTCCTCCCCGCGCGAGCGGGGGTCAGCCGTCGTTGTTCGCGGCGAGGTTCGGTGTGCCGTTGTCCTCCCCGCGCGAGCGGGGGTCAGCCGATCGAGCGGGCAATCCCGCCTTACATGCAGGTGTCCTCCCCGCGCGAGCGGGGGTCAGCCGATGTTGCCGAACCTGGCCAGGACGTTCGTGGCGTCCTCCCCGCGCGAGCGGGGGTCAGCCGCTCTCCGGGAACCCGTGGTCGTCCGTCGGTATGTCCTCCCCGCGCGAGCGGGGGTCAGCCGTGCTGGTCAACGGTCCAGTCGGTGGCGGCGAGGTCCTCCCCGCGCGAGCGGGGGTCAGCCGCCGCGGGATCGCTCGTCGCGTCCGGGTCGGCCGTCCTCCCCGCGCGAGCGGGGGTCAGCCGGCATCGGTGATGATCTGGCCCTGCCTGTCCGCGTCCTCCCCGCGCGAGCGGGGGTCAGCCCAGCACGGCCAGTCGGGTGAAGCGTCGTTCGAAGTCCTCCCCGCGCGAGCGGGGGTCAGCCGGCGTGCCAGACGTGGGCCGGCGGCGCGTCGCAGTCCTCCCCGCGCGAGCGGGGGTCAGCCGCAGATCGGCTTCCCGTTCGAGGCGCTCGCCCTGTCCTCCCCGCGCGAGCGGGGGTCAGCCGATCATGCGGCCCGCGATCCGGTAGCCGTAGGCGTCCTCCCCGCGCGAGCGGGGGTCAGCCGCCAGGACGTGAATCCGTCGGTGTCCAGCTCGTGTCCTCCCCGCGCGAGCGGGGGTCAGCCGCTCGCCAACGCCCGCAAGGTCAAGCTCGACGAGTCCTCCCCGCGCGAGCGGGGGTCAGCCGAACGACATCGCGGGCCAGGTGTTCTAGTGGACGTCCTCCCCGCGCGAGCGGGGGTCAGCCGAACTACGTTCGGGTCACCAGCGCGGTCGGTGGGTCCTCCCCGCGCGAGCGGGGGTCAGCCGATTTGCGGCGCCGACGCTACGTGCCTCATGGCGTCCTCCCCGCGCGAGCGGGGGTCAGCCGCCGCCCGCCGTCATCGATCTCGGACGGCTCCGGTCCTCCCCGCGCGAGCGGGGGTCAGCCGCCGACGAGACAGTTGGCTTTCGCCTCGGTGTCGTCCTCCCCGCGCGAGCGGGGGTCAGCCGGCCGTTCGCGCTTTCCTTACGCATCCGAGTGTGTCCTCCCCGCGCGAGCGGGGGTCAGCCGAACTCGGGGGGGCCGAACCGACTCGGTCGGGACGTCCTCCCCGCGCGAGCGGGGGTCAGCCGTCCAAGCGCCCGACGACCCGCGCGGGCCGCGCGTCCTCCCCGCGCGAGCGGGGGTCAGCCGGAGCCGTCGTCCATGGCGGCGCCGGTGTCGGCGTCCTCCCCGCGCGAGCGGGGGTCAGCCGGCATCGTGCCCGCGGCCATCGCCAAGCTCTACGTCCTCCCCGCGCGAGCGGGGGTCAGCCGCCCGCGGCCCCCCGAACCGTCTGAGAGGAGGTGTCCTCCCCGCGCGAGCGGGGGTCAGCCGTTCGGGATGGGGAACCCGGACGAGGGGGTGGCGTCCTCCCCGCGCGAGCGGGGGTCAGCCGAACCGGCCCGCACCACGTCCGAGCCGCCCGGCGTCCTCCCCGCGCGAGCGGGGGTCAGCCGGCGTACGGCGTGATCTCGGGTGCGAACGCGTCGTCCTCCCCGCGCGAGCGGGGGTCAGCCGCTGTACGAGCGGTTGGCGGCAAGACCGAGTCCTCCCCGCGCGAGCGGGGGTCAGCCGTATGCGCTCACCGGTCGGCAGTGCACGGTGCGGTCCTCCCCGCGCGAGCGGGGGTCAGCCGCCGCGGAGCGCGTCGCTCACCGAGCTGGGGGCGTCCTCCCCGCGCGAGCGGGGGTCAGCCGGATGGTTCTTTGCTGCCGAAGGATGGCGTGAAGTCCTCCCCGCGCGAGCGGGGGTCAGCCGGCCCCGGGGGTCTCTGCATGCCCGGATGTCGCATCCTCCCCGCGCGAGCGGGGGTCAGCCGGTGGCCGGCCATGCGAGCTCCGCCGGGTGGGCGTCCTCCCCGCGCGAGCGGGGGTCAGCCGTCGCGGAGGCGTTCAGGAGCGGGCCATGGTGCGTCCCCGCGCGAGCGGGGGTCAGCCGGTGTAGAAGGCGAAGCTGCTGCGGCTGACGTCGTCCCCCCGCGCGAGCGGGGGTCAGCCGTCCGTGCCGGTGTGGGTGATGCGGATCAGGGTGTCCTCCCCGCGCAAGCGAGGTCAGCCTCGCCGTCTGGCTCAACGGGACCGCCCAGTGAAAAAGCACACCGCTACCCGCCAGCAGGTAGTCCGGGACGCCCGAGGCCCCTCCGCCCTGACCGCGGTCACGCCCGCCATGGCCGCGCACGCGGCTGGGCGCTGGGCACCGCTCAAGGTGCAGTGCGCAGCGGCTGGGCCAAGCTCGTTGGCCTGAAAGCGTCTCTCCACTGGTTCCCGGCCAGCTTCAACACGGGCCCCGTACGCTGCGGGTCACTTGCGGCTCCCCGGCTTGGGCCACCAAGCTCCGTCTTGACCAGCGCGCTGTCCTAGCCAGGCTCAACAGCGCCCGTCCCGGCGCTGTCCGTGCCCTCGATATCCGCGTCGGCCCGCCGCCGCCAGCCAGAGACCCGCATCCGACGATGTCGTCCCCGCCGTGCAGGAGCCTGACCGGGCCTCTGCACCGACGACACCACTCTTCGCCGACAGTCCCAGCTACCAGCAGCTTCGCCGGCAGATGCGCGCCCCCTCGCAGCCGTCTGCCAGAACGCGTTCGGCCAGGCTGCCGCCGACCGCGACCAGTGGTTCCGCGGACACCGTGGCTGGCTGCGGGAACCCGACGGGACCCAGCCCGCTGCCGCCGATAGCCACCGTCAGGAGACCGCCGACCACGCCCACGCCCGTGAGCAGCTCGCCCGCCACCACGCTGCCCTCGCAGCCGCCCGGGCGCAGCGGGCCGGGGCCAGTCCGCTGCGCCCCGTCCGGAAGACGACGCCGCTCACCGGGGCGGCGTGACGCCCCACACCATTCCGCTGCGCACCAGCCCGGCTGTGCCTCGCAACAGTGCTTCCTGATGGTCCCGGCTGCTCGCCCGATGCCGAGTACCCTCACACTGAAGGATTGGAGTGCCGCCATGAGTCAGCCTGTGCACGACGGAGCCGATCTCATCCCCCGGCCTGAACAGAAACCGGCCGCGCTCAAGGCCGCGCTGGCAGTGGTTGCAGCGGACCGCCTTCCGGAGATGATCGACGGGCAGACCTGGGCGATGGCCGAAGCCATCGAGACCGGGAGTGTCCAGCCGATCCGTAACTTCGTCGCACACTGGGCCGCTGTGGTGGAGATCGAGCGGCAGCCGGCCACCGCGCAGGCCTACCACCGGGCGAACTACCTGGCCAACCACGCCGCGACCGTCGCCCAGTGCCGCGAGCACGCCGCCACGGTCGCCGAGCTCTACCGCACCGCCTACACGGCGGTGACCGGGTGACCTGGAGCTGGGAGCACCTCCCGGACCAGGAACAGGCCGCGGCGGCTGCCCCACAACTTCCTCACCGCTGTCGAGCAACGGGCCACCGAGCCCGTCCGCGCCGCGGAAGCACTCCACCTCGACGGCACCTCCTATCAAGGCAGCGGCGGACCCATGCGCTACCTCGACGTCGCCGGCGGCCTCCTCGCCTACTACGTCGTCCCTCGCCTGGAACTCGTCGTGATCTGCCAGGTCACTCCCCCACCCGGGCAATCCCCCTGGCCGGGGAGGCGACGCACGAATCGGTGGATGTGCTGTCAGCAGTCAGACCGGGTGGGGCAGGGCCATCTCAGGCATCCTGTCCGGAGCCGCATCGTACGAGTACAGGAGGTCTGCGTTGATAGGAGGGCCCGCGCCGCGGCCATGCGAGAGCTGCCCGTATCGACGGGACGTGCCGGCAGGGGTCTGGGCAGCGGAGGAGTACGAGAAGCTCGTCCGGTACGACGCTCCGACTCCGGAGCAGCCGCCGAGGTTGTTCCAGTGCCACCAGAGTGATGCTGGCAGTGCGGGAAGACGGGTGTGCGCGGGCTGGGCGGGATGCCACGGTGACGGGCTGCTGGCACCGCGGATCGCAGTGATCCAGGGCCGACTCGATGCGGTCACGTACCGGGCGATCGCCGAGTACGTGTCGCCGGTGCCCTTGTTCTCCTCAGGCGCTGAAGCGGCCGAGCACGGCCTGTCCGGTATCAGCGAACCTGGCGCCGAAGCCCGCCGAGTCATCGGCAAAATCACCCGAGTCCGTTCGGACCTCAGCCAGTCCTAAGACGCGGACGGCGGCAGCAAGGCCAGCGACACACCCAGCACCAAGAGGTGCGAACCCGCCACCACGCCGCCCTCACAGCCGCCAAGGCGCAGCGCGTCGATGCCGCCCCGCCACGCCCGGTCCGAAAGCTGGCGTCCGTCATCGGCGCCGCATGAGCCCAGCGTCTGGCCGGGTTTCCTGGTCGGTCCGCCGAATCGAATCCGTGAGCCGGTACCGTCCGGTTCCCCCCCGATGGGGACAATGAGGCAGGCACCGGAGGAGGTGAGGGGAATGGTGAGCGTTGCAGTCACCGACCACAGTGGGCCCTGGACCGTCGACGATGTCCTGGCCCTGCCCGTGGACCCCCGCCATCGCATCGAGCTCGTCGGTGGAGCGCTGCTGATGAGCTCGAATCCCGGCGTCCCCCATCAGCGCGCCAGCTCTCGGTTGTGGGCACTTCTGGACGCCGCGCTCGCTGCCGGCCACGCATCGTACGAGGTGCTGGAAGCCGTCAACGTGATCGTTCCCGACGGGCTGCTGATCCCCGACCTTGTGGTCGTCGATGCAGCTGCGGCCGCTGAAGCGAGCATCACCCTGAGTGCGCACGACGTCCTGGTCGCCATCGAGATCGCCTCGCCCTCGACCCGGGTCACCGATCAGAAGATGAAGCCGTCGCTGTATGCCGCGGCCGGCATCTCGCACTACTGGCGCTTCGAGCTCGAACCCGGTCCCCGCCTGTACCTCGGCCACCTCGAACGCGGCACCTATGTCGACCGCCTCGTCCAGGCCGGCGAGACCACTGCGCTGACCGACCCGTTCTCCCTCGATCTCGACCCAGCAGCGCTCCGCCGGTAGCGGCACGAGTATGTCGATGGCCGGGTCCCGCCGAGAGGCCCGGCGGTCGACAGCGGGCCAGGCGCATGTGGCTCCCACGGCTATTTTCGCTTCTATATTGCGCTTCGGAGTAGCGATTCAAACCTAGGCGCAATCCGGTTGCGCTACTGTGTATCGCATGAGCATCGAATCCGAGCTGGAGGAGGCCACCCGCCTCTACCGCCAGACCGAGATGGCCCATCACCAGGCGAAGAACGAGGCCTTCCGCGCAGTCGTCAACGCCCTTCGCGCCGGCATGCGACCCACCGACGTCGTCAAGCTCTCTCCCTTCACCGCCGCCTACGTCCGCCGGATCGCCCGTGATCACGGCGTTGGGCCCGCGAAGCCCGGGCCGAAGACCTCCACGGCCAGCACCAAGTCGTGAGACACGCCTGCACGCCGAAGGTCTTCGACACGCCGCCGGAGGCCTTCGCACTGCTCTGAATCATCCGCACGATCCGCGCTGAGAGCTGGACTTTCCGGACCGTCCGACGCGCCCGCGAGGACGTACGCGTAGCTGAGGAAGAAGTAGGAGTCTCCGCACAGCCCGTGTACCGTGTTGCACATGTCTGGTTCGGTTCGGATCGTCGCTTCAAGCGCAACTCAGTAGCGCATCAGACAAGAGAGGGGCCGCCCTCGTGGTTTCCCAGGCCACTAGCGAGGACGACCCCGTTCACCGCAGGATCGCGGCCCGGTTGCAGCCGGGCCGTTCTGCTGTCCGGAACCCTTAGATCACGCCGAAAGCGTGCAGCAGGTTCGTCAGCAAGAGTGCCATCTTCAACGTCCGCTCGACGTTCTGGATGACCTTCTCCGTGCGGCGCTCCGCCTTCTCCCTCGCCGGCTTGCTGGACTCCATGTTCGGGTCCTGCTCGCCCTGCTCGGTGTTCGGCATTGCGCCCCTCCTCAACCTCGACGGGTGGCCGCCGCGCCGGGCGGCCCAGTGGGTGCCAGGTTGGGGTGGTGGTGCGAGGACAAGGCTACGCGCACCAGCAACCGTCCCCGGGACACGGCACAAATGCACGCACCGTCACAGTGCCGTGCTGGACGGGAAGTTCGCGCGAAAGTGCAGGTCAGAGCTGCCATCCGACGCCACTGCGGGTCAGCAACATGACCCTCCTCAGCGAAGAGTTCGCAACCGTCCGATTCTGGAAACCAGGCCGGCTCCACCCCGATGGGCCCGAGGGCGGCCAAACGATCGGACGCCGGTGGATGCCACTTTCCGCCCGGCCGTTCAAGACGCCTCTACTTTTCTCCACCGCGAGAGTACTGTAGTGGCATGGGTGACTCGACGATCAAGGTGCCGGACACCACCCGCGACCACTTGGCGGCGCTCGCCAAGGAACGCGGCATGACCATCGGCGGCCTGGTGACGGCACTGGCGAACCAGGAACACACAGCCGAACAGCTGGCTGAGCGTGTCCGACGGAGTCGCCGCCTCATGCGCGACCGAGACATCAAGATCGACGACAGCGAGC
Organism: Kitasatospora sp. NPDC093679; assembly: GCF_040683455.1. Taxonomy (NCBI): domain Bacteria; kingdom Bacillati; phylum Actinomycetota; class Actinomycetes; order Kitasatosporales; family Streptomycetaceae; genus Kitasatospora; species Kitasatospora sp. NPDC093679. Next base: position 58,074 of record NZ_JBFBDW010000013.1, read on the forward strand.
TGGACGCCATGCCTAGCGTCCTTGAGAACGCTTATGCCATCGCGGCGGAGAAGTCTGTACAGAACCTGAAGCGCGGCACCGCGGCGTGATCATCCTGGACACCTCGGCGGTGACGGCTCTCGCTGCTGGCCACCGCGCCCTCGTCCGGCTGGCCGACAACGCCGCCGCATCGCCCTTCCGCCACTTGTCCGTACCTGCCCTCTGTCTCCTGTCGGCCGAGGTCGAATCCCAGGGTGCGGGCACCTTCGCGCTCGCGCTCCCCGCCGTCGAAATTGAGCCTCTCGACTCCGCGGCCGCCGTCACCGTCGCCGCCATGGTCCGCGACGGCATCGGCGCCCAGGACATTTCCCATGCCCTCTACTGCGCCCTTCCGACCGGCTCCCGCGGCACGATGCACATGATCCTCACCGACCAGGAGCACCACTACCCGCCCGGAACGATCACCGTGCACATCGACGATCCGCGCCTCCTCGGCTGAAGCGGCCGGACTGACGCCGCTCGTCGGCTTGACCGCAGCACCGACCGTCACGCAGGGACTCGCTGGCGTTCCGGTGCGGTCTTCGGGTCGGTGCAGCTGTGCCTGAGGTCTCGCGGAGCCCGAGACGGTGGTAGGGCGACTGGTGCTGTCGGCGACGCCTTGCCTCGGCGCCGACGTCGCCGGCCTGTGGTGGTCTGCTCTGCCGCAAGGCCGACCGGCGGGAGTCGCCGTCAGCGGGGCCGGCGCCCTGATTCCTGGTGCCAGCGGTCGCGGACGGCGTCAAGGTCCGCCAGAGCGTTGCCGAGCCTTGTGTTCTTACGGTGCTGTTGGGTGACCTGGGTGAGGTGCTGGCGGGCTTCCTCGTGCGGGGCGGTGTCGGCCTTGGCTGCCGCGAGTTCGGCCTCGGCTTCCGCGATCAGGTGCTTCTGGTGCCCGAGGAAGGCGTTCTCGTCGACGGCTGCGTTCTGTGCCCGGACGGCGAAGGCTCGGACGTCGTCCTCGGGGTGGTCCTTGTGCGGATACATCTCGTGCCGGACACCGGTGTTGGGCAGGTCGAGGTAGAGGTGTGACTTGGTGCCCGACTGCTCGAAGCGGACACGCAGGCCGGCCAGGGGGATCGTCTCGCCGGCGAAGACAAGGACGTGCTCGTGGAGTTTGGTCTCTCCGAGTTCGGCCAGAGCTTCGCCGTACCCGGGGGTTCTGAGTCTCTCCAGGCGCCGGTTTGCTGCTCGGACCCGCTGGTCGTAGGCCAGTTTCCGTGTGTGGACCTTGGCCTGGGCGGTCGATATCTCCCGGCGTGCCGCCCACTGGATCTGCCGTACTACCCGTCGGGCGTCGGCCAGTTCCTGGCGCTCGTCGGCATAGGTGCTGTCGAAGGCGCGGTCCCACCCTCCGGGGTAGCTCCACATCCGCCATCCAATGAAGCCGGCGCAGCCAAGGGCTGCAGTCACGATCCAGTACACGACTCCCACCTCGTCCCCCTCCGGGCCCGCCGTGACGAGACGGGGCCCGTCGGGTTCAGTATCGGGGCAAGGGGCGGTGTGACAGACGGGGTTGAGGTCCTTTCAGGCCAGTAGGGAGGGGCGCCGGCCGGCGCTGTGGCCGAACGGCTGCCTGCAGGTGGGCCCCGCGCTAACTGCGACAGTCGGAGGCTTCGATGGCAGTTGGGCTGAGATCGTCGGGACGGAGGTCGGGTGCCAGGCCGGTCTCCTTGCGGACAAGGGTGGCGCGGGTGGCGAACCCTAGCGTGTTCCGGCTGGTCAGAAGCCTTCTAGGAGCAGCGCGGCAGCACGCATAAGTGATCTACGTCACTCATGAGGTCTTTTTGGCTAGTGCCGGGACCTGAAACTGCAGGTCAGAACACTATGTAAACGTTTGACCACTTAGCGTCATAAAATGATCGGCCGATCCGGTTAACACCCACTCCCCCACCAACGGTTCCCCATCGAGCCACATGCTCCGCTGCCCACCACCCGGTGCGCAGCGAACACAGCACCAAGAAGGGGGGAGCACGTGCAGCAGGAACCTCACAGGCCTCGGCAGACGGCGGCACACACCGCCGCAGACGGGACGATCCACGAGGCAACTGGCACCGCCACCGCGGCCACCGCGGCCGGCACAGCCTCCCAAGCGCCCGCCCACCGGCAGGACACCAACCGCACCCACCCCGTTGTCGCCTGCCTGCGCAGCGACGCCCGCGCGCAGGAGGCACAGTGACAACACCCTTCTCTGGGAACGAGCAGGAACTCAGCGACCCGCTCGGGGAACTCCCGCTCGACTTCACCGGCTTCTTCCTCGAGGAACACACCAAGTGGCTCATCTACGCCAAGAGCCGCCTCGGCAACCGTCAGGACGCCGAGGATGCGGTACAGGACGCCGGCGCCACCCTCTACGCCAAATGGCACACCGCACTGCGCTGCCCCGACCTCCTCGCCGTCCGCGCCTTCGCCTGGAAGGTCGTCCGGGACCGGGTCATCGACCTGCTGCGCACGCGCAGCAGGCGCGCGAAGGTGGAGCGTTTCGCCCGGCAGGAGGTCGAGGTGACCAGTGAGGAGGAACTGAACCGGCTGGTAGAGCGCGAGGCCTTGACGTGGGCGATGGGTGAGCTCACCAAGGTCCGGCCGATTCACGCGGAAGTAGTCCGCCTACGCCAGCTCCGCATGGACTACGCACAGATCGGGGCGGTCTTGGACATCGCCCCCAGCACCGCCAAGACCTACTACAGCCTGGGCTGGCACCACCTGCAGTACCTGCTCGACCCACAACGCGATCAGCAAGAAGGGCATCTCACGTGAACATCCACGACCTGATCCAAGCCGAAGCCGACGACCTCACGCGGGAGTTCGAGGGGCATGATCCGTGGGCGTTCACGCGCCGTCTCGCCGAGCGCATCGCAGACGGGGAGCGACCGTCCCCCGCCCGCTCCGCCGCCCGGTCCGAACGGACCCCGGCGGCCCCCCGGCCGGCCGGCAATGGCAGGCCGGCACGCCGCGGGGTCACCGAAGCCGCGGGGGCGGCCGGTCGCGCAGAGCTGCGCCGGGACTTGCAGCACCTGTGTGTCGCCGTCGCCAGCGAGGCCTCGCCGGATGCGCTCGCGAGCTTCATCGAGACCTGCGACGAGACGGCCGCTCTCGCGTTCGGGTGCCTGCTCTACGGGTTGGGCAACCGGCCGGCAGCCGAGTTCTGGTGGGGTTTCGCGCACGGAGCCGAGGACAAGCTCGCCGCGCATCTCCTCGCTGTTCACCATGCTGGCAGCGGGCATGCGGCCGAGGCCGACCTGTGGAAGCACCAGGCGCAGGAGTTGGAGGTGGAGCAGCTGCCTGACGGGCTCGAGGCGTTGAGCCTTGAGGACGCGGCGGCGACGGCACGGGCCCTGACCGCGGAGCTGGACACTCCGACCCGGGATGCTCTGCGTGAGCTGGAGTTCCTGACTACGCCGGTGCCTCCTCCAGTGCCGGGGCCGATGCCGGAGAGGCGGGTGTCGCGCGGCCGTTCGCCGCGCAGGCGGACACCGATCGGGGCCGGCCAGCAGAAGTAGGGCCGGGAGCCGGTCCTCCCTGCGCTGGCCCGGTGTGGGGAGCCCGCAGCGACTGAAGCGACCGGGATCTCGGATCGGTGCCCGGCTCGGGCGCTGCTTGATGCAGCTCGCTCTCGGTGCTGAAGTGTTCGGTCGCTTGGGTCGCTGTGGTTGGGTCGCTGGTGTTTGTGCAGGTCAGGTGGCATGTGACTGTTGGGTAGCGACTGAAGCGACTGAGGTTTTGGTATATGACGACATTCGTGTGCGCGCGTACGCGTTCATATAACCGACCTTGAGTCGCTTCAGTCGCTGATTCGGCTACTGTAGCTCTCTGACCTGCGGAAACGCGTGGGTTGGTTGGGTAGCTACTGAAGCGACTCAGTCGCTCCCCCACCCCGCACAGTCGCTGTCCCGGACGGCACGACACGCCCGGGACAGCGGCCGAATGAGAAAACCGTGTCGCTGTCTGCCTCACCGAGGTCTCTCCATCCGGACTGAAGTGTTCGGTCGCTTGGGTCGCTGTGGTTGGGTCGCTGGTGTTTGTGCAGGTCAGGTGGCATGTGACTGTTGGGTAGCGACTGAAGCGACTGAGGTTTTGGTATATGACGACATTCGTGTGCGCGCGTACGCGTTCATATAACCGACCTTGAGTCGCTTCAGTCGCTGATTCGGCTACTGTAGCTCTCTGACCTGCGGAAACGCGTGGGTTGGTTGGGTAGCTACTGAAGCGACTCAGTCGCTCCCCCACCCCGCACAGTCGCTGCTGCCCGAGGAACGGCATCATGCCCACCCCTGGCTCCGCTAGTGTGTGGCCCCATATTGGAAAATGAGTCGCTTCGGTCGCTGCTAAGTCGGTGACCTGCACAAACGTGCCAGCGACCGAAGACTGGGCCGAGCACACTGCCCGGAAGCAACGCACAGGTGGGGGAGGAACCGAGTGGTGGCGAGCCTCGACAACGCCTCCACCCCCCGCACCCGCAACCCCTCGGCCATCGCTCTCTGGTGTGCCGGCCAGGGCTGGCCGGTCCACCCCCTCGCCCCAGGCAGCAAACTCCCTGCAGGCAACTGCGGCACCTGCTCTTCCCCCGGACACACCGCCGACGGCTGCCCCTGCCTCACCACCGGCCGCTGGTGCCACGGCTTCCTCGCCGCCACCACCGACCCCGCACTCATCCGTCACTGGTGGACGAAGAACCCGCGCTTCGGCGTCGGCGTCGCCTGCGGCCCCGCCGGCCTCGTCGTCATCGACGTCGACGCACACACCACCCCGGTCCCCGCCCGCGACCGGCTCCTGCCCGGCATCCCCATCGGCGACGACGTCGACCTCACCGGCCTGACCAACGGCTTCCACACCCTCGCCCTGCTCGCCGCCCTCCGCAGCGCACCGAACCCCGCCGACGACACCGAGACCCTCCGGGTACGCACCCCCTCCGGCGGCCTGCACATCTGGTACCGCGCCCACCCCCACCTGCCCGTGCGATCCTCCACCGGCTCCGGCAAGAACCGCGCCCTCGCCTGGCAGGTCGACGTCCGCGCCCGAGGCGGCTACATCATCGCGCCCGGCACCACCACCCCCGCCGGCACCTACACCGCCCTCGGCACCGCCCGGATCCCGGCACCCCTGCCGAACTGGCTCGCCCAGGACCTCCTGCGCACCCACCACGCGGACGAGCCCCACTCCCCCGCAGAAGCCCCCCTGCCGCCCCCACGGGCCCGCCAGGCCGTCACCGCGGCCGGCGGCGCCACAAACCTCCCCCGAGCGCTCCACACTGTCCTTGCCGAGGTCGAGGCCTGCGCGGCCGCCGCCGAAGGCATGGGGTTCACCGAGAAACTCAACCGCGCCGCGTTCACCGCCGGCGGCCTCGTCGCCGCCGGCCGCCTGCGCGCGGACGAAGCCGAAAGCCTCCTGCGTGAAGCCGCAGCAACAGCCCGCCCCCAGCAGGACCGGCGCTGTGAATCGATCATCCGCACCGCACTCGAAGCAGGCGCCCGCCGCCCGCTCCACTCTCGAGGACGCGCATGAACTCCACTGACTACGGGGCAGGGAGCTTCGACCCCACGGCAGCCGCGCAGCAGATCCTCGCTGCCCAAGCCGCCCACCTGTCCATACAGCCAGGGAAACTGCCCGCCGCAGTCCAAGACAGCCTCCTCGACATGGTGAAGCCGACCGACACTTCCCCAGCCCCCGTACACCCGAGCACACCAGCGCCGATGCCCGCCGCGACCGCCCGAGGCCTCCTGCCCGACTCGCTCAGCGACCGCGGCAACGCCAAGCTGTTCGTCCGCCTCTACGGCGGCGACTACCGCTACGTCCCCGGCCTCGGCTGGTACAGCTGGGCCGGCCACCGCTGGCAGATCGACGAGACCGACACCGTCCTGTGGGCCGCCGGAGACCTGGCCGAACAGCTCAGCCTCCACGACCCGACCGGCGCCTACACCAACACCGAACTCGGACGGCACCGCCGCCGCGCCCTGTCCACCAACGGCATGAACGCCATGCTCGAGCAGGCCAAGGCCGCCCCCGGCATGGTGCTGCAGGCCTCCGCCCTCGACGCCGACCCCTACGCCCTGTGCACCCCCGGCGGCGTCGTGGACCTGCGCACCGGGCTCATCGTCCCACCCGACCCCAAGCGGCAGAGCCACTCCCGCTCCACCACCGTCGCACCACAACCGATGCAGACCCCACGCTGGTTCCGCTTCCTCGGCGACACCTTCGGCACCGACACGGCCGGCCAGGAAATGATCAACTTCCTGCACCTGTGCCTCGGCTACTCGATCTCCGGCGACGTCGGCGCGCAGATCATGCCGTTCCTCTACGGCACCGGCAAGAACGGCAAGTCCGTTCTCCTCGACGTGATGCTGCAGCTCCTCGGCGACTACGCGGACGCAGCCCCGCCCGGCTTCCTCATGGCGAAAGCCTTCGACGGGCACCCCACCGATCTCGCCGAACTCCACGGCCGGCGCATCATCATGTGCTCCGAGCTGAAGCCCGGCGACCGCTTCGACGAAGCCCGCGTCAAGCTCCTCACCGGCGGCGACAAGATCAAAGCCCGCCGCATGCGGCAGGACTTCTTCAGCTTCACCCCCACCCACAAACTCTGGCTCCTCGGCAACCACCGCCCCGAGGTCGGCACCGGCGGCCCCGCCTTCTGGCGCCGCATGCGCATGATCCCCTTCGAACGCGTCGTCGCCGAGGACCGCAAGATCGACAACCTCGCCAGCGTCCTCGTCTCCGAAGAAGGCCCCGGCATCCTCGCCTGGCTCATCTCCGGCGCACGCCGCTACTTCGGCGGCGAGAAGGACCTCGCCGGCCCCCAGCAGGTCCAAACCGCCACCAGCGCCTACGCAGAGACCGAAGACAGCGTCGGACGATTCCTCGGCGAAGCCTGCAAAATCGCCGACGGACTCCGCGCCGAACAGGCCCAGCTCTTCGGCGCCTACAACCGCTGGTGCAGCGAAGAAGGAGCCAACCCTGTGACCGCCCGAGCCTTCGCTGCACGAGTACGCGAGACACTGGGTATGACATCCCCGAAAGACATGGTCCTGTCCAACTCCCGCAAGTACTACCCCGGGATCGGCCTCCTGGCCGACGAGGAGCCGCAGCCGTGAGCGCCCTGATCGACCCCGCAGACCTCGCACACGAGATCGAGATCCGCTGGCTCGAAGACCCCGAGCGGCTCGACTACGTCCGCCAATCCCTCGAACGCCTCAGCTCACGCAAGGGCCGACCCCCCTACCACCGCGACGGCCGCATGATCGGCTACGCCATCCTCGGCCCCGGCGCACCAGCATCCCGCGCCTCCGGCACCTTCCGCCGACGCGTCTTCTGGCTCCTCCCCCACGACCGAGACCAGCAGCCCAACGGCCTCTACGCCAGCGGCGCCCCCTCCGAGGCAGTCGACCCACGCACCGTCGCACCCACCGTCAAGGGCGACAAGACCGAGCGCTCCCAAGGCGGACCCGCTTCCCCCGCCATGGTCGAACTGGGAATAACTCTCCCCAAGAGCTGACCCCGCCCGCGCCGCCCTCGAGTCCGACGCCGGGATGCCGCAGCCGCTTGCCCGGTACGGTCCCGCAGACCGACCGCGAGCGACTACCGTCAGGACCACAGGAACCGGCCGGCGCAGGGCCGCGCCAACACGGAGAGGGAGGTGGGGATGAGCGCCCAGCCCACCGAACACAGCGGAAGCCAGCTCGGCCTACCGCCGATGGAAACCGTGCAAGAGCTACGAGCCGCACTGCGGGCCGGCCACGGCTTCCCCGGCGACGCCGAACGCCTCGACGCAGAACTCGCCGCCCAGCTGCTGTGCCGGTCGACCGGCTCGACCAGGTCGCCGAGGTCGGCACCGTGGTCGACCTGGTCACGGTCGCCGAAATCGCCGCCGTCTACCGCGGCCGGGTACTGCTCGCAGCTGACAGGGACGCCGTCGACGCGATCGACGAGGCCGTCGCGAACCTGCTGGCCCGGCAGAGCGCCGGGTGAGTCACCCGGACCACCCCGGCGGCGAGGTGGTCGCCGTAGTCACTGACCGCGCCGCCCAGCGCGCCAAGGAGCTCGGCGCCGACCAGCCGATCGAGCGACTGCGCCGGGAGCTCGAACACCAGCCGCGCCTGGGCTGGCTGATCCGCACGATCACCGAAGCCACACAGCAGATCGAGCTGTACTCCCCCCGCATCGAGGGCGACCCGGGCACCGGCCGACCTGCCATCAACGTGGTCCATGCCTACTCCCCCGCACCACCCTGGCCGCCGACCGTGCGGATCGCCGCCATCGTCCCCGAGGACCCCTCCCGCCCCCACCAGTAGCACGGGCCGGCCAGCGTCCTCCGACATGACCAGCTCCCCCGCCGTGGCGACGCAATGTTCGGACCAGGCGCCCTGCTCGGCACTCCAACACCCTGCCCCGGCCGCGCGGCCCGCTGCCAAGCAGCCCTGCACCAGCCCCCGCCACCCCGTCCAGTGACCGACAGCCCCGGCCACCGCGGTCCAGCATCAGCAACCCGGGACAGTCGGACCGCCAACCAGCGTGCCCAGTCGAGCCCAGCCGCTCCGCGACCGACGAGCCTGCGACCGACATCTTCGCCGGTGGGCGGAACTGACGCTTCCCCAGCCCGGAATCGGCCCCTCCTAGGCATGTTCACGCCATAGCATGCATGCCAACTATTTCGCGAGCATGTTCGGTTGTTAGGCATGTCCTTGGCACATCGCCAACAACAGGGGGGACACCTCATGCTCAAGAAGACCGCCACGGCCCTCGTGGCACTCGGCCTCCTGGCCGCCCCAATGGCCACCAGCGCCTCGGCAGAACCCGCGTCCCTGCGCCCGGCCGTTGCCGCCGGTGCACAGATCGACCTCACCGACGCGAAGGTCTCCTACTTCGGCTACGACGGCAAGGACACGTTCAAGAGCCCGGTCATCGACGGATCGGACGCCAAGGCGGCCGACCCGTCGTACTGGCTGCCGAAATCACTGGTCTCCAACGCCACCGCGGGTAAGACCCCCACGGCAAACACCCCGGAGCAGCCGTCCGCGGTCGGCTTCTACTGCACCCTGTGGGTCGGTAAGACGATCCTTAGCGGCGGCAGGCTCGAGGCCGGCACACACCAGACCTGTACCGGCGCGTTCCATGACCAGTACACCGTCGCCGCATTCGACCGCAGCAGCTGGACCGGCTGGCGGTCGATGACCAGCAGCGGTACCGGCCCCAGCAGCAACAACCAGGTCAACGACTCGACGTTCCGCGTCGGCTGCAACACCGGAGGCGGCACCTACGACTACAGGCTGTGGGGCAACGGCATGGCCTACTCCTCGGAAACCGGCAAGCTCGTCGCCGGCGATACCCTGTACGGGGAGAAGGGCCGCTACACCTGCGGCACCTGACCGCCCGACACCCGCCCGTCGGCAAGGGGATGGCAATGATCGGACGAGAACACTCGCGCGCGACCTTCAAGCACCCCGGGAAGTGGTGGCACAAGCCCGCATCCCGCAGCCGCCGCGTGATCAGAGGCATTCTCGGGCGGAAACGGCACCTGCAGACCGTCTCCGCCAGCCCCACCCAGCCGGGTGACTTCCCACCCGACTACTGGACCAGCGGGCAGTAGAACACCCGAATGTGCCCGGCGCCCACAAGCGCCGGGCACAAGCGCTTCCAGACGGCAGCCCGAGCCGCGAAACCCACCCCTGGATCTCGCTGTGCGGATTACCCCTGTGCCACCACTGCCGTCCCCGGCACAGGACGGCGTCCGGGCAGGCAATGACAGATCCCCGGACGCCGCCGCTGCTGATCATGCCACGCCCCTGCCCGGCAACCAGGACCGGGCCCAGCACACCTGCGCAACCTTCATTCGCTGACCACGCCCCTGAGGAATACGCCAGGCAGCAGGGAGACGATCCGCGGCGGTGCAGACCACACTGGACGGCAACCTGGGGCAGCCGGTTCCGTGAACTGCAGACGGTGGCCCGATCTGCCCGCCGCCACCGATCAGCCAGCGTCGGCAATCTCCCCGAGCCGGGCAGCCACCGCCTCGACCTCCACCGTGCCCTGCGTCACCTCCACCGTGCTCCGCGCCATCGCCGCCGCACGCCCCTCCGCATCAATGCAGTGCTGCGCACTCTGGCCGTACCACAGCAACGCCTTCGACCAGTGCTGCTGCGCCTCGGCGTCCGGGATCGGGCCGTACTCCTGCGCCGAGTCCACATGGACCCGCATCGTGCGGCACGCCTGTGCCACGGCACCGGAGTCCCCGGACGCCGCGGCCTGGCCAACCGCGACCGCGTCAGCCTGGATGTTCTTGACGTGAGTCAGACCCCCTCCGGCCGACCACGTCCCGATCGCAGGACCGTCAGTGGAGGCAGCTGGCGAGGGCGTGGCCGACACGACGGCGGCCGACCCGGCACCCGTGTTACTGCTGCTGCCACACCCTGCGGTGAACAGCACCACGGTGGCACCCGTTGTGGCCCAAAGCGCGGCCCGTTGGCTGCTGCGGGCCGGACGAAGCAACGAGGTCGAGGACATGAGTACGGGCATGCGAAGGCCTCCTGCGTTCTGCTGGGTGATCACACGCCACGCTTCCACCTCTCGGCGGGACGCACAGCAGGGTTGCCGAACCGAGACCAGCCTGGCGGCTGGGTCTTCGCCGACTCGGACCTGGCGGTCGGGCTCGACGCATGCGGACAGCAACTCCGTGGTCCAGCGGCACTACTCCAGCCGGCGACCGGGCGAAGCGCGCCGAGCGGGCCGACTCCTCCGGCCTGCTCGGCTGGATGACCACCCACCGCTCGGCCCGGCCGGTGGGCGCCGGACCGGGCGATCCGCACCTGCACGTCCACATCACCTTCGCCAACATGGCCCGCACCCTCAACGACGGGAAGTGGCGCGCGCCCGGCGCCGGCGGACGCGACGCCCACCGCCACGCGCTGGCCGCCGACGCGCTGGTGAAGGCGCGGCTGCGCGAGCTCACCGCGGCCCGGTTCGGGATCCGCTGGGAGCGCTCGAAGGAAACCGGCGCGTGGGAGGTCGTCGGCATCCCCCAGGAGCTGCGGACCGCGTTCTCCCGCCGGCACCTGCAGATCGCCGACGCGGTCACCGAGGGCATGACCGCCCGCGAGCAGAAGCTCGTCGCGCAGCAGCTCGCCGAGCGCAAGAGCGACCAGGCCGTCAGCGAGCGCGCCGACTGGCTGCAGCGGGCCCGCCAGGTCCGGGTCGACGGCCGCCCGCTCGACGTCACCGCGATGGTCCGCGCGGCCACGCCCGGCTGGAGCGGCCCCGGCGGCGCGCCGTCCGGCCCGGCCGGACCGGACGGCCCCCAGCCGCCCTCACCCGAGCGGATCGCCGCGTGGATCTGGCGCGAGGACGGCGGCCTGGTCGCCTCCGCCAAGGTCGTCACCCGCGCCGCCGTCCTCGCGGCGGTCATCGACGCCTGCCCGCGCGGCCTGGCGAGCGCCGAACAGGCCGAGCACCTCACCGACCGGGTCCTCGCGGTCGAGGGCCACGCCGTGCGCCTGCCGGACCAGGGCGCCGACCACTTCTCGAACTCGGCGAGGTTCACCCACACCTCGATCCTGGCGGCCGAGCAGGCCATCACCGAGACCGCCGCCGCCCGGCTCGGCGAGGGCGCCGCCCGCATCACGGCGGCCGCCGCCGAACTCGCGCTGTCCACCGTCGAGGCGAGCCGCGGATTCAGGCTCAGCGACCAGCAGCGCGGTCGTCGAGCGGCTGCTGACCGCCGGTCACGGCCTGGACGTCGTCGTCGGAGTCGCCGGCGCGGGCAAGACCACGCTGATGGAGGCCGCCCGGGTCGGCTGGGAGGCGGCGGGCCTGCGGGTGTGCGGCGCGGCCACCGCCGCCGTCGCCGCCGCGAACCTCGCCACCGAAGCCGGGATCGAGTCCTCGACCATCGCCGGGTGGCTGCGGGCCGACCACGGCGGACCCGGCCTCGACCAGGTCGACGTCCTGGTCGTCGACGAGGGCGCGATGGTCGACGACCGGGCGGTCGCCGAGCTGCTGCGGCGTGCAGGCACCACCGGCACCAAGGTCGTGATGATCGGCGACCCGCAGCAGCTGCGGGCGATCGGCGTCGGCGGCGGATTCGCCGCCGCGCACGCCCTGGTCGACGGCGCGGTGCTCACCGAGAACCGCCGCCCGAAGGACGCCGCCGAGCGGGCCGCGCTGGAGGTCTGGCGCGACGGGGCCCGCACCAGCGCGCTCGCCGCGTGGGCCGAAGCCGGCCACGTCCACGCGGTCGACACCGCCGAGCAGGCGCACACCGGGATGCTCACCGCCTGGCTCGACCAGCGCCGCCGCTGGGAGGCCGACCCGCACGAGCTCACCGAGCGCCTCGTCGTCCTCGCCGCCACCAACGCCGACACCGAGCTGCTGAACGCCGCCGCCCGCCGCCTGCTGCAAGAACGCGGCGAGCTCACCGGCGCCCGCACCTACCGGCAGGCCGGCGGCCGGACGCTGGAGCTCGCGGCCGGGGACCAGGTCCGGGTCCGCAAGAACGACTACCGCTCCCGGCGCGACGACTCCCAGCCGGACGTGCTGAACGGCTCCCGGGGCATCGTCCGGGAGCTCGACGAGCACGGCCGCGCCCTGGTCGAGTGGCGCCGCTCCGGCCCGGACGGCCACCGCCTGCAGCAGGCATGGATCACGCCCGACCAGATCGCCGCCGGCGCGCTCTCCCACGGCTACGCGATGACCATCGCCGCAGCCCAGGGCCTGACCGCCGACGTCGCCCTGGTCTACGGCATGGGCGCCGACGCCTACTCCCTCTACCCGGCGCTCTCCCGGGCCCGCGAAGCGCGCATCCCGAACTGGCGCGAGCGCCGGTTCGGCAAGCTGCCCACCGAGGAGCTGCTGCCCGGGGCCGAGGACGCCGACCGGGCCGCCGAGACCGCCCGCGCCCGCGCCGCGGACCTGCAGGCCCGCGCGGACGACGCCCGCCGGGTGCTCGGCACCCCGGACGCGCCCGGCCAGCAGCAGGCCGACGCCGTCGCCGCGTGGCTGGACGCCGCCGCCCAGGCCGTCGAGCACGTCCAGGCGCTGGAGCAGCTGCTCCAGCAGGCGTACGCGGACCAGAACGCGGCGCGCGCCGCGCAGGCCGAGGCCGCCGAGCAGGCCCGGCGCGGGCGGCTGGCCCTGCGCCTGGACGGCACCAGCCGCGCCGAACAGCAGCAGGCCGCCGCGCAGGCCCTGGCCCAGCGGCTCGCCGCCGAGGAGGGACAGCGGGAGATCCGGCGACTGCTGGACCCGGCCCTCGCCGAGGCCCGCCGGGTGATGGAACCCGCCGCCACCCAGTTGAAGCTGCCACGGTGGCCGGCCGGGAACGGCGACGAGCTGACCGAGCGCCTCACCGCGTACCGCGCGGCCCTGCCCGCCTACGCCGCCAACCTCGCCCGGCAGGACGAGTACGAGGCGAGGCGGCTGCAGACCCAGGCCGACACCCAGCACACCACCGCCGAGAAGCAGGAGCGCCGGGCGAACGGCCTGCGCGCCGAGGCCCGCGCCCGCGCGGCGCTCTCCCCGCAGCGGTCGGCGATCGAGAGCATCGGGCGGACCGCCCACCAGCTGGCCACGGCCACCGAGCTCGCGGCCCAGCAGGCCCGCGATGCCGAGGCCCGCCGGATCGCCGAGCAGAACCGCCGCTACGAGCCGCCAGCCCAGGGCCGGTCCGGGCCAAGTTTGGGCCGCTGAGCGGACGTCAGCCCGCTATGTGGCTGGTCTGCTCGGGCAGCGTCCCGAGGCCCGTGGCGCAGTTGTGCCGACAGCCCCTCATGATGTGGCCCGGCTGATCTCGGGTCAGACCAGCAAAAGCAAGTGGATGATCACAGCCCGGCCAGCCGCACCCGGGCACCGGGAGACTCGTACGTCCCCGGCCCGGCAAGTCGCCATACATAGTCAGCATTCTTACTTGTCGTCTTAGCTGTCATCGTATGGATGTCATAAGGACTTCGTATGACACCTCGTGAACCGGCAAGTCGACTGCCCGCTTGACGATTTTCAGCGTCGAGAATCAGGCACCCCGACGGGTACGGTGGGGTCATGACGATGCAGCAGGAGAGCGAAACGGCTTCGCCGACCGGGGGGAAGTCGCCGGGCGCGCTACCCCAGGACGAGACGGTCATGAAGCTGCTCAACCGTAGCGGACGTCTGACCCGGACGGCTCCGTATCGGCGGACGTTGCTCCAGCAGGGCAAGCCCGGGAAGACCAAGCCCGGGCCACTTGCCGAGCTGGTCCGGCGGAAGCAGGAACGGGCACTGGACCTGCTGCTGCTCGTCGGCGCGGTGACCAGCGGCGGCGACTTCTCGGTCATCGAGTGGTCCACCACCTGGGGCCGCACGGTGGGGCTGTACGACGAGGGCTCCGCGACCACCTCGGTCTCCCGGTCCTGGAAGGTGCTCCGCGACCTCCGGCTGATCTCCACCGCGCGAGGCAGCCAGGGGAAGACCGTGGTCACCAAGCTCCTCGAAGACGGATCCGGAGCCCCGTACCGGCCGCCGGGGGACGGCGACCCGTACTTCCAGCTGCCCTTCGAGTACTGGGAGAAGGGCTGGTACAAGAAGCTCAGCCTGCCGGCGAAGGCGCTACTCCTGATCACCCTGAGTTTGAGGAAGCCGCGGTTCGCCCTACCGCAGGAGCGCGTGAAGGACTGGTACGGGCTGTCCGAGGCCACCGCCGGCAAGGGGATCAACGAGCTCCTGAAGCACAACATCCTCGTCCACGTCGACGACGAGTGGTACGACACCCTGGCCACCCGATCGGGACGGGCCTCCCGGCCCGTCTACGCCTTGTGGGAGCCGTTCGCCCCCCGCGGGCTCGGCATTCCTGTGACGGACGTCGAGCCGTCGCCCACGACGACTCCGGGCCCGTGAGGGCCTCGGAGTGCAGTACGCCGCGCCGCCCCTCCAGGCGCCAACCGAAGAAGGGGCAACGCGGCCAAACCATCAAGAATCGCTCAATTAGGAGGAGTTATCTCAATGGGTATTTACAGCTGGCAGCGTAAGGCTGCTCCTAGCCAGGTTACCCACCCCCTGGCCTGGCCTAAGCGCTGCACCTGGGTGGCCGTGGTGGTGATCGTCGTCGGCTTGCCGATGACCGCGGTCCTCCCGGCCGCCCCCACCCAGACTGTCGGCACCTGGGCAAGCGTCGCTGTGGGCCTGGCTGCGGTGGGCCAGCAGATGCGCAAGAAGTCCGCCTGAAATCGGGGGACGGCCTCTCCAGGGCCGTCCCCTTCTTCCGCCCGGAGGGGTAGCCCCGTCGCCTGGCCGGGGCGCCGATAAGCAGGCCGTACCCGTGATGGTGGGCTGCACCCCGCCGGTGAAGCACAACACGGCGTCTCAACGCGGGTCAGCGAATTCGACCAGGTCGCCGCCGGCGTCGGCCAGCTGGTCGGCGAGCCGGGCCGCCAGGCCGTGCCCGGGGTGGCGCTCCAGCCGGTTGCGGCGCCGGTTGTAGCGCTGGGTGGTGCGCGGGTCCTTGTGGTCGGCGCCGTCCTGGACGTCCTCCAGCTTGTCGCCGGCGGCGAGCGCGTCGGTGATGCCGTCGCCGCGCAGGACGTGCGGGTGGATCGAGTCGGCCTGCGGCAGTCCGGCCCGGCGGGCCAGGCGCCGCAGCAGCTTCCACACCTCTGGCTCGCGCAGCCGGGCGCCGGTGCGGGTGACGAACAGCGGGCCCGTCGTGCGGTCGCCGACGTAGTCCTGCAGGGCGTGCCAGACGAACGGCGGCACGGGCTTGTTCTTCCACTTCCCGCCCTTCACCCGGATCCGCAGGACGTGGTGGCCTCGGTCGTAGCCGAGGTGCTCGACGTCGGCGGCGAGCAGGCTGTCGACGCGGAGGAACAGCACGTACAGGCAGAGCACGAGGGCGTACGCGCGCGGCGAGCGGGCGCGGGCGGCCTCGACCAGGCGGAGGTTCTCCTGCGGGGTCAGGCCCTCGGTGGCGGAGTGGTCGGGGTCGATCTGCGGTCGCAGGACGTCGGCGAACGGGTCGCCGACCGACAGCGCCTTCGTCTTCACCGCGTAGCGGTAGAAGGAGCTGTTGGCGGAGAGGACGTTCGCGCGGGCCGCGTCCGAGTACGGCTTCCCGGTCGGTGCCATCTGCCCGTAGGCGCCGCCCTTCACCCGGACCAGGGTGGGCGCGGTCTCCAGGTGCCGGGCGAAGGCGTCCGCCAGGGCGGCCTCGACGGCCAGCGGGTGGCGGCCGCGCTCGGCGCAGTACCGGCTCCACACCCGGAAGTGCCGGGCGTAGGTGCGGCGGGTGTTCGGCGAGTGGTAGTGGGCGATCCAGGCGCCGGCGAGGTCGGGCAGCGGGTCGTCCTCGCCCCACTCGGCGGCCAGGTCTTCGCGCAGCAGCCGCGCCTCCTCGGGCCAGTCGCCGCGGGGGTCGAGCGGGACGGCGGGCACCATGGTGCCCGCCGTCCGCAGCACGGGGCGGCTCACCGCGTGCCCGGCATCCGCTCGCCCTCGCGCAGCTCCCAGGCCCCGGTGGGCCGGTCCACGACCAGGGTGAGGTGCCGGTCGACCTCGTCGCCGCGCTCGCCGCCCCACTGCTTGACGAGGAACTCGGTGTCGGTGATCACCCAGTCGTCGTCGAAGGTGTCGCCGAGCGGGGCGGGGCGGCCGTCGTCCGGCACGGCCAGGGAGATGGGCATGTCGGCGGGCAGTCCGGCCAAGGCCTCGCGCAGCCGCCCGACGGTCCAAGCGTCGGCGGTGTGGTGGTACGTCTCGGGTCGCTCGGTCACCGGGTGTTCCTTTCGGGTCCAAAGCCCTCGGGTGGCACCCCGGGCAGGTCCCAGACGAACCTGCCCTGTACCTCATTGCTGATCCGCACGTAGGTGGGGCCGCCGCGGTCCCGCTCGGCCTGCGCGAGCAAGGCCCGTGCCGCCTCGACGATCACCGGGTCGGAGACCTCGACTCGCTGGGTGAGCAGGCCCTCGGACTCCCAGTCGCCGAGCAGCCTGTCGACGATCGAGGCGGACACCGCCCAGGTGAACAACCCCGGCTCGAAGTGGTCGCGGGCGACCGCGAAGTCGATCTCGGTCACGGGGCGTCCTTCCGGGTCAGGTCCGTGGTGTCGACCCGCGCGGCCTCGGCGTCGCGGGCAGTGTCGGCGGCGGCCGGCCGCTTCTTCGTCATGGTCCTGACCCTATCGGCCAGAAGGAAGGATAACGGTCCTTATCCTTCCCTTTCCCGAGGCCGTTCCGGGGGCTCACCGGATCAGCTTGTGCAGCACCGGCACGCTGGCCCCGGCGGCGGTCAGTCCGGACAGCACGGCGGTGGCGACCGGACTGTGGCCGAGGAAGGTCAGCACGCCGGCGACGATCCCGATGACAGCGGCGATGAGGAGAACGAGGGCGGTGCGCGCCGGCAGGAGCGGCGCGGTCTCGGTGGAGGAGACACGGTCCGGGGCGGTGTTCGTGTTCTCGGTCATGTCTCCAGGACAGCCTCCAGGGTGTCGGTCCTGCACACAGGGCGGAGGATCCCGGAGAAAGCCGTCTCGGCCCGGCCGGTGCCGGACGTCCGGCAGTGTCCGGGAAACACCGGTGCCGTCCGGGCATCCGGCCCTACGGTGGCCTTGACGTGCAGTCACCGGCGGAGGGGGTCAAGCGGTGCGTGACGGCGGGCTGGGCGGGGACGGCGGGTTCGACAAGCAGTTGGCGCTCTTCGCGGAGGACCTACGGCGGTTGAGGATCGAGTGCGGCGGGCCCTCCTACGCGAAGATCAGCAGGCTGGCGCCGAAGGAGCAGCCGCTCTCGAACTCCGCGATCGGCGAGATCCTGACCGGCAAGTACCTGCCCGGCGTCGACCCGCTGATGGCTCTGGTGCGGATCTTGCTGACCGTCGGCGCGGATCGGCCGCCGGCCCGGACCGACCCGCGGCTCGCCGAGTGGCGCTCCCGCTGGACCGAGCTGAAGATCCGGCAGTCCGCCCTGCGCAACTCCTCCACGTTCGCCGCTCCGGCCGTCGACCAGCCCACCTCGGCGGTCCCGGCCGGCTCCACCGACTCCCCCGCGCCCACCGGCGCGGCCGACGGCGTCGGAGCCCCCAGCAGCGTTCTGCTGGAACAGGGAGTCCCCGTGCGCGCCGTACTGAACGCGCTGCAGCAACGCGCCCTGGTCTCCGTGGACCTGGCCGTCGAAGACACCGGCATCATCAACTCGATCGCGTTCTCCCCCGACGGCGCTCTCCTCGCCGCCGCCGCGCGGAGAGGCAGCTCGGTGCGGCTGTGGGAGACGGCGACCCTCGAACCGGCAGGCCAGCTGCGGACCGGGCATGTCGACGGCGCCATCTGGATCGGGTTCTCCCCCGCGGGCGGCGTCCTGGCCTCCGCAGGCAACGACGGATCCGTCCGCCTCCTTGACACCGCCACAGGCATGCCCCTCGGGCAGTTCCCCACCTACATCCCCCGCATCCCCAACGCCGCCGCCAGGCCCTGCGCATTCTCCCTCGACGGCCGGCTGCTCGCCATCCAGGCCGAAGCCCGCCTCGTGCACATCCGGGACGCCGCCAGCGGCGACCTCGTCTGCGAGATCACCACCGGGGACGACAACATCGACATGCTCGCGTTCGCCTCCAACGGCCTACTGGCCACCGGGCACAGCGTAGGCCTGCACCTGTGGGACCCCGTCACGGGCGCGGTGGCCGGCAAGCTGTCCGCCGGCAACAACCCCACCAAGAGCATCTCGTTCGGTGCGGCGAACGTCTCCGAGGCGAGCGCCCTGGCGGCGACTGTCAGCTATCAGAAGCCACGCACCGTGCGACTGTACGACCTGAACACCCTTGCTCAGATCGCGGACTTTTTCCTTCACAGTCCCGAACCCTCGTACAGCCTGAGGGCGGTCTTCTCCCCTGACGGCCGGATCCTCGCCGCCAGCACCGACGAGACCCTCATCATGTTCGACACGACGACCCGCGAGATCGTCCACATCGTCCTCGTCAATCGCCGCAGCCCCCTGGCCTTCTCACCCAGCGGCCGCCTGCTCGCCGCCGCCAACTCGGTGGGGCTGGGCCTGTGGATCCTCCCCGCCGCCCCAGAGCCGTCGTAGCGATCGCCTGCAGCAGACCGAGAAGGAAATGAATGATCATTATCCTTCCCTCAGTCCGCTGCTTTAGGGCTCAACGATTAGTGCTGCAGCACTGGGAGGCTCGCCCCGGAGGCGGCCAGCACCGCGCCTGGTCACGGGCCGAGGCCGAGGAAGGTCAGGCCCCGACGATTAGGCCGAAGAAGACCGCGATGAGGAGGGGTGCGCGCTCTGCCGGCATGTATCCGCTCACTGCGACCGCCGACCTTGCCGACGTGTTCTCCACCTACCTCCAGCAGGGGCTCAGGCGCGGCCAAAATCCAGCGAGCCGATCGCGGAGAGGAACCAGGACCGGGTGGGAGCGCCAGCAGGCGATCGGCTACCAGGGAGCTGGGGCAGCAAGCGATTTGATGGGGTGACCGGGCCTGGCCTTATAGTCCGACGGTGTACTTGTGCTACGTCGATGATTCGGGCTCGGACAACATTCGCACCCTGACCGGTCTGCTGGTGCCAGCCGCCGGGTGGAGCGATGTGATGCACTGCTGGCTGGAGGGACGGCGGGCAGTCGAGGCCGAGTGGGGCGTGGCGAAGAGCACCGAGCTGCATGCGGTGAAGCTGGTGAAGGGCCGGGGCCGGTTCTGCGTGACGGAGGAGCAGGACAAGCTGTTCCAGAAGCCGAGCCGGATCGCTGCACACGAGATGCTGCTCAAGCGGTTGGCTCGGTGCGAGAACGTGACGGTCACGACGGTGGCCTGCCGGACCAGTGTTCTCCCGGACGTGTACACCTGCTTCGTCGAGCACCTTGAGGAGTGGGCTGCGGCGAAGGACACCCACGTGATGGTGGTCCTTGACGGGAATCCGGGGCCGGCGGACACCGACGGCCTGACTGCGGAGGCTGCGAGCGAGGCCTGGCGGCATGCGGTGCGCAACGCGGCTCCGTACCGGGGCGTGCACCGTGGTCTGCCGCTGGCGTCCCGCCGGGTGCTGGAGGACCCGGTGATGCAGGACAGCGCGCACAGCCAGCTCATCCAGGCCGCTGACATGGTCGCCTACGCGGCCTACCATCACCTGGCCTGTTCCGATCCCACGCTGTGGCCGAGGCTGAAGCCGATCGGCCCGATGTCGCGTTCCTACCGCCGCCTGAAGCCGCGGTGGCTGGGCGACCCCGCTGGCGAGGGGATCGTGTGGAGGGACGCGCCCGGCGGTTCCTGAGAACTGGCCCGGGAACGCAGAAACCCCCGGACGGACCGGGGGCCTACGAGGTGCAAGATCCCTTGGGCGTTCTCGATCGAGCGCATAGGACCTTGCACATATATGTTCGCGGATACAGCAAGCAATGGCAAGCTGCGCAGACAGTGACCGTTCTCTCGGATTGGGGCCGCGGGCCCGGCCCCGCGAGGTCACTGATCGGAGATGAGCTGCTGGAACAGTGCGCATTCCATGGCATGCCACTCCCGGACCATGACCTCGCCGTCGCCGGCCCGGACGACTTCGAAGTGCCAGGGCAGGCAGTCGGTACAGGGCCACACCTCGTAGGGTGCCCCGTTCTCGTCGAAGGCGGGCAGGTCGACGGAACCGATGGGTTCGCCGTAGGTGATCTTGCGGCTGCGCGGTGACGTCATGGGTCCTCGGATCCTTCTTTCAGCGGGTTTCGGTGTGCAGGTGGGCCTGCCGGGTGGTGACCAGGGCCCGCCACCTGGTGTGCACGGTCTCTTCTGCGTCGAGCCAGCGGACGGCCGTCGGGGTGTCGGGGTGCTGGCCGGCCATGAAGTGCACGATGTCCCTGTAGTGGGCGTAGTCGCCGCCGCGGGCGAGGTCGCGCAGGCGGGCCTGAGCGGCCGCGTGGGCAGCATCGTCGCGGCGGACCGCGTGGTGGAAGGCGGCGGCGAGCTCGAGCGCAGCCTGCGCGGCGGTGATGCCGGCAGCTGCGGTCTCGGTGCGCAGGCTCTGGATGCGGTCGTCGATGCCGTCCAGGCCCGCGTCGCGGATGATGGCCGCGGTGCGGACGGTCAGGGCGGTGGCGCGCAGGTCGAGGCCGGTCAGGAGCTGCTCGGCGAGGTCGATCTCGTCGTCGGCAGCCTCGGGACCGGTGAACGCGAGAACGAAGGCACGCTGGGCCTGGGCGGTCGCACGCTCTCCGGCGACACCGTGCTGTTCGGCCTGGGTGCGGGCGGTGAGGTAGGCGTCGGCGGCGGCCGCCATGTCGCCGTGGGGCCACAGGATGTCGCCCTCGACACGGTGCTGCCGCCCCTTCCACCCGAGGCCCTGCGCGGCGGCGTGGGCGGCGGGGAAGTCACCGGCCAGACGGGCGAGATGAACCAGGCCGCGCCGGGCCGCGGGCGCGAGGCGGCCGCCGCCGTCGGCGACGAGCTGCATGCCTTGGCGGGAATCGGCGCGGTGGCCGAGGTCCCGCTGCGCCTTGGCGAGGTAGTAGACGGCCATGTGCTGCAGGTCCTCGGGCAGCAGACCGGCCGCGGTGACGGCCGACAGACGCTGGACGGTGCGGGAGCGGTGCTCGTGCTGCCGACGGGCGAGCGCGCTGAGCAGCTCGACCAGCGCGTCGGCGGCCGTGGCCGGCGCCTGCCCGCCACGCGGGTCCGCGGTAGCAGCCGGGGCGAGGGGCTCCCACACAGAGTCGGACACATACGTCCAGGCCGCCTCCGTGAGCCAGCCGAGGTCGAGGCGGTGGTCGCGGGCGAGCGCCAGGCCTTGGCGCAGGCAGGCGACCAGCAGCCGCCGGCCACCGGCCGGGGTGCCGGTCCACTGCCGGCCGAGGGCGTCGAAGGCCCGCAGCGCGGCGCTGGCCCAGTCCTGGTCGGACCAGCGGTCGTCGCTCTGGTCGTCGGCCCGGCGCACGGCGGAGCGCACCACGCCGTGCAGGTGGTACGGCCACGGGGCGAGCGGATTCTCGCGGACGAAGGGCCGCTCGATCAGGCGCAGCGCCGGGGCCTGGTGGGTCATGGCGGCGGCGGTGGTGGCGAGGGGGACGTCGAAGGCGTCCAGGAGGCTGGCGGCGCGCAGCACGTGGCGTTCGTCGGGAGTGAGGTCTTGAAGGGTGCGGGCGATGAGGGCGGGGAAGTCGTGGTCGAAGTCGGCCGGCTCGGGGGTGCGGGTGCGGCGGATTTCCAGGAAGCGCATGACGGCGAGGTCGAGGAACAGCGGTAGGCCGTGGGAGCGGGCAGCGATGACCTGGCGCAGGTCGTCGCCGATGAGGGGCCGGCCGTTCGTGGTGAGGCGGCGGGCGAGGTAGTCGTCGCAGTCCTCGGGGCTGAAGTCGCCGATCAGGATCTGCCGGTCGGCCACCGGCCCCGGACCGGGCACAGTACTGGGCGCAGTGCCGCCGGGCCCGGTGCTGGCCGGCGCGGTAGCGGGGGCGGTGCGGGCGGCGGGGATGTGGGCGGCGAGCTGCGGCCAGGCGGCGGGCCCGGTGTAGTCGAGCTGCCCCTGCAGGGCGCTGTCGGCCCACTGCAGGCGGCTGCGGCCGGTGATGACGAACAGGGCGTTCGGCATCAGCCACACCACGCGCTGGATCAGGCGCTCCAGGTCGCGGTTGGTGCGGTCGCCGGTGTCCTCGAAGGTGTCGAGAAGGACCACCGGGACGACTGCGTCCTTGGCCGGCAGCCGGTCGATCTCGTAGGCGAGCAGGTGCGGGTAGAAGGAGAGCGCGTCCAGGTCCGGTTCCGCCTCGAGCAGGTCGGCGAGCCGCGGGCAGCCGGCCAGTGCCCGGGCCGTGGTGCGGCGCTCGCGCACCGCCCGAACGACGGCGCCGGCGACATGACCGACGGCCGAGCCGACGGCGCCGGGCAGCGCGAGGGCCTGTGCGGCCTCCGACAGCGCGGACTGCATCTGGCCGGGCAGGGCCCTGGCGAAGCGGCTCACCAGCCCTGTACGGCGCAGGTACTCCTCCAGAGGCTCGCCCGGGTGGTTGTGCTCCCAGTACCGGATGAGCGCGATGTCGAACGCGGGCAGGGCCCGGTCTAGGCCGGCCAGGGCCAGGCGCAGCGTGAGGACCAGGCGCTCGAAGTCGCCGCCAGCGGAGCGGGCGAGGTCGATGCGCACCGGCAGCAGCCGGGGCGAGGCGGGCCAGGTGGGCTCGCCCCACTGGGCGGGGCGCAGGGCCGTGTCGGCGAGCGCGGCCTCCAGCTTCCGCGACAAGGTGCTCTTGCCGATGCCTCCGACGCCGTGGAAGACCAGCACGTTGCGCCGCGCCGCCTCCAGGTCCTGGACGTCGAAGCC
Source organism: Kitasatospora sp. NPDC093679 (assembly GCF_040683455.1). Classification (NCBI taxonomy): domain Bacteria; kingdom Bacillati; phylum Actinomycetota; class Actinomycetes; order Kitasatosporales; family Streptomycetaceae; genus Kitasatospora; species Kitasatospora sp. NPDC093679. The sequence goes on from NZ_JBFBDW010000013.1 coordinate 81,323, forward strand.
CGGCGCGGCCAGGGCGGCCAGGTGTCCGGCGAGCGCGTCCGCGACGGCCTGCCACTGACCCTGCCGGTTGGTGAACGCCTCGTCCGTTCCTACGCGCTCGTTCGAGCCGAACAGTGCCCGCAGATCCCCCGCCACCGCGTCCCCTCCCGCCGATCTGACCCGGCATCAACCTACGCCCTCGCGGCACGCCCGGCAGGGCCCCGCGTTGTGGCCGGCCCGGGACGGGGCGGACAATGGCTTGATCGTTCCGACCCGAGGTGGACCCGTGCCCGACCCCCAGCCCCACGACAGCCCCGACTACTCCGGGCTGCCCACGTCCGGCCACGAGGACACGCAGGCCCTGGACGCCGTGCAGGCGGTGGCGGCCTGGTACCGGGCCCAGATCGGCGCCGAACGCGCAAAGCCGGCCCCAGACACCGAGCGCATCGACCACTGGACAGCGGCCCTGCACGCCACGACCGCCGACCGCATCCGCCTCCAAGCGGCCGACCTCGAGGAGCAGACGGAGATCGGCGCCCGCTACACCATGCTGCTGGCTGAGCTGATGCGACCGTAGCGACCACGCGGCCGGGAGTTCGGCGCTACCTGCCCTGGCTCACGGACGGACCCGCTCCAGGAGTACCTGCCAGGACCGTCCGCCGACCAGCGCCAATACCCCTCATGCACCGTGTTCCACGGCCCGTACCGCTCGAGGAGATCCCGCCACGGAATATCTGTGCGGATCCGGTGCAGCACCTCGTTCACCACCTGCCGGTGATCCCGCCACCGCCCACACCGACCGCTGCTCACCGGCAGCAGTGGCTCGACCGCGCCCACTGGACATCGGTCAGATCACTCCTGCATTCCACCGCGCTGCCAGCCCTTCGCCCGGCCGTGCCGTCCGGTGCTTCGGGGCCCGTTCCCCGTGCGGCAAGCCGAAGGGAGACCGCCACGACGCAGGGCGTCGGGCGGCACGCTTCTTCGGTGAAGCCCGTACCCGGGAGGGTGGGCTCCTCTATCGTCGGACGGCATGGGGATGGTGGGGGCTGACGGGACGGGGCTCGGCGTGCCGTGGGCGGGGGTGCCGCCGGTATTCGAGGACCGGACCCGGAATGCGTGCGTGGTGGTGCCGGGCATCATGGGCAGCGTCCTTGAGGACACCGTCACGGGCCGCCCGCTGTGGGGTGCCGATCTTGGGATGTTGACCAATTCGTCGATGGGCGAGGGCCTGTTCGGAGCCCTGCGAGCGGACGCCCAGGAGCAGGCCGCAGACGCTGGCACAGCCCGGCGGGCGCCGCTGACCCGCGTCCGGGCGACCGGTCTGCTGGCCAGGCCGTGGTGGCTGCCCGTCCTCGAAGGCCTCGACCCCTACAGCGATGCGGTTACGGCTCTGCGGCGGGTCACGCTGGCGCCGGAGGCGGTGGCGCCGTTCCCCTACGACTGGCGGATCGCGGTCTCCTATAACGGCGCGCTGCTGGCCCGTACGGCCCGTGCCCACCTGGAGCGGTGGCGGGAGCGGGTTGCCGCCCGCCCCGAGTGGGTGGCGGCGGGGGTGCGGCAGCCGCGTCTGCTGTTCGTGGCGCACTCGATGGGCGGACTGGTGGTGCGGGCCGCATTGGAGCAGGACCCGGAACTTGCCGCCGATACCCGGGCGGTGATCACGGTCGGAACGCCGTTCCTCGGCTCGGTGAAGTCCGTCCTCGCGCTCAACCTCCTGAACACCGGGGCCAAGCCGACGTGGCTGCTGCGGCGGGTGCAGGCGATGGCGGCGACCCTGCCCGGCGTCCACGACCTGCTGCCCGGCTACCGCTGCCTGGACCGCGGCCTGGAGGCCGAGCGCCTCACCCCGGGCGATGTCGCCCGCTTCGGCGGCGACCAGGACCTGGCCGCCCGCTCGCTCGGCGAGCACGCGCGCCACCGCGCGAGCGGGTTCACGCTGCCCGGGCACCGGGCGGTCGTCGGCGAGGCCCAGCCGACCATGCAGACCCTCGACGAACAGCAGGGACGACGAGCTCGTTGCTGTACAGGAGCTCGGTGCCGCGCCGCACCACGGTGATCCGGTCGACCAGGCGCTCGGCCTCCAGGACCTCCAGGGTGCGGCCGAGCTGCCGGGCGCACTCGTCGTGGTTGGACCACGACACGTACCGCCCGGCCCCCTCGCTCTCACCGAGGTAGCGGTCCAGGATTCCGAGCTGGCTCCACGCCAGCGCGCACGCCACCGCCACCACCTCGACCCGGTACCCGACCGCCTGGTACGCCAGCACCTGGGCCCGCGCCTCGTCCGCATCGGCGAACGCGGTCTCCACCAGCGCGTCCAGACGACGGGACCGGACGTGCTCCTCCACCGCTGCCTGCCACCGACGGGTATCGGTGCGCACCGTGGTCCCGGCCGTGCGCACGTCCTGCGACATCAGCCGCTCGTAGTCCTGGTGGACGGCCTTGTACAGGTCGGCGCCGACGCGCACCGCGCCGCCGCGCAGACCGAGAACGGGCAGCAGCAGGTCACCGAGGGTGGACTTCCCGCTCCCGGGCGGACCGGCCACCAGCAGCACCACCGGCTTCTCCTGCGAAACGGCGCCACCTGTCCAGACCGGAAGGATCACCCGGTCCAGGACATCGGCACTCTCGGCATCGGAGAGCACCTCCGCCACCGTCTCCCCCTCACCCACCACGCCTCCCAGCGCTCCCCACCGGCCGACTCGACCCGCACTCACCGCTCCCGATCAGTCGGTGGCCTCCTCCAGCTGCAGCCGGGCACGCAGCTCCTGAAGGGTCTCGCCGGTCTCGGTGACCACGTACTGGCCCCAACCATTGATCTCGGTCCCCACCTGTGCCTTCAGCGCCGGGGAGGGGAGAGCGAAGACCCGACCATCGGCGATGCGGATCCAGCCGTCCGCGGTGACGCTCGCGTAGAACGTCGCCCCGGCCCGCTTCTTGGTGTGGTGCAGCTGCGCCTCCGGTGCCAGCCAGCCGCGCTCGATGAACGGCATCAGCGCCCCCGTACCGCGCCGATCACCGGCCTGCTCGTCCGCAGCGGGGTTGACGCCGTCGAGCAGCAACCGACGCAGAACATCGTTCGGCGTGTCCACCAGCGGCTCGCTGTGCCGCTGCAGGTAGGCGAACACGTCGTCGTCGATCTCGATGGTGCGGGAGTTGCGAACCACTACGCCCCCTTCGTCTTCAACTTCAGCGACTCCAAGAATTCCCAGATTCGAAGTGGGAGTCAAATCAGTTGGCATCGCCGGGCGGCCGGATCGCTCGCCTCGATGCAGGCGTCGTATACGAGTTCGACCACTCGAGCCCCGAATTCCGCGCCGTCACCGACGCTATCCGGCCGGACGGCACATGCAGTCCAGAGCCGAGCCGCCCTGCCCACACACCGACACCTCCCGGCGGTTGCACCGATGAGGGGCTCTGCACATGCCGCCGCCCCACCAGGCACCGCCACCGCGGGCTTGACCGCAACTCGCCTGCCACCCGAGCTGCCGGGTGGTGTGGTGAGGCGCATGGGATGGGTAGGTCCGGAGGCGGGGATGGCCCGGAGAATCGGGCCCAAGAGTGATGACCTGAGTGGGGTGGGCTATGGCGCCGATCGTGCTGGTGCACGGGATCTTCAATCACGTCCGTGGCGCGTCGCCGGAGCAGGCCGCGGCGCGTCGGGTGGCTGATTGCCGGCCGCGACTGGTCGAGAGCCTGCACCGGCTGTCGGTCGAGGCACCGGAGATGGTGATGGCCTACTATGCGGACCTGCTGCGCCCGGATCTTCCGGACCAGGCCCAGTCCGCCGGTGACGACACGAGCTTCGACGGCCTCAGTGCGGCGGAGCGTGCGGCGGCGGCCGAATGGCTGGCCGCTGCCGGGGCCGTGCAACCGGCTGATCCCCAGAACGTGGCGCTGGCACCGCTGCGGCAGATGCTCGGCTGGCTGGTCGACCAGCGAGGTGGCGGCCTGTCGGGCACAGCGCGGGAGCAGACGATCCGCCGCCTGGAGCGTGCGATCGTGGCGAACCTGCGCGAAGTGGAGGCCTACACCACCTGGCCGCAGCGACGGAACCTGGTGCGTGAGCGGGTCGCCGAGGTGATTCGGCGGGAGGCTCCGGCCGTGGTGATCGCGCACTCGCTCGGCTCCTACGTCACCTACGAGACCCTGCACGCCCACATCGACCTGCAGGTGGAGCTGCTGGTGACGGTCGGCTCACCGCTGCGCGTCCCGTCGCTGGCCCGCCGCCTAGACCCGGCTCTGCGCTCGGGCCGGGGCGCCCGGCCGGCCGGGGTGAAGCAGTGGGTCAACATCGCGGACGCCGGTGATGTGGTGGCCGTGCCGCCTAAGCTCGCCAAGGTGTTCCCGGTCGATGTAGACAAGACCTGCGACAACGGCCTGGGCTTCCACGGGATCGGTGGGTATCTCGCCAACGGCCTGCTGGCGGCGGCTGTCGCACCGTACATTTCCTGACAGGTAATCAGGAACAGGCGGGCCGCCCGCGGGGTCGCTTCCGCCCGCTCGGAAGCACGGTTCGGGCCCGTTTCTGGGGCGGGGGAAGGTGGTTCTTGCCCTTCCCCAGGGCCGGGGTTCTGTGGCCTGCGCCGCCAGTGGGCTGGGTGCCGGTCTTCGGCCGGGCTGGGTCGGCGAGGGGCCGGCCAGCGGCGGGAAGTAAGAAGGAGGCCCAATGGTCAGGGTGCTGGTGGCGGGAACTGGGGATTTCCCCGAGCCGTACGTGAGCGAGGACGACCAAGCCGACGGCGTCACCGCGTTCGAACCGCTGCCGGTCATCCGGAAGGCAGTGCAGGAACTGGCCTTCGCAATGGATCGGGCCGGTGCCATCACGGGCGGGGACCCGCTGTTGGACTGCACCAAGGCCGAGTTCACCCGTGCCTGGGACGAACTGCGCAGGCATGCCGGTCATGGTGAGCCACTCGTCGTGCACTTCGCAGGCCACGGCGCCCAGCCCACCGACGGTGGCGCACTGTACCTGGCCGCTGCTGGCGGCGAAGCCCGCGACGACCTGCTTGACGACACCTGTCTCAGCGTCGAGACCCTCCTGCGCACCGCCAGGAACAGCGGTCGGCAGGTGCTGTTCCTGCTCGATGTGTGCGGGGCCGGGCAGGCCGTCGTGCAGCAGCAGCTCGCCGACCTTGCCACCCGCCACCCACAGGACGGACAGCGCAACGTGTGGGTCATCGGTGCCTGCACCGCCGACGCCATCACCTACGGTGCGCGTTTCACCGCCGCCACCACCGAGATCCTGCACCGCCTCACCGAGGGCGACCTCGACATCAGCCCGGACCAGGAATACGTGCCGGTGGCGACCCTCGCCCGGGCCATTGACCGCCACCTCGCCGCCACCGACCGCTCCGCCCACCGCCCGGGCCAGAACCTCGTGCACACCCCCCACGTGCACGCCGACCCCCAGCCCCAGCCGTTCTTCCGCAACCCCGCCCACCGCCCGGGCCCCCACACCGGCCTGGTGTCCGGCATGAACCCGCGGCTACGCGAATTCGCCCTCGCCTGCTCACCCGGCCTGGACCCACTGCACTTCGCAACCCGGGCCGCGGGCCAGCCCACCGCCACCGACATCCTCTTCTCCGGCCGCACTTCACAGCTCCGACGGATCCAGGCCTGGGCCGATGAAACCGACGGGCGGTCGAACCGGGCGCTGGTGGTCACCGGCGGCCCCGGCAGCGGAAAGTCAGCCCTCCTCGGTATCACGACCTGCCTGCTCCACCCCGAACTCGACGAGTTCGGCGACCGCGTCGCCCGCATCGTCCCCGACTTCCGCCCTCGCCAGCCCGCCACCGTGCTGGCCGTCCACGCCCGCCAGCTCACCCTCCAGCAGATCACCAACTCCCTGCACCACCAGCTCCACCGGCAGCACAACCCCGATCCCAGCCACCCTGGACCCCACCCATCGGCACGGCTAGACGCTCCCGAGCAGGCAACCACGGCAGGCCTGCTACGGGAACTGCAGGAAGCCCACGACACCGTGGTGATCCTGGACGCCCTCGACGAGGCCGACAACCCCGCCGCCGTCCTCGAAGAACTCCTCCTGCCGCTCACCGCCACCAATCCCGGCAGCGACACGGCCGGCTGCCGCGTCCTCATCGGCACCAGACGGTGGTGGGACACCCTGCCCGCCCTGCACGAGTACCTGACCGAACACCCGGACGTGCTCCTCAACCTCGACCCCGCCACCGAGGACGATCGCCGCACCCTCGCCGACGACCTCACCATCTACCTGAGCAAGGTCCTCCCCCGCCGCCACCCACCCCAGGAGACCCGCCGCATCGCCGAACGGCTCGCCACCTACAACGACCACGGAGCCTTCCTGGTCGCCTACCTCTACGCCGACCACCTCAACACCACCCCACCCCAGCACCCGCTGCCCCCACCACCCTGCAGCGTCACCGAAGTCTTCGACCTCCACCTCGACACCCTCGCCGCCACCGAACCCTGGATGAGGCCCGTCCTCACCGTCCTCGGTCATGCCCGCGGCCAAGGCATGCCCCTCGACCTCATCCACGCCGCCGCCCTAGCCCACCAGCCCCCCGCCCCCGGCAGGCCAACCCCCCAGCTCGCCGACACCCGCCGCGCCCTCACCAAAGCCGCCTTCTACCTGCGCACCACCCCCGACACCGACCACCGCCTCCTCTACCGCTACTTCCACCAAGCCCTCATCGACCACACCCAACCCCGCACCGACCCCGCAACCCTCCACCACACCCTGACCGCCACCATCCCCACCACGGCAGCAGAAACCCCCGACTGGCAACACGCCCACGCCTACCTGCTCCGCCACACCGCCGACCACGCCGCAGCCGCGGGCGGCCAAGCCCTCGACCAGCTCCTCACCGACCCCGGGTTCCTAGTCCATGCCGACCCCGACCACCTCGTCCCCCACCTGCTGCGAGCAAACAGCGAGCAGGCCCGTCTGAACGCGCACATCTACCGCACCACCACCACCCACGACCCGCGCCGACACCGCCTCGAAGCCCGCCGAGATCTCCTCGCCCTCGACGCCTCCAGCTGGCAGCAAACGGACCTGGTCCGCAGCATCAGCAGCACCCCACCCAGCATCCCCGCCACCCCACTGACCCCACGTTGGGCCACCCGGCGCACCCACCCTGCCCGCCTGCACACCCTTGCCAGCCATCGCGGCCTAGTGACTGGGGTGGCGGTGGTGGCCGGGCCGGATGGTCCGCTCGCCGTCACCACCGGCTGGGATGACACCCCTGTCGTTTGGAACCTCATTTCTGGTCGGCGCCTGCACACCCTCGAAGGCCATCGCGGCCTAGTGACTGGGGCGGCGGTGGTGGCCGGGCCGGATGGTCCGCTCGCTGTCACGACCAGCGTGCACGGGACCGCCGTCGTCTGGGACCTCATCACCGGACGGCGCCTGCACACCCTCGAAGGCCACACCGACCATGTGAGGACAGTGGCGGTGGTGGCCGGGCCGGATGGTCCGCTCGCTGTCACCACCGGCTGGGACCGGACCGCCATCGTCTGGGACCTCATCACCGGACGGGGCCTGCACACCCTCGAAGGCCACACCGACCATGTGAGGACGGTGGCGGTGGTGGCCGGGCCGGATGGTCCGCTCGCTGTCACCACCGGCTGGGACCGGACCGCCATCGTTTGGAACCTCATCACCGGACGGCGCCTGCAGGCTCTGACTGGCCACAACAATTACGTGACTGGGGCGGTGGTAGTGGCCGGGCCGGAAGGCCCACTTGCCGTCACCACCGGCTGGGATGACACCCCCGTCGTCTGGAACCTCGTCACTGGCCGGCGTCTGCACACTCTGACCGGCCACGCCGGTGCAGTGACTGGGGTGGCGGTGGTGGCCGGGCCAGACGGCCCACTCGCCGTCACCACCAGCGAGGACCGGACCATCATCGTCTGGAACCTCATCACCGGACGGCGCCTGCACACCCTCGAAGGCCATCGCGGCCTAGTGACTGGGGTGGCGGTGGTGGCCGGGCCAGACGGCCCACTCGCCGTCACCACCAGCGAGGACCGAACCGCCATCGTCTGGAACCCCGCCACCGGACGGCGCCTGCACACCCTCGAAGGCCACACCGACGCGGTGAGGGCGGTGGCGGTGGTGGCCGGGCCAGACGGCCCACTCGCCGTCACCACCAGCGAGGACCGGACCATCATCGTCTGGAACCTCATCACCGGACGGCGCCA
>NZ_JBFBDW010000013.1:89581-173238 GCF_040683455.1 Kitasatospora sp. NPDC093679
CGCCTGCACACCCTCGAAGGCCACACCGACGCGGTGAGGGCGGTGGCGGTGGTGGCCGGGCCAGACGGCCCACTCGCCGTCACCACCAGCGAGGACCGAACCGCCATCGTCTGGAACCCCGCCACCGGCCAGCACCTGCACACTCTGACCGGCCACACCGGTGCAGTGACTGGGATGGCGGTGGTGGCCGGGCCAGACGGCCCACTTGCCGTCACCACCAGCAGCCAATACGCCGTCGTCTGGAACCTCGTCACTGGCCGGCGTCTGCACACTCTGACCGGCCACGCCGGTGCAGTGACTGGGGTGGCGGTGGTGGCCGGGCCAGACGGCCCACTCGCCGTCACCACCAGCGAGGACCGAACCGCCATCGTCTGGAACCCCGTCAGAGGCCGGCGCCTGCGCACCCACAAAAGCGACACCGGTGCAGTGACTGGGGTGGCGGTGGTGGCCGGGCCGGACGGCCCACTCGCCATCACGACTAACTGGAACGCCATCGTTTGGAACCTCGTCACCGGCCAGCACCTGCACACCCTCGCAGGCCACACGCGTAGGGTGACCGGCATAGCGGTGGTGGCCGGACCGGACGGTCCGCTCGCCGTCACCACCAGCGGCGACCGGACCGCCATCGTCTGGAACCCCGCTACCGGCCAGCGCCTGCACACCCTCAAAGGCCACACCGACAAAGTGAGCGCCGTGACGGAGGCGGTGGTGGCCGGGCCGGACGGCCCGCTGGTCGTCACCACCAGCGAGGACCGGACCGCCATCGTCTGGAACCCCACCACCGGCAGAGCGGTCCATCGCTGCCACCTGCCCTACAAGGGAGGACTGGCGGCCGCCTGCGGCCCAGGCCTCCTGTTGACGTACGGCAGCGAAGTCGCCTACTTCGAATGGCCCCGAACCGCCCCCTTCAGGGCAACGAGCTCGATGAAGCCGTTGAAATGACCGCCGGCCGGACCCGTGGGGGGCCCGGCCAGCGGAGGGTGAGTGGGCGGGCGCAGGTTGTCGGGTACGGCCGCGGCGGACGCGGCGTCGCAGGGGGGGGCAGCCCTCTGCCTGGGCGCTGCGCCGCTCCTACTCGTGCTTGGCGACCGTGCACGGACTCGGCCGACAGGGGTAACACAGCCAGGCGGCCAATCAGGCCCCTTCGCGGAACCGCCGACCGAGTCGACGCCCGATCGGCCAACACGGAACCGGAATGGCCAAGCAGCTGAGCCTGCCCAGGCCGCGCGCAGGATGCGCGGTGCAGCACCTGCGCAGGGAGGAGGGTGCGCAAGCCGGCTTCTTGCGCATGCGCAGCCAGCCCCCACACACCGCCCTGCGCATGCGCAAGAGGGGCCAACCATGCGCAGGCCGGTTGCGCAGGCGCCTTGCGCAGGCGTTCAGCCACGCGCACTGGCTCCCCGGTGCCGCACCCGCGCAAGGGTGCGCACGCGCAAGGGGTGACCTTGCGCATGCGCAGCGAAGGCGTCTGCGCATGCCCGTGCTGCATCAGCTCCGCGTCTCGTGCTGCCACTCCCCCGGGCACGTGCGCAGCTGTCGGTACGCACCGACATGATGGTGCGCATGGCACTCGACTCCCCTACCTCCTACGCCGACGCCGTCGCCGCTGCGGTGCAGGCCGCCGCCGCGTACTACACCGACGGCGCTACGCCGCTGGGCGACGACGAGTACGACGCGCTGGTGCGCGACATCGAGGCCTGGGAGCAGGCCCATCCCGACCAGGTGCTGCCCGACTCCCCCACCGGGAAGGTCGCTGGCGGCGCCGTGGTCGGCGATGTTCCGCACAGTGTGCCGATGCTTTCCCTGGACAACGTGTTCTCCGCTGAGGAGCTCGCCGACTGGGCCGCCGGGCTGGAGCGTCGCCTCGGCCGGTCCGTGGACGGCTGGTGTGTGGAGCCGAAGCTGGACGGGCTCGCGGTTGCCGCCCGCTACCAGGCCGGCCGGCTTACCCAGCTGATCACCCGCGGCGACGGCCTCGCCGGGGAGGACATCACCCACGCCGCCGACGCCGTCCTCGGCCTGCCGCAGACCCTCGCCGAGCCGGTCGACGTCGAGCTGCGCGGCGAGGTCCTTCTCACCCAGGAGCAGTTCGACCACGGGAACGAGATCCGCCTCGCCCACGGTGCCGTGCCCTTCGCCCACCCGCGCAGCGGCGCCGCCGGCACCCTGCGCGCGAAGGACCGCCCGTACCGGATCGAGCTGACCTTCTTCGCCTACGGCGCCATCGGCCACCTCGCCGACCTCGGCCACACCGCCCTCCTGGAGCGCCTCGCCCAGCTTGGCGCCAACACCGCCGCCACCACCGCGGCCCACCCGCTGCGCTGCAACAGCATCGACGAGGTGCAGCAGCGCGTCGAAGAGATCGCCGCGCTGCGCGCCGCCCTGCCGTTCGGCATCGACGGCGTCGTCATCAAGGCGGACTCGGCCGCGGACCAGCAGCTGGCCGGCTCCGGCTCGCGCGCACCCCGCTGGGCGATCGCCCGGAAGCTCGCCGCCGTCCACAAGGTCACCCGCCTCCTGGACGTCGAGTGGAACGTCGGCCGCACCGGCGTCATTGCCCCGCGCGCTGTCCTGGAGCCGGTCGTCATCGACGGCGTCACCGTCACCTACGCCACCCTGCACAACCCGGCCGACATCACCCGCCGCGGCCTCATGCTCGGCGACCAGGTCTTCGTCTATCGGGCCGGCGACGTCATTCCTCGCGTCGAAGCTCCCCTCGTCGACGAGCGCACCGGCGACGAGCAGCCGATCGTCTTCCCCGAGGTCTGCCCTCGCTGCGGCGACGCCATCGACACCTCGCAGCAGCGTTGGCGCTGCGTGCGGGGCCGCGGCTGCGAGGCCGTCGCCTCCATCCGCTACGCCGTCGGCCGCGACCAGCTCGACATCGAAGGCCTCGGTGGCACCCGGGCAGTCCAGCTCGTCGAGACCGGCCTGGTCGCCGACGTCGCCGACCTCTTTGCGCTCACCCGCGAGCAGCTCCTGGCCCTCGACCGGATGGGCGCCACCAGCACCGACAAGCTCCTCGCCGCGCTCGAGACCGCCCGGACTCAGCCCCTGAACCGGGTGTTCTGCGCGCTCGGCGTTCGCGGCACCGGCCGGACCATGTCCCGCCGGATCGCCGCCCACTTCGGCTCCATGGCCGCCATCCGCGCCGCCGACGCGGAGGCCTTCGCCGAGGTCGACGGCATCGGCACAGAGAAGGCCCAGGTCATCGTCGCCGAGCTCGCCGAGCTCGCGCCGGTCCTCGACAAGCTCGCCGCGCACGGCGTAGGCACCGAGGAAACTACCCCGGCCCGGGCGGCCGCCAGCACCGGCACTGGCGAGCAGACCGGCCCGCTCGCCGGCCAGGCCGTCGTCGTCACCGGCAGCATGACCGGCTCCCTCGCCGCCCTCTCCCGCAACGAGATGAACGAACTCATCGAGCGCGCCGGCGGCAAGGCGTCCTCCTCGGTCTCCAAGAAAACCACCCTGCTCGTGGCCGGCGAGAAGGCCGGCTCCAAGCGCGCCAAGGCCGAAGAGCTCGGTATCAAGATCCTCACCCCGGAGGACTTTGCCCAGTTCGTCGCGGAGTACCTGCCCGGAGCCTGACGTACGGCACTGAGCCGCGAGGGCAGTGGCCCGGGGTCGCCCAAATTTGGGTGACCCCGGGCCACTGCCGTACAGGGCAGACCATCCCGCAGCTGACACCAACCGCGCGAAGTCGATCACCATGGACGCGATTCCAGACAGGCCACCCCCGGCCAGGACCGGGCGGGACAAAGTGAGCCCATGGGAACTATCACCGCACTGGTCGAGAGCCTGCCAGGCCCCGCCTTCGACGCCTTCCGCTACCCGCACGCCTACGCCCAGGACCTTCTGCGGGAGCGTGAACTCCTGCCCCAGGACCTTCTGCACGCCGCGGAGCAGGAGACCGTGCCCAACTGCGCCCCAGCTCGAAACGGCGACCCGAGTGGCGTCCCGTCCACATGAACCCGCTCCGCAGGTGGCGCGATCAGGAAGGGGAAGACATGGATGCTGTGATCCAGTTGCTCGCCGACAGGTACCTGGACTTCCACTCGATCGCCAAGAGGTAACTACCTGGTACCCGACTGGAACGCGGGGCCAAGCCCTGGGCGGTGCGCGCCTGCCTCGCCCAGGGCGGCTACGCGTCGGCCTCTTCATCAGAAGGGTGTACCCGGTCACGCTGGCATCGGTGCCTGCGGGAGCCCAGCTCCGTGTAAACGCCGTTTACACCGGGCCAGCAGCACAGGGAGGCCAGGCCCTTGGCAAGGTGATCATTCCGGTCCGCGGCGGCGAAGGCGCCAAGTCATCCCCAACCCGTGGGGCGCCTGGCCCTCCCAAGGTGAAGAACCTCGAGGACTTTCGGGCCACCGCCACGCTGCTCGAGAGGTGGCTGAACCGGCGGATGCCGTCCGAGGCGGGACGGTTCGATGTGATCTTTATCGACGGCCCCGGGGACCTCAAGCGCACGAGTGCTGAGTAAACGGCGTTTACATCCGCCAGCCTTGACGATCACGATGCGCCCGGCGGGGAGCGGCTGCGACAGGTGCCGCCCCGGTCTAACTTCGGCGCCGAGTAAACGACGTTTACATCGCCCGCCCGCCCGCCCGCCCGGCTGAGCTGGCGCGGCGGTGACTGCGAACGTGCGCGCTGCAGCACGTTCGTACCCCCAGCTCCCTGGTAGTCATCGGCCCGCATTGAGCTGCCACTCCCCCAGCAGCCACGGGCGTTGTGTCGAATGGCAGGCACTGCAACACGGTCAGGTGGCTGCAGCCCCAAGCTCAAGCAGTGGCGCGGCCTCGCCGGCTCCATACCCGGTCGCGAAGACGATCGAAGGAGACGCCTAGCTACTCTTGCGGGCGATGCGGGTCAGTGCGGTACCCAGTCGGCGGTCCGGGGCCGACTCGGCGGCGTCGGCGTGGAGGGCGTCGAGCAGCGCGCGCAGGTGAAGGTCGACTGTCGCCTCGACCAGCTCGGCGTGCAGCGCCGCGGCGCCCCGGCCGCGCGCCCAGGCACTGAGGCCTACCGCCAAGCCGATCGGCACCGCCGGCCACCACACCACTCCAAGGAGGACGCAGCAGGCGGCCCATGTGCTCCCCTCGACCGCGACACCGAACCGCGCGCGAGACGAGCGAAGCTCGGTCCGAACATCCTTGGGGAGCGTCAGCCACAGCAGCGTCCAGCACGCGGCGAGATCGATGCCGTACTGGTGGTGCAGCCGGCTAGCCGTGCCGGCGAACCGGTCGCCGGTGTAAGTGGGGCGGCTGGGCTCGGCGAGCGCAATGCGGTCGCGCCGGACGGTGAGCTCCTCCAGCTCGCGCTGCAGCTCCGGGCCGCGCTGACGCGGAAGCGCGGTGGCCCGCAACCCATTCACCTGTGCCTGAATGCCGTTCCACCGGCGCCGACGCGCGGTGATCAGCCGCGCCGCGAGCCACCCGGTGAGCACCGGCCAGTCCCCGGTCCAGACCCGCTCGGACGCCTGGGCACAACTGCGGACGAAGGTGCCCACAGTCGCGGAGCCGAGGACGATCGCAGCAAGCGCGGCCAACTGCCCGACCGTGGACCACTCCCCCGCCGCAGCGCTCCACTGGTCAATCCGCACCCGCAGCAAGTGGAGATCAAGTGCGGATCCCTGGCCGAGCACCGCGCCAGCCGTCGCCGCTCCCATGAACAGCAGCCCGGGAACGGCCAACGCCGTGAGCCACTTGTCGGCCAGCTTCTCGCCGATTCCGTCAAGCAGTGATGCCATTCTTCCGGCCCTCCATCAAGCCTCGGTGACGCGCAGCGGCCGGTCGCGCAGCCAGCAGCGGCCGCCGGCGGGGATCGCGCCGCCGGGCTCGCGCACCAGACGCAAGTCGCACCAGCCGTCCGGGCAGCGGTACGCCTCTCCGGTGCTGCGCGGCCGGAGCCCGGGCAGACCTTCGGTCCCATCGCGCATGACCCCGGTGCCCACCAGGACGTGCTGCGGGATGTCGAGCCCTGCCACCGCTTCCTGCACCGGAGTCTCGGCGAGGACGGCGTCCACGGCCGCCCGGAGTTCGGCCGCCCGGCCATCCGCCTCCAGGTCCTCGGTCAGAAAGGACAAGGCCGAGCAGAACCCGGCGCGCCAGGTGCGTTCCTCGTTCATGGATGTCCCTCTCAGGGGCCGATGTGAATGACGGAGGCCCAGTACAGCGGCTCGCGATATCGGGGATGGGTGCGCAGTTCGGCGAGCGCCCGGTGCAGTGCGCGCGCGGCGCCGCGAGTGTCGGGTGAGGCGAGCAGACGGTAGACGGCGCGGGCGAGCAACGGCCCCATGGCATCCTCGACGGTCCACAAGCTCCCGATCACCTGTCGGAAGCCAGAGAGTTGGAACGCCGAGGCAACCGAGACCGACTCGTCGGCCAGGTCCTCGCCGACAGCCGCGCTGTGGCAGGCCGCCAGATAGGCCAACTCGGCGTCGAGCAGCCGCTCGGCGGCGAGCCGGCTGATCGTCAGCTCGCCTCCCTCCAGCAGGAGCCGGCTCCGGGAAGGGTCGGCGCCGTCGCGCACACCGTGGCAGGCCAAGTGGGCGTGCGAGTGGCTGCGGAGCGCGGCCAGCACAGCAGTCGGAGTGGCGTCACCGTTCCGCAGCACCAACCGGGCAGTGGGCAGTTCATCCGTCGCCGCCAGCTCCTCCTCCAACGCGGTGAGTGGCGCATAGCCTTCACCGGCCTGGGCGGCGACCGCGACGAGCGAGGTCAGTTCGACGGAGGGCGCGGTCCTGGCCCGGGCGTGCAACAGCGCACCGAGCGTGGGGACGTAGGAAGAGGCCACCCGATCCTGGGCGTACTCCGCGGGCGCCGGACGTGAATTCAGAATGGCCGCGTGCAGCGGCATCAGGGACAAGAGGCCGGTCGGGCACCACCACATCCGGGGTGCTTCTGCGCCGGGCTCGACCGGGCGGTCGTGGCCGAGCTTTTCGAGTACCGGGCCGACGACGTGCTCGCCGAGCCAGCGCAGTACCCGCTTCACTTCCTGGTCGTGGCGATACCGTTCGGCGCTGCCGATGCCCGGTGCCGCCAACTCGGCAATGGCCGTTCGGAAGGAGTCCGCCCGGCGGCGGACCTCGCCGGGCGTGACGGCTGGCAGCGGCAGGACCTCGACCTCGGTGCCCCGGGCACCCCGCCGCAGCAGCAGGACGTCGGACCGCATCCGGGCGACGTTGACCACTGCGACCGGCCCATATACGCCTGCCTTGCTCAACTGCGCCCACTCCGGCGGCCGGTGGAAATCCTCGAAGCCGTCCAGCCCACGGATCTCCGTCACAATGCGGTCGAACTCGGCCGCCAGCACCCTGCGCTGCTCCGGACCGGCCTGTGACGCGACCAGGGCGGCGCAGACCTGCTCGAAGCGTTGCGCGAGGTCGGAATCGGCCCGGACCAGGTCGTCAAGGCGACCGCGCAGCTGAAGTGCCTGGGCCAGCAGGACGCCGCGCCCCTGCTCCAGGCGGATCAGCGCCTGCCGGGGCCGGCCTGCCGCGATCTCGACGGCCGCCGCGTCGCTGGCCAGGTCATCTGCCTCGCGCAGCCGGCTTTCCTGGGATGCCCGGCCGAGCGTCCGGGCGGTGAGCTTGGGAAACACGTCGTCCAGCGCCACGCCGTAAGCGGTGCTGGCCTCGTCGAGATCACCGAGAAGGGTGGACAACATGGCCCACCGGATGACGGCAAGCAGCCTGGTACGGATGTCCTCTGTGGCTTCCATCGTGGTCGCCCGGCACTGCACGACGGCGTCGGCGAGGTCGGGGCTGGCTCTCCGGTCTAGGCCGCGTAGGGCGAGCAGCTCGCCCAGCTCCAGGCGGGCGAGGTGTGCGTGGGGCCCGGCGCCGGGATCGCCCGCGACCTGGCGGAGAATGGTCTCGGCCAGGTCGACATCCAGGTCGTTCTCTGCGTGCATGCCCCGTCGGCGCAGAGCCACGGCGAGTTTGATCATCATCACTGGCTGGTCAGGCTGCGTGGTCGGGGTGACGGCGACGGCATGCAGGAGGTGGGCCACGGCCTCGTCGATAGTGGCTGGATCCCTGTCTTCGTCGAAGCGCGCGGTCAAGACGGCGGCCAGGTTGGTAAGCCACTGACCGTACGACTGGGAGCCGGCCGTTGCGGCCGTGCAGGCGGCCCGGGTCAAGTTGGTGGCCAACTCCAGGTCGGCCGGGTCGCGCAGGGCGACGAACCGGTCGAGCACGGCGAGGCCCAGGAACGAGTTGGCGGTGGCCCGGGACTCGGCGTTGAGTGGCGCTCCCAGGGCCTCTCTCATCGCGGTGATCGACTCCTTCAGGTTGTCGAGCTCGCCGTCCATCTCGAAGCGCATTCGCAGGACTTGACTCAACTCGATAAGGCGATGTGCACGTTCGATTCCGTCCGCCTCGGCTGCAGCCGCACGCATCTGTTCCGCTACCGGACCGAGCCGGTCCTGCCCACCGTCCTGCATATAGCGGTCGACCTCGCCGTGCACGCCGTTCCGAGGTGCGGCCGGCTCCGCGCTCTCCTCTTGGGCATCGATGAGGGTTGCCAGCATCACTTCCCGGGCTGGATCGTCGATGGGCAGCAGAGCGAGTGCCTTCCGCATGTAGCCCAGGGCGGCTCTCCGCATGTCGGCCGGATCGCCGTGGCCGTTCCGGTCGCCGTCCACGAGCCCGGACAGCACCAGCAGGGCAGAACCGAGGTTGAAGGTGATGTGCGGTTCGGAGATTCCGCCGCTGGACCTCGTCCGGGCTTCACTGAAGATGACGGTAGTCAGGGTGAGCGCCGACTCGTCTTCGGCTTCGGCGCCCGCCTCATACAGCACGTTGCCGACAACGTTCAGGATTTCGTGCGCCGCCACCAGCCGCGGCGGACGTTCGTCGAACATCTCACGGTATGGCTCCGGGATCAGATCAGGACGGACAGCGCGCACGACGGCGAACAGAACTTCGAAAGCCGTCCACTCCCAACTGCCCTCACCGGTCAAGTGCTTGAGCCGGGCAGCGTAGTAGCAGGCTGCGAGGTAGACCGCCTCGATGTCGACGCCCCGAGCGCCCGGCCGTTCAGGCGTCAGCTGCTCCCGTGCTTCGTAAACGATCTTGGCTATATTGCGGTGCGTCTCGATGCTCAGCACCGCCTCCGCCGTGTCTCCGAAGAACGGCAACCCAAGCTCCGGCGCGTCCCACGCCCGCCGGACCATTGCGCGTACTTCAGGACGCAGCGCCGTCATCGGTCCCCCTCTTCGCGTCAGCGATCGCCAGCGTATGGGGGCCTGCACCGTCGACGCGGTCGAATGCTGGAAAGTCCTGACTGGCCGTCAGAGACGTGTTAAAGGCGTCAATGGCGAAGAGGATGCTGCGCGCAAGGCTGGGCCATCGCAGCGGCGGCAAGGTGTCCGCGCTGCAAGCCGGATCACGGTAGGCGCCGTACGAGGCGATCACCGCGACGAGCGGGCAGGAGAATCCGTGGCTGATGTGCTCGGGCGCGGGGCCGAGGCGAAGCCGGATCGCGGGTGGAGCTTCATCTGGGACTCGGATGCCCATATCCCGGACAGCGATGCCGTGGACAGTCAGCAACCGCCGCGGCGGTATCGGCCCGAGTTCTCTATCCCAGCCTGGCCTCGCCGCCGACATCTCTGGAATGGGCCGCCGAGGGGTGCAAGGGAGTGCGACGCCTTTAACCCGACTGTGCTGGACTGTCGCACCGGGGCCGTTGTCGTCCGGGCTTTCTCCTCCGACCGGCATCGAACTGCCGGGCCGACCTGAACGCCGCTCTGCTTCTGTGGAGGGCAGGGTGGCGGCTGTAAGCCCGCGAGGCGTCGCTGCACTGTAGGTTCACCTACTCAAGGGTCGAGCCGACGCCGACAACGCTGCCCACGCGGAGGCGCTCGAGTCCTGCCGGATCGTCTTACGGTGACAGTGCGAGTCGGGCATCGACGACTGAGCCCGCGGCCTTGCTGCGCCGGGTTCATGAGGCGCCAAGGGCAAGACCGTCTTGTTTCTGATGATATGACCGAATTGTGCGGCAAGAAGTAAACGCCGTTTACGCCTCGAAGCGCATCTGAGCCCCAAACACGCCACCCGGATGCTTCCAAAATCATGCGACGCCACTATGGTGACGTCATGGCATCTCCATACTCTGACGGCGCTCGGGAAAAGGTTGCATCCAAGCTTCCGGCCTCCCTCCGCCAGGAACTCAAGACCCGGGCGGCCCAGCTCGGCATCGACATGCAGGACGCAGTCACCGAGGCCGTCGAGCAGTGGCGTGCCCGCCCCGCAAGCAACAACCCCACCATCGACACCGCCGGCGCCGAAAGTTGGAACACCTGGCTCCCCGCCGGCCTGTACGACGCCTTCAAAACCGACTGCACCACCCGGGACATCTCCTTCGTCCAAGGACTTGCCCAGGCCGTCCGCGTCTGGATCGACTCCCACGGCGTGTCCCTCACCGAGCTGACGATCCCCCAGTACACGCGGCGCATCGTGGTCTGCAACCAGAAGGGTGGCGTCGGCAAGACCACCGTCGCCGCCGGCGTCGGCCAGGCCATAGCGCTCGGACTCCCCGGCACCAAGGGCGCCTCCAAGAAGCCCGCCCTGCCCGGACTGCGCACCCTCCTCGTCGACTACGACCCGCAGGGCCACCTCACCTCCCAGCTTGGCGTCAAGCAGGTCCCGCCCGGCGAGGAAAGCCTCGTGACACACATGGTCGAGCGCGACCGCGTCGCCGGATCGCTCCTCGACCAGGTCGTACCCATCGCACCCGACCACTTCGACGGCCGCCTGTTCCTGCTGCCCTCCAGCTTCGACGCCTTCCTGCTGGACTCCCGCCTCGGATCCATCCGGGGCCCCCGCGAGGCCAGCCTCCAGCGCGCCCTCGCTCCCCTCGAGGAGCACTTCGACATCATCGTCATCGACGCGCCGCCCAACCTCGGCCTCGCCATGGACGCCGGCCTCTACTACGGCCACCGCCGCAAGAACGAGCCCAAGGGCGCCTCCGGCGTGCTCATCCCCGTCGAAGCCGAGGACTCCTCCGCCGACGCCTACGCCATGCTCGACAGCCAGATCCGCACAGTCAGCCTCGACTACGAAGTCGAGATCGACCGCCTCGGCCTGGTCGTCAACAAGTTCGACAAGCGCAAGGGCTACGTCGCGACCCACTCCCTCGAGAGCTGGCAGTCCCTCGGCACACCCCCCGTCGTCGCCGTCGTGCCCGACCTCAAGGAGCAGCGGGAGGCCGTCCACGTCAAGCAGCCGCTGCTGATGTACGCACCCACATCCATCCAGGCGCAGCGCATGCGCGAGATCCGAAGGGGGATCGGATGAGCATCGCGAAGAAGCTGGCCGGTGGGGGAGGGGCGTTCGGTGCCCTCGCCCAGGGCGACGCGCGCGGCCATGACGAAGTCGTCGCACGCAGCGAGGCACTCGACGCGACCGGCCGGGTCCGCAGGGCGTCGTCGGCCCCGGTGTCGTCCATCGTCTTCAACCCGCTGAACCCGCGGAAGACCATGGCGCCCGAGACGATCGAGGAACTCGCCGAGAGCCTCAGCCGACAGCAGATCGTCCCGATCACCGTGGTGAGCCGCGGCGCCTTCCTCGACGCACACCCGGACCAGGCCGCGGCGATCGGTGACGCCGACTTCGTCGCGCTGGACGGCAACCGGCGCCTCATGGCAGCCCGCCACGCCGGCCTCCAGACCCTGCGGGTCGACCTCAACGACGAACTCGTCGACAGCGCCTCCGACATGGTCGAAGCCGCCCTCATCGCCAACGCCCACCGCGAGGACGTCTCGCCGCTCGAGGAAGCCCAAGCCATCGAGCAGCTCCTCACCACGGCGTACGACGGCAACCAGGCGGCGGTCGCCCGCAAGCTCGGCAAGTCCCGCGCCTGGGTCGGGCAGCGCCTGGCCCTGCTGCACCTGGCTCCTGAGCTTCAGGAGCAGGCCAGCAGCGGAGAACTCCCGATCGAGGAGGCGCGAAAGATCGGCGCCGAGGCGAGGGCCGGGAAGCTGACTGCCGCCGAGCAGCTTGCGAAGGCCGACGCAGCCAAGGTAGCGGCGCGGGCGAAGGACCAGGCGAAAGCCGCGGCCAAGGCAGGCACCCGGCCTACCGGACTGCCGCACCCTGCAGCACCCGACAACGCGGTACACCCTGCTCCTGCCGGCCAGCAGACCCCCGTCGCGGCACCCGCCGTGCGTCACCCTGCGGAACCCGCTCCTGAAGCCCACGCCCCCGCAGCCAGCAGCACGGTGCCACCGACAGCGACCGGCATCACGTCCGACAGCCTAGGGGCCGCCGCGCAGACGATCCTCGCGACCGCTGTACCCGAGCAGCGCGAAGCCGATCAAACCGGTCAGCCGAGCATCGTGAACGTGACATTCGACCCGTCCGACTTCATCGAGGCAGCGCACACCATCCGCTCCGCGATGGACCTGCGCGAGGCCGTCAACGTCACCTCCGCGCTCCTTGCCCTCCTCCAGCGCGAACCCGGCTTCGGGGAGATCATTCAGGAGATCCGATCGAGGACCTCCTGATACCCGACCGCAGAGGCGGACCGGCACAGGACGGAACGAGGCCTGGGGTGTAAACGGCGTTTACACCCCAGGCCTCGCCTGTGGGCGAACCTTTTGTCCGGGGGAGTGGAGAGGCGCCGCGGACGGCAGCCAGCTGCAGCCGATCTGGGCGTCAGGGACCGGTGCCGGCCGAGGCCGACGGCAGCATTCGAACCTCAGAGAAAATCAGCGAGTTCATCGGAACGCCTCTTCGCCGGATATGACTGCGCGGATCGGTCTGAGCAGCAGCCAACTCATGTTCCCCAGGCGTGATTCTGGCCCGTCGAGGAACTGCCGCAGCGATGGACGGGCGGACCCGTGCCCTCCGCTGCGCCCTTCGGAGTTTGAGCGACGCGGGACCGAAGTCCACATGCATAAGGCAGCCGTGCGGTTTTGTGCACGCAGGGAGCGGTGTTGGAGCAGCGCCGCTCGCCTGATTTTCGGTGACTCTTGCGGCGGCGTCGACCTGTGAAGCCTCCTCGGCGACCGCGGGCGGTCGCGGTCCCGATCCGACGGTCAGGCCCTGGAGGGCCATGGTGATGCCGGGGAGCCGTCCGGATCGAGGCCGTGCGGCCACTTCTCCCACATCGAGAGATAGCGAGAGAGGCAGCCAGCATCTGCGGCTTGCCGCCAGAGGATTGCAGCGCCCTCGACGTCGCCCGCAGCCTCCCTCATAGAGGCCAAGTGGGCCAGCCCACCAGGATGAGCAGCATCGGCGGCCTGCCACGCGTAGGCCTCCGCACCCTTCGGGTCCCCAGCCCGCTCCCGCAATTCCGCCAGCGCATACAGGGCCTCGATGTATCCGGCGTCGACGGCCTGCCGATAGATGTCTGTGGCACCTTCCAGGTCTCCGGCGCGGGCACGCTCTTGTGCACGAGCGAACATGTCGGCGACTGGAAGCGCGCTCTCGGCCTTGAGAAGGATCTTCAAGCCCACCTCGTCGCTGGCGAGGCTTCTGAGGCTCTCCGCGTCCCAGTTGTGCACCAGCCGTTCCAACATGCGGAGCACGTCATCACTGGTGCCCGTATTGGCGGCGTGCCGGTAATGGGCCAGAGCGGCCTCGCGGTCTCCGGCCCTCTCCAGCATCCGCCCGAGTCCCATCACGCCGTCCAAGCAACCGCGGCCAACTGCCTGCTGATAGACGTCTCTCGCTGCCTCGTCATTCCCAGCGTCTTCCAGAAGCTGGCCAAGGACGGCCACGGCGTTGTCGTTGCCGGCCATGAGCGCCTGCCTGTAGAGGGCTTCAGCCCCCTCTACGTCCCCCACCTCGTCGAGCAACCGCCCGAAGCAGATCATCGCGCCAGTGTGACCTGCATCGATTGCCTGACGGTACAGGGCATCGGCAGACTCCCAATCCCCCTCCTCCTCTCGCGCGCAGGCCAAGCTGAACACCGCGCCGATGTGCCCGGTGTCGGCTGCGCGTTGCTGAAGATGATCGGCCCACTGATTGCGGTGCCTCATCCTCGCTGCATGGGCGAGGTTGTCCAGATCGTTGGGACGCGTGAGATGCGCATCGGCGGCGTGCCAGAAGGACGCCGGAGGACACAGCCGACGACGCTCGGTGCGGCCATGCTGCTCCAGAAAGTCCGCCAAGCAGTACGACTGCCCACTCTTCGAATCGACCTTGACCGCTGGTGCGGGGTTTCCCGGGGCACGCCGTACTGGACGGGGATTGGTGCGGTACAGCGGCGCCTGCCTGCCGTGCACCGGGCGTGCAAGATCGGCGAACGCCGCCTCTGCCCAGTCCGCAGTGAGCCGGTCCCAGTCGTACTCGGTGAAGTAGTCCGCGGCGGCCTCAATGAGGAAGTCCTGCGGGAGATGAAGGCCGACTCCGAGACGACGGGCGTCCATCGCCACCTCCAGCAACGCCCGGGCAGCCGGCAGTCCGTGCTCGTATCGACGCAGCAGTTCGGGAGCCCCCGCGAGATCCTGCGCGATCCGCCCGTGCGCACCAGCACGGGCGAGGCTGCTGGCAAGCAACCGGTCACCGCCTCGGGCGAGAGCCTCGGCCACACCCAGAGCTTCACGGTCAAACACGTCGGGAACGCCCACGGTTCGGGCGGTCAGGAGCTCCCGGACCCGGCTGTGCGGATCAGCCGCGTCGGGGCTTGGCAGGCAGGTATATCGGTCGGCATACTCCGGCCACAAAGTACCCAGCACCAGAACAGGTCCCCGGCCAGGCTGAGTCAGGAGCGCGTGGAGTGCGGCCGCAATGCGCTCGCCGAACTGAGGGTCGCCGACGTAGTGCTGAGCCTCGTTGAGCCACACCACCGTGCACGGCGCCACCCGGCCGAGGTCGGCAAGAGCGGCTTCCGCCCGAGCCGGATCGAACGGATGCCACAGTCGCCACCCAGCCGATGCCAGCGGCTGAACAGCCTCCCAGCACGCCCGAGTCTTGCCCGTGGACGAAGACCCGACCAGGACAACCATCCCGCTAGCACCCTCTGCAGCAGCGCCCACCACCTCAGCCAACACCCGGTCGTGAGCACGACGGACATAGCCGGACAACAACGGCACCCGGCGAGCGGCTACGCCTGCCCTGCCGTCGGCCAGCCCGGAGGGATGGACCTCCAGGTCGTGAGGATCCCACTCGGCAATGGGTCGCCCCAAGCCCTCCAGTGCTGGCGCGCGGTTGTCGGCACCGGCCGCGCGGCGGCGAAGCTCCAGCAGCTCCCCGGCTGGGAGACCTAGCACGCGGGCCAGGCCTACCACCGTCTCCGCCGAGGGGGTGGGCCCGCCAGCCCGGAACGCCTCCTGGACCGTGGTGCGGCCCAGATTCGACTGCGCGGCAAGCTGGGACTTGCTCAGCCGCTTGCGTGCCAGCTGATCCTCCAGGCGCTGGCGCAGCTCGGCCAGCGAGTCGTGCCGCCCGTCGTGATCACCCTCTGGCATCCCGCCCCCATTACCTGTTCGCCACTGTTCATCATCGTCCGGCCGAACCATGCCGGACGGCGGATCCGCGAATCTCGGTGCGACAGAACCCGCACCTCCCCAAAGGAGACCGCCGTGACCCGTCTGGCCATCCTGCTGCTCGCCGCCGCAATAGCCGTAGTGGGTGCCTTCCTGGCCGCCGCAGTGGCTGGCGTACTGGCGTACCTCGATGGCGCCTCCTGGCCCGCTGCACTGATGCGGGCCGCAACGGCCTTCGGCGCCACTCTCACACTCGCCGGCGTCCTCGCGGGCGTGCTGTCTCAGCTCCTCCACTGACATCCACTCAGGCTTGGCTGGCCGTCGCGGCCTCGGCCCTTGAGCTTGGACAACCCAGCCTCGCAGCACCGCCCTGACCGGACTCCAGAGCAATCGATTCACAGAACTCCGTGAGGAGATGGTCACCCGGCCACGGTGACCATCTCCTCGAGGCCATCCGCCGAGCCACATAGCGGTCACAACGCACGAGCCCAGAGCAGGTCTGCAGGTTGCCTGCAAGACCGCACACAGAGAGCCGGTGCTGCTCCACGACAAAGGGCATCGGGCAAGTCCCACGCACCTCGTCAGCCGCACGTGAAAAACTCACCACCTGGAGTTTCCGGACGGGGAGGACCACCACGTGAACAGGCCGGCGCTGACCCGCGCGCACTATCTGCTCATCGCCGTCATCGCGCTCGGCGCCGCGGCCATCGCAGCGATCGGCTTCGTCGGCTCCTACCAAGCGGTACGCGACCTCGCCGTGGCCTACGGCTTCGGCCAGTTCGCACCCTTCGTGCCGATCGGCATCGACGCCGGGATCGTCGTCCTGCTCCAGCTCGACCTGCTGCTGGCCTGGATGCGCATCCCCTACCCCTCCCTCCGCCGGTTCGCCTGGGTACTGACCGGCGTGACGATCTACCTCAACGCCAGGACTGCCACAGATCTGACCGGCCTGGTGTTCCACGCCGTGCTTCCGGCGATCTTCGTTGTCATCGTCGAGGCCGCCCGCCACTCCGTCGCCCGGCTCGCCGGCATCAAGGCGGGCCAGCAAGAGATGGAAGGCCTGGGACGGCCGCGCTGGTTCCTGAGCCCGTTCCGGACCTTCGCCCTCTGGCGCCGCAAGACTCTGTGGGGTATCGCGAGCCGCGACGAGGCTCTGCGCCTGGAGCAGCAGCGTCTCATCTACCGGTCCCGGCTTCGGCACTACTTTGGTCGGCGCTGGAAGCGCAGGGCACCGCACGACGCTCTGACTCCGCTCCAGCTCGCCCAGCTCGGCGTCCCCCTGCACCTCACCTACCGGGCAGGCTTCGCGGCCGCTGGGGTCGAGGCCGGCGAGCTTGCCGTCCTGTTCTCGGACCCCGCGGCAGCGCGGGTTCTGGAGCTGGACAGCGGGACTGAGACCGGGCCAGCCGAGCTTGCGGCAGCGGAGGTGCAGTCGACCGAGCTCGAGACGGTGGAAGCGCGGCTGACCGAATCCGTCGCAGCGATGCTGACGCAGCAGCAGTCCGTCCTCGCCGATGCCGTCCGGGACGCCCTGGAGACGATTGCCTCTGCGCAGGCGGCTGCGCAATCACCTGCTGCGCAAGCCTCCCTTGCGCAAGGGACGGCGAGTGCGCAAGACCTCCATGCGCATGCCGGGCCGCAGGATGCGCTTGCGCATGCCGCTGCGCAAGACCCCTTTGCGCAGCCGGGACCCGCTGCGCATGTGCAGACGCTCTATCCGCAGGCCGGCGTTGCGGTCCCCGAGAGCGCCGTTCATGCGCAGACGCCTAGAGCTGCAGCAGCCGTCGGGGCTGCCCCTCAGGCCACCCCCGGGGCTGCCCTGGCTGCAGCGGCCCAGACCCCCGTACCCCAGCTGACGCAGCCGACGGCCGAGATGTATGCGTCCCCGGCGCCGGCCGCGGGGTCCGCTGCCGACATTCACCTGCCTGCTCCGGAAACCGCCACGCTCGCTGAGCAGCCCTCGCTTGCGCACATGCCTTCGGCCTCCGCTCCGTCTGCGCAAGACCTCGCTGCGCAAGCGCCGGTCGTGCTCCCTGAGTCGCCCGCGCAGAACTTCGCCAGGGTGACCGCTGCGCATGCGCAGCCCGACGACGCCCAGACGCATGCGCAGCCGGTTTCGATGTCGGTCCCTCCGGGGGAGCCCGCTGCACAGCAGACCGCTGTGTCCGGCGAGGCGGCGTCTGTTCCGGCTCCCGCAGCCCGAGCATCGGTCTCGGCGGCGGGGCAGAAGCCGACCTGGCAGGTGACGCAAACGACGACCGATGCGAGGATTCCGCAGGGCTGGATGGACGGGTTCGAGGCGTTCGTCTCCGAGCACGCCCGTCATCCGTCTCAGGAGGAGCTGGCCCAGTACCTCTACGGACGGGGGCTGAAGGCGCGCGGGAAGGACGAGCCAGTCAGCGTGGATTCGGTGCGCCGCTACTACGGGCATCTGCAGAACATGTTCCCGGTCGTCGACCCGCAGCAGCTCCAGCTCGCCGGGTCCTGACCAGAGGACGGCAGGTGGCCGGTGCGCGGTACGGCAGACGGTTTACTCCCGGGCCTCGGCTTCCGTGAGGCGGGATTCGTCAGCCGAGGAGCACCGACACGGCGACCGCACCGACTAGCAGCGAGGGCCCGAAGGCGAGCTCCGTCTTGCGGCCGGCGTGTCCGCTGACGATCAGCAGGGCGGCGTGTGCGGCGCCGAGGAGCAGGCCTGCGCAGATGCCCCAGAACACGGCCGGCCAGCTGTGCCAGGCGAGCATCCCGGCCAGCGTCGGGGCGAGCTTGGCGTCGCCCAGACCCATCCCGCCGGTCAGGACGAGGACCAGGAACACCACACCGACGACCCCGGCGGCGGCTGCCGCCCGACCCAGGGCCGCCCACTGGCCGCCCGTTACGGCGGCCGCAGTCAGCAGGACCGCGACGCCGGCCGCGGCCGCGCCGGTCAGCCGGTCGGGCAGCCGCTTCACCGCCACGTCGATCAGGAGCAGCGCGGTGCCGACGACCGCGAGCCACAGCTGGGCGGCGAGCAGCCACCCCGTCGCGCCGCCGGCCACGCAGCCGCCGATAGCCAGGGCGGTGAGTACTTCGGGGACCAGGGCCGGCGGCCCGAGCCGTGCGGACCGGCCGTTCGTGGAGCAGGAGCTGCAGCGCCGGCGGAGCAGCAGATCGGCAGCGGCGCGGCCGCGGAGGAGTGGGCGGCCGCAGTCGGGGCAGGTGGTGCGCGAGCCGGTCTGGACGCTGTAGGCGAAGACCGCAGGCCGGACCAGGAGGACGCCGGCGGCGAGTCCGGCTGCGGCAGCGAGCGCGGTGTCGGTGGGGGAGAGGGACATGGGTCTCCTGGATCGGGTTCGGGAAAGGGTCGGGCCGGGCGGATGGTGGTGCTGTCCGCCCGGCCCGTCGACGGTGCGGGCCTACAGGCCCCGGACGACGGCGCCTCGGCCGGTGGTGAGGCGCTGGATCAGCTGCTCGGTCTCGTCCTGGAGAGCGTCGAACTCCATGGCGTGGACCATCTGGCGGGCCTGGTCGGCTACGTCGCGCACGCCCGCGGCGTTGCCTGCCCGGTGCTCGGTGCGCATCCACGCCCGGTAGAGCACTTCCGCGGCCGGCTCGACACCCAGGCCCGCCGCGATGGCGGCGCGGGCGGCGTCGACGTCCAGCGCGTCGTCCTGCAGGCGCAGGTGCGCGACGGTGTTGGCGACGGTGACGATCTCGCCGACCATCGTCTGCACGAGCGGTGCTGCCCAGGAGTGCCCACTGGCGCCGGTGAACGGCCGGCCCCGCACCACGGCGAGTGCGGCCTCCAGGTCGAGGACTCCGGCGGTGCCGTGCGGCAGGCCCCGCTCGGCGAGGTGCTTGAAGTCCGCGTAGTCGACCGTGACCTCCTCCGAGAGGGTGTACTGCTGGACGCCCTTCGGCTTGGGGCGCAGGTACGGCTCGCCGGTGTTGTCCCGGCCGAGGCGGCCGCGCAGACGGGACATGTGGGTGTCCATGGTGGCCGGGGTCCACGGGCTGACCGGGTCCATGTGGTTGGCGATCGCCCCGTAGTCCCGCTCGCTCTTGAAGATTAGGCAGGCCGCCAGTAGGACCAGGCGCGGCGCGATCGGTGCATCGCCGATCCCGGTGATCCGCATCGGTCCGAGGACCTGCACCTGCGGCGCCGCCGGCCCGGCCCCGGGCGGGACCTCGCCCTCGCGCACCACGCTCACCCGGGCCTGCGGCTTGCGCCGTGCCGGCCGGGCCTCCAGCATCGCCACCCGGGGATCCGCACCCGACTCGGCGGCGTTCGCCGTGTCCGGGCCCGCCGCCTTCTCGGGCTGCTGCTGCCCGTCCTCCGCGGCCGTCGTCCCGGGGGCGGCCGCCTGCGGCACCCTCTCGTCGCCGGGCTTGGCGCTGGCAGCTACGGGGCCGGACTCCCCTACCGCGGGTGCGGCCAGCAGCGACAGGTGCCCGCGACTACCGGCCGGGTGCGGCTTGGTCAGGGCAGCAGGACCGACCTGCGGGTGGTCCGGATCGGGCGCCCCGTCCCACGGCGTCTCGGCTGGGACGGCCGGCTGCACGGCTGTGGCCAGGATGGCGGTGAGCTGCCGGTAGGCCTCGTCCGTCACCCGCTGCAGCACCACCTCGGCCCCGTCCAGGGCTTCCACTGGCTGTGCCTCGGTCACCAGCGAGGCATCGAGGACCTCGGCGTCCGGGAAGAGCTCGCGAGCCCCGCCCGCGGCCGGAAGGACGGCGGCGATCGGCTGCCCGGCGGGCACCTTGCCCATCGTGTCGGCGAACGCGTACAGATCCTGCTGGCTGGGGACACCGGCGCAGACGACCATCCACGGCAGCGGCGCCAGGCCGCCCTCGTGTTCGGCCTGGTGTACCTCGACCAGGACCCGGGCCAGGTCGGTGGTCGCCGCAGCCAGGCTCGGCGTGTACATCACCCGGCATGCCGGGAGCAGCTGCTGCAGCTCCAGGCCGAACCCGGCGGTGAGCACCTCGATGTGATCGGCCCACAGCGCGGTGCCGGCCTCCATCGCGATGCCGCGCGCCACTTCCCGTACCTGTTGCTCGTCGCCGTCCAGCAGGAGGACCTTGTGCAGTGGGAGGTTCGCCATCATCGTGGCGCCGTCGGTGTCGGTGCCGATGGTCGCCAGCCCCGGGTAGGGGGCCGGGACGTCGCGGGCCTCGTCCCTGCCCAGGAGGGTGGCGCGGCTGCCGCGCACTCCCCACCAGCCGTCCGGGCGGTCGGTGAACGGGGCGAGCGGCTCGGCGCTCTCGTGGGCGTCGGTGAGGATCTCGACCCGGTCGGCCTGGACCCGCGCCATGCGGACCGTCGGCAGGGTGCCGGTGTTGTGGGCGGCCATGGTGCGCAGTGCGCGGTCGAGGAGTTCGGCCGCGGCGGGGGAGGCGGTGCGGTCGAGGATCTGCTCGATCGGGGTGGTCTCCTGCGGCATGGCGATCGTCTCGCCGGGGCGGCGTTCGCGCTGCTGGCTGCGGCGCCGGAACGCGATGACGCCGAGTGCACCGGCGCCGAGGAGTGCGGCGATGCCGCCGACGGCCTGCTGGGCGGAGACGGGGGCCTGCGCCTGGTCGCCGGTCTTGGTGGCGGCTGGTGCTGTGGCCGGCGTGCCGGGTGCTTCGGCCGCTGCGGGTGTGGGCGTTGCGGTGGCCGGGGTGGGTGCTGCAGTGGCCGGGGTGTGGGGGGCGGCGGGCGACGGCGCGGCGGGGGAGGGGGTGGCCGCGGCGGGCGGGGGCGCAGGCTCGGTCGTCGGCGCAGGAGCGGTGGGGGCCTGGGTGGTGGGAGGTGCGGCGGCGGCCGGGCCGCTCCCGGGGTCGGGGATGACGATGACGTCGCCGGGGAACAGCTTGTCCGGGTCGGTCAGGTGCCGGCCGCCGGGCTGGACGACGTCCTTCGTTGCGTCCAGCAGCTTCGGGTAGGCGTCGCCGTCGCCGAGCTCCTCCTCCGCGATCTTCGACAGGGTGTCGCCCTGCTCGACGGTGACCGTGTGCTGCCCGGCCGCGGGCCCGGCCTGGGCCGCCGACCCTGTTGGCCGGGCGGTGCCCGGGACGTTCTGGGCATCAGCGGGCAGTCGCAGTTGCCAGCCGGCGCGGACCAGGCCGGCGTCGGTCATCCGGCCGCCGTCCGGCTGCACCCGGTCCTTGTTGAGCTCGAAAATCTCCCCGAACCGCTTGCCGTCGCCGAGGTACCGCTCGGCGATGTCCCACAGCGTCTCGTGATGCGAGCCGGTTGAGGCATGCACCGTGTACACGGGCCCGGACGCCGCGGCCGCCGGCGCGCTCTGAACGGTGCCCGTCTGCGCGGCCGAACCGGGAACGGCGGCGGCCAGCGCGGCGACCTGCGGCACCGGCCCCTGCTGCAGCGGCGCCGCGGACGCGGACGCGGCCTGCCCCACCGTCAGCGCCCCCGCGCCGACCAGCAGCATGGTCGTCACCAGCTTCCGCGCCAGCAGCTGACTGGCGCCCGCCGCCGGCAGCCGCACCGACATGTCGACGCCCGACAGCGCCGCCCGCAGCTCCACGATCACGCAGACCATGAACTGCGCCCACAGCAGCCACACCAGCACCGCGAGGACGTCGATCAGCGTGCCGGTGCCGACGTTCTGCTGCAGGTCGTTCAGCGTCGGCACCGAGGTCGGCAGCGGCCAGCCGATGAAGCGCACCAGCCCGTACGGGATGCCGGCCAGGATGGCGGCCAGCAGGACACCGGCGAGCAGCGCTCCCAGCACGTCCGCGACGGTGCGTTGGCGGGCGCTGCTCGGCGCCTTGATCCTCGTGTTCGCCATGCCGGCCCTTCTCTCCTTCGGTCCTGCCGACGCCCCGGTGCTACCCGGTGACGATCGTTTGGATCTCCTTGACGACGACGTCCTGCGGCACCCCGCCCGTCAGGCCGTTCGGCAGCGGGTTCGCGGGCGCGCCGTACGGGTTGGTCGACGGCGTCCAGGTCACCTTCCACGTCACCTCCGCGGTCAGCGGGTACGTCCCGCCCCGGCTGGAGCGCTGGTAGGTGATGTTGCAGTTGGCTCCGGAGGAGTCGACCTGGTAGCCGGACCCGCTCTTGGTGAAGCTGTAGGTGCAGCTGCGCGGGGAGGCGTCGTCGGTGCCCGCATCGACGTGCAGGGACGTGGGAACCGCTAGGGTGGACGCTGCGATCCTCACGCCCGCGTAGTCGAGCGAGGCCGTCACGGTCACGGGGCTGAGCGGCTGGCCGAACGAGACGTAGGTCGCCAGGTTCACGGTCTGCTTGTCTGCCGCAGGCGAGAGTTTCACCTGCGGCGGAGGGAGCTTCGTGGCCGCGTAGGCGATCTTCGAGAGCATCTGCGGAGTGACGGCGGGGACTCCCGCGGGCGGCCCGGCCGGCGGGACGAAGATGGCGCCCGCGTTCTGTGTGCACTGGTCGGTGACCGGGAGGTCCCACGCTGCCTTCGACTTCACCAGCACCCACCACTGCCCGGCCTTGTCCCGGTTGAAGTTCTCCGCCTTCAGCGCGTCGTACTGCTTCTGCGCGTCGCTCTTGAAAGAGCCCGGCGGCATCGCGGCGAGCAGGTCCTGCCAGTATTGGTCGTACTGATCAGCGGTGAAGTGCGGCTCGTACCAGCAGGCCGGCGGGGTCCAACTGCCACCCACGGACACCAGATGCTTGCCGCCGGCGCCGCTGTCGCTGGCGACGACCGACACCTGCGACTCGATCGACGTCGGCGTGGAGGAGCCGTTCCCGTTGCCCTGGCCGGCCCAGGCCGGGACAGCCGCGGAAGCCACGAGGGCCACCGCGGCCGCACCGGCGAGGGTGCTGCGCCGGCTCATGGCTGGCACCGCCCTGCTCCGTGGACCCACTCGGCGTTGTCGACCTGCCAGTCTCCCTTGGCGTTCTTCTTCGCCGTCAGGTGCCAGGCGACGTAGTCGTCAGCGCTCGGCGAGGTCGTCTTGACCGCGCCGGTCTTCAGGTCCTTGGCGAACGAGGCGGTCTGGTCCTCACAGAGGTCGGCGACGGCGCTGGCCGCGTCGTTGAGGGTGACCTGCGGCTTGAGGAAGTGACTTGTGCCGGTGATGCGGTTCCCGCCGGCCTTGTAGTCGATGATGCTCTTGGAGACGGCGCCGCCGGCCAGGCCGAAGTAGTACCGGACGAGGGCGGGCCGGTCGGTCTTGCCGGTGGCCAGTCCCTCCTCGTAGGCGGTCATGGCGTAGCCGAGGTCGCGCAGGACCTCGTTCTTTGCGGGGTCGGAGGCCGTGAAGCCGTCGAGCTTCACGGTGACGTCGCTCGGGAGGTCGAAGGCCGGGGCCGTCCAGCCGGGTGAGGTGCTTGCGGACGGTGCGCTGGTGCTGGGAGGGGCGCTCTGGGCGCCGGTGATGTCGTCGCTGCCCTTGGAGTTGCCGGAGGCACATCCGGACAGGGCAAGCAGCCCGATGAAGGCGCTAGCGGCGGCGACTCGGGACTGATGCCTGGTCATGTACGTGCTGCGCATGGTGGTTTCTCCCATCCCCTTTGGCATGTATGGGGTCATTGTTCCTGGACGGCCTGGGCGGTGGCGGTGCCCCACACGGTGAGGCTGCCGCCGTGGCTGAGCGCGGACAGGAGCAGGGGCGTGTAGGTGAGGCGGACCCTCACGGTGACTTGGTTGCCTGCGGCGGCCAGGCAGCTGGAGGCGCTGATGTCGTCGCCGCCGAAGCCGGACTCGCGGACGAATGCCTGGACGTTGCCGGTGCAGCCCGTGCTGTCGATGACGACGGTGCCCCCGTTGCGCAGGCCTGCTGCGCTGATGTGGTTGGCGGCGTAGCGGGCGGCTTGTTCGGCGACGTCGGCTGCGCGTTCGCGTTGGTGGATGGCGCGGCCAGTGTCGATGATGAACCCGGCGATGACCATGAAGAGCATCGCGGCGAGGATCAGGGCGAGCGCGCCGGAGCCGCGGTCCGCTCCCCGGAGGTGCAGGCGGGTGCGCAGGGCCCAGAGCGGCGTCATCGAACGACCCTCCGGAACGTGTCCAGCGGCGCGGTCGAGGTTGCCCGGATGTCGCTGCGGATGCTGCCGAGGCCAATCATGCTGAGGCCTTTGACGCGGCAGCTGAGGGTGACGGTGAACATGCCGCTGGGCTCGAATGTGCCGCCGGGCGAGACCTGGAGGTTGCCGCCGGAGCAGATCCCGGCGGCGTCCTTGCTCGCCGTGGTCGTGGCGGCGTTGACCGCCGATGACCAGTCGCGCTGGAGCGCCCCGGCACGGGCGGCGTCGCGGGCGGTGCCGTCCAGGGAGGAGCGGGCCTGGGTGATCTGCCCGAACGCGACCAAGACGAGGACGAGCAGCATCAGGACGGGGGCGATGAGGACCAGCTCAACGGTGGAGATGCCAGCGTCGCGCGGTCGGTTGTGACGGTCAGCCAGCATCGGGGATGAACCTCTCGATCGGGCCGATGGACCGGCTGGTGGTTTTCAGGTGCAGCCACGGGACCACCGCGACGACGTTCGAGGTCACGGCGATGCCGACCTGGTCGCCGTCCTGGACGGGGTTGATGCTGGGGGAGCCGACCAGGGCCGGGCCGAGAGTGTCGATGCGCGTCTGGGAGGTGCTGCGAGCCTGCTCGCGCCAGCCGCCCGGGTTGTCGTCAGCGGTGGCGCGGGCCTTGCGGGCGCCGGCCTGGGCTGCGGCCTCGGTGACCTGGGTGGCGAAGAAGTACATGCCGAACTGGACGATGGTCAGGATCATCAGGAACAGCAGCGGTGTGATGAGCAGGAACTCGACCGCGCTGGCGCCCCGGTCGCCCTGCAGCCGTGTGCGCAGCCGGATCCTGAGCCGTTCCATGTGGTTCCCCCTTCTGTGCCGTCCAGTCGGTGCGGCCCGCCCCCGGCGGGGGCGGGCCGACGGGTCAGTTGCAGCCGCCGTTGTTGGTGGTGTCGGCGCCGGTGATGCAGTTGCCGACGCTGGTCGACTTGGTGGTGACGGCGGCCTTGATGGCGACGACGGCGATGCCGACGACGACGATCACCGCGGCGGTGATGAGGATGAGCTCGACGGCGGTGTAGCCGCCCTCCTCGCGGGCCTTGGCGGCCTGGATGCGGCGGGACAGCGCCTCGACGGCACGGGTCTTGAAGGCCGCGACGGCGAGCAGCGCCATCAGGAGGCGGTCGGCGAGGTCGGTCTTGCCGGTGGGACGGACAGCGATGGTGGACATGCGGTTTTCCCCTCGATCGGTAACAAAAATCCAGGTGGGACGGGTGGTCAGAGGGCCATGACGCGGGTCAGGGCCGGGTAGCCGAGGAAGATCAGGAACCCGAAGCACAGCAGCAGCTGGGCGACAAGCATCGACTGGGACTTCGCGGCGGCCGCGCCCTCGAGTTCGGCGAGTTCGCGCTTACGCAGGGTCTCGGCGCGGGCCTTGAGGGACTGGCGGATCTTTGCGCCGTCCTCGGCGACCAGGGAGACGGTGGCGGACAGGTCGACCAGTTCGGGCATGCCGACCTCTTGGCCGAGCCGGCCCGGCGCCGCCCAGTACGGCAGGCCGGTGAGGCGGGCAGCGTCCAGGGCGCGGCGGATGCGCAGCATCGGCCAGGTGTCGGAGGCTTCCGCGGTCGACTTCAGCGCCTCGGGCAGGCCGGAGCCGCCAGCCAGGTTGAGGTGGACCAGGGTCAGGTAGGTGGAGACGATCCGCTTGAACTCGGCGCGCTTCTTCTTCGCCTCGGAGCGAACCTCGGTGTCGGGGGCGAAGAAGCAGCCCACGATGAACACCAGGGACAGCCACAGCGGGGTGAGCGGGCTGTCGGTGATGCCGATCATCCACAGCACGGCGGCGAGCAGCGGCCCGAGGAGGAATCCGGCCCCGGCGTACAGGACCTTCTGCGCCAGGAACGTCTCCATCGGCTTCTCGAGCAGCGCCAGGTCGGTGCGCAGCGAGGTGAGGGTCCAGCCCTGGGCGGTGTAGAACGCCGCCACCCGGGGGCCGATCTTCGCCAGCGCCCGGTCCTGCGCGGTGACGAGAGCGGGCGGAGCCTGGGCGGCGGGGGTGGAGGCGCGCAGCGCGTCGATCCGGGCCAGGGCCGCGACCGCGCCGACCCGGCGCGGCACCAGGGACCAGACCAGCAGGGCCAGGCCGGCTCCGGCGGTGCCGCCCGCGAGAAGGGTGAGGATCACCGGTAGACCTCCTGCCGGATGAGGAGCCGTTCGGGGGCGGGGACGGCGGACAGCTTGCGCAGCCACATCAGGCCGCCGACGAAGAAGCCCATGACCAGCAGCAGCACGCCCTGGCCCTGCAGGGTCCGGTACGGCTCGACGTAGGCCGGGTTGAAGACCGCCATGCCGATCGGGAAGGCGGTGATGACGCCGATGACGATCTGGACGCTGCGGCGGGTGCCGGAGCGCTGCGCGAGGACGCGGCGACGCATGTCGGCCTCGTCGCGGGCGGTCTCGGCGAGCTCCGACAACACGTCGCGCAAGCCGGGCCCGCGCTGGCGGGCGTTGTCCTTCAACGCGATGATCACCAGGTCCGCGGAGCCGTCGTTCAGGTCGTCGGCGAACGCGTCCAGCGCCACACCGAGCGAGGTCTTGGCGCGCAGCCGGTCCAGCAGGGTGACCAGGTGCGGGCGCAGCGCCGGGTCGGCGGCGCGGGCGGAGGCCTGCACGGCCTGCTCCAGGCCGGCACCGCTGGACATGGTGTCGCGCAGCGACTCCGTCCAGGAGGCCAGGGCCTCGACGCGGGCGAGCGCGGCCTTCTCCTCCTTCGCGCCGCCGAACAGCCGGTCCCAGAACAGCACCAGCAGCACCACGCCGATCGCGGCGACGGGCCAGCGGGTCGCCAGCAGCACCAGGACACCGGCGCCGCCGGCCGCCCAGCCGCGGCGCCGCGCGAACGACACCAGCTGCTGCGCCGTAGTCGGCCCGGTGCGAGGCCTGCGGGGCCAGCCGATGAGGGAGGCGATCAGCAGCGCCAGGCCGCCGCCGGCGGTGAGGCCGGCCAGCAAGGCGAGCAGAAGCTCGGGGGTGAGGACGAGGTTGCCACTCATGTCCACGCCCCGCTCGGGTAGTAGCCGTGCTCGGCGAGGTCGTCCAGGCAGGTGATCGGCGCGCCGGGCAGCAGTTGCCCGAACCGATCGAGCTTGAACACCTCGCTGGACAGCACCCGGCCGTCGAAGCCGTTGATCTCACGGATGCTGACGACCCGCCGCCGGTACTCGCCGCTCTCCCGGTCGCGGACCTGCTTGAGGAAGACCACGAAGTTCACCGCACCGGCGATCAGCATGTGCGAGGCCTCGATCGGCAGCCGCTCCTGCGCCTGCAGCGCGTAGGTGGCGATGCGGTCGAACACCTCCGCGGAGCCGTTCGCGTGGATCGTCGACAGCGACCCATCGTTGCCCTGGCTCATCGCCTGCAGCATGGTGACGATCTCGTCGCCCAACACCTCACCGACGATCACCCGCGACGGGTTCTGCCGCAGCGAGCGGCGCACCAGCTGCGCCATGGAGACGGCGCCCTGGCCCTCCGAGTTGGGGAGGCGTTCTTCCATGACGACGATATCGGGGTGGAGCTCCTCGAACTCGTCCAGGCCGAGTTCCAGCGCCCGCTCGACGGTGATCAGGCGCTCTTCTGGGCCGATGGTGTTTGCCATCGCCCGCAGCAGCGTCGTCTTCCCCGAGTTCGTGGCGCCGGCGATGATGCAATTCTTGCGGGCCCATACGGCCGCGCGCAGGAACTGCCCGACGTCGGCCGGCAGGGTGCCGTTGCCTTCCAGGTCCTCCAGGAACACCTTGCCTAGGCGGGCGCGGCGGATGCTGAGCGCCGGGCGGCGGGTGACGCCCATGACCGCGGAGAGGCGCGAGCCGTCCGGCAGCCGCAGGTCCAGCTCCGGGTTCGCGGTGTCCCAGGACCTCGAGCTCAGCCCGGCCGTCGCGGCCAGGGTCTGCACGAGCTCGATGAGGTCCTCGTCGCCGTCGACGAGAGCGGGCAGGCGCTCCTTGCGACCGCCCGCGTAGGTGACGAAGGTGCGGTCGCCCTGGATGTCGATGTTCTCGATGTCCGGATGCTCCAGCAGCGGCTGCAGCGGACCGGCCCCGAACAGCGACGCGTGGACGGCCTCGGCGAGCGCGGCCTCGTCCTCGGCGCTCGGCACGCCGAGGCCGGCGGCCGCCTGCGCGCGGAAGTGCTCGGTGAGCGTGGTCTGAATGACGGAGCGCGCAAACTGCCGCTCGACATCGGGGGCCATCGCGGGCCGGCCGAGGAACTCGTCGCTGCGGCGCTGTTCGGCCAGCTGCGAGCCGACCTGCCCGCGGAGCTGGCGCACCAGCTGGTGGTCCATCACCGGCTCACCACCTGCGTGACGTTGGCCTGCTCGGTGCTGGCGAGGCGGTAGCGGGAGGCGACCGCGGCGGTGATCTGGCGGGCAGCACGCATCAGCTCGGACTTCTCCACGCGGCCGCCCTTGCGGCCGGCGAGCTGCGCCGCGCCGGAGGTATCCAGCGGCAGGCAGCCGAGGACGAAGGCGGGCAGCTGCTGGCGCAGCAGGAGCTGGTTGACGTCAGCGGTGACCTTGGCGTGTTCGCGCTTCGGGCCGACCAGGAGCACCCCGATCGGCGGGCCGCCGGTCCCGTTCGGGCTCAGCCTGGCGCCGAGCGCGGCGATGCGCTCGCGCAGTGCGGCGATCTCCTCGGTGGTGGTGCGCGCCACGAGCAGGATCAGCGACGCCATCGGCAGCATGTCGACGGGACCGGACTTCGGGCCGATCCGGCCCAGGTCCGCGATGACGTCACTGTCGCCGAGCGCGGCCAGGGACCGGCCGAGCAGCGGCCACATGCCCTGCCAGGCGGTCGCCTGCTCCGGTGAGGCGAGGCCGAGCAGTGTCTCCTGGCCGCCGTTGAGCCGCTGGGTGTGCTCCCACACCACGGCGGGCGGCAGTCCGCGGCGGCCGGCCAGTGCGAGGGAGAGCATGCCGATCCGCGGGTCGAGCGGCTGGCTGGAGTCGGCGGCGTGCCGGTAGACCAGGTCCCCACCGGATTCGTCGACCTCGGCGAGCAGGGAGCGCCGCGGCCACACCGCGGCGATGGCGAGCGCGGTGGTGCTCACCCCGGGTGCGCCCTTGGCGGACGCGACAGCGATCAGAGCCATGGGGCGCCCCTACTTCGGGTCGGCGGCGAGCAGGACCAGCGCGACCTCGCCGGCAGAGGCGGCCTGTGCGACCTGGCCGGCCTTGTCGGCGGGCACCAGGATGTTCAGTGACAGGTTCGAGTTCACCGCGCCGGCTTCCGCCTTGTAGACCTGCCGCACCGTGGCGGAGCTCGTCAGCTCGGTCCCGCTGGATCCCGATGCGGCCGAGGCTCCGGCGGGGTTCTTGGCGGCGTCGCGTCCGACCCACCACACCCGGACCTTGTCGCCCTCGCGCAGCCCCGGCGGGTACTGGCCCGCCTTGAGCGACAGGCCGACGACGGCTTGGTCGGAGGCGACAGAGACCTTGTCGGTCAGCATCGGCCCGGTCAGCAGCGTTCCGGCCGGGATGTCGGTGGCGGCGAAGTAGCGGCTCGTCAACTGGCCGCGCTGGTCCCAGCGGACGAAGGACACCGGTGTGTCCTTGGCGACCTGGATCTCCTCGATCGCCGTCTGTGGGATGTGCTGCCCTGGAGCGACCCGCTGCGTGACCTTAACCGCCGAGACCTTCTCCCCGGCCTGCTGCACCAGCACGGTCGCACCGAGGCCGCCCGCCACGATTAGCAGCGCGGCGAACACCGCCATCCCGGGCCGCCGTTCGCGCACCACCACCGGGAGCCGTTCGCCGCCGGCCGGCTGCCGCGGCCCCGGAGCCGGTCGTGGCCCGGCCTTCCTTGGGTGGCCAACGGGCGTGTTTGACACTGTTTCAACCATTTCGTCTACCCCAACCCGACTTCGTGGCAGCCTGCGTGCGCGCCCGGGTTCCGGGCGGCGTCGCCCAGGCGAAGGCTCCGTGTACAGGGAAAGTGCCGCTGTCCCGCTCCCTTAGCGTCCTAACCAGGCCCGGCGCAGACCGGTTACTCTTGCGCCGGGGTGCGGCCGTAGGAGTAGCAGTCAGGTCGCCGCCTGCAAGGCGGTCGCCGTGGGGAGCGGCGGGACGACAGAGGGGAGGGCCGACACGTGCACGTTCGGGCAGGCGTCTGTCCAGCATGATGCGATCAGCCCCCCGACTGCGATTGATTTTAATCGTCGCTATGGGAAGCTAACCACATGCGGCCAGGCAGCAGTGCTGCTTATGCATTGATTTTGATCAAGTCTTGTCGATCGCCTGGGCGCGTCCCGGTGCAGCGAACGGGTGGATAGCGGATGGAACAGGGGCAAAAGCGGGCAGATCAGATCGCCGCCCGCCTGGACGGCTTGATCAAAGCCGAGAACGATCGACGCGCAGCCAAAGGCGACCAACCGCTGAAGTACGCGGAGATAGCCGAGCGCATCAACACCCGCAGCGGTGAGAAGACCATCTCTGTGGACACCGTCCGCAACCTGCACCTCGGTCGCGGCACCGGAGGCCGTCTGCCCAACCCCACCGTCGCTACCCTGGACGCACTCGGCCTCGCCTTCGGCATCCGCGACGGAGCCCAGTACTTCCTCGCCGACACAACCGAGGCCGTCGACCGCCAACTGGAAGCCGTCCACGACCTCGCGGCCCTCAGTAGCGGAGACAAGGCCGAACTCGTCGGCCTCATGACCCGCGCAGCAGCCCTGTCTCCCGAATCCGTACGCCTGGTCGTCGGACTCGCCGACCGGCTGCGCGCCATCGAAGCGCAGCACAGCACCGGACAGCGCAACGAAGCCGACTGACCGAGTACGGGCGCGCTGCTCCACCGCGGCGCCCGTGATCCTCCCGTTCCTGTCCGTTTCCCGACCGTGCCGGAGCACCCTCACCCATGCCACTGCCCCGCGGGCTTCGCAAGGAGTGCGAGGCAATCCTCGCCAAGCTGCCGATACCCAACCCCTTCTCCGTCGAGGCCTTCGCCGAAGCCCTCGCCCAGCACCGGGAACGCCCCATCGTTCTCGAACCGCTGCCCGAGACACGCGGACCCGACGCGCCGTCAGGCCTGTGGGTGCGACTGCCGTCCGTCGACGTCGTCCTGTTCGAAACCCGCACCAGCCTCCCGCACCAGACCCTCATCAAGCTCCACGAGCTCGGGCACATCGCGGCCGGCCACCAGCCCCAGCTCAGCCCTGACGTACTCACCACGGCCTTCCCCGACGTCGACCCCGAACTGCTCCACCAGCTACTGGCGATGCCCCGGGCCGGCTACAACACCCGCGAGGAGCAGCAGGCCGAACTCATCGCCCTCCTCCTCGCCGACCACCTCGGCACCAGCAGCGGCACCACCCCCCAGGGCAGGAGGCTGACCGAGTCG
Source organism: Kitasatospora sp. NPDC093679 (assembly GCF_040683455.1). Classification (NCBI taxonomy): domain Bacteria; kingdom Bacillati; phylum Actinomycetota; class Actinomycetes; order Kitasatosporales; family Streptomycetaceae; genus Kitasatospora; species Kitasatospora sp. NPDC093679. The sequence goes on from NZ_JBFBDW010000013.1 coordinate 121,331, forward strand.
CTCACCCACCCGGTCCGCGCACGCGGCTGGCGAAAGGCCACCTGATGGACCTGCTCCTGTTCACCGTCATGCCCGCCGCCCTGATCGGCACCGCGCTGTGGCGAATACCCGCAGCCATCCACTCCGGCCGGGCCGCCCGCTCGCTGTGCCTGACCACCGGCCTGCTCGGCCTGTCTCTCCTGTGCACCAACCCGGCCATCAGCGGCCCGATCCACCACATGGTGCCGAACCTGCCCGTCCTCCTGCGCCACCTGCTGACCCTCGCGTCGGCCACCTACCTGCTCGACTACCTCGACGCCGTGCACGCGGACGACGCCCGCAGCCGCCTCAGGCCCGGCCTGCCGCTCCTCGCAGCCTCAGCCGCAGCCATGACCGCGATCTTCTTCCTCCTGCTGCCCCGAGGCGCCACCCCCAAGGCCGACGACGTCATCACGCAGCACCTGGGCGAGATCCGCACCGACCTCTACATGGCGATCACCTACGCCTACCTCGGCCTCGCCATGATCAGCGGCACCCGCACCTTCTGGCACAACCGCCGATCCGTGCCCCGAGGCCTCGCCCGCACCGGCACCACCCTCCTTGCCGCCGGCTGCGCCACGGGCGCCCTCTACACCGCCTGGCGCCTGATCGTCATGACCCTTGCGCACATCGGCGCTCCGGAAACCCCGGCCATTCACCAGGTTGGCGACATCCTCGCCCTCATCACCCTCGTCCTGATCGCCACCGGCCTGACCCTCCCCCCGCTGCGCACGTTCGCGCGCTACTGCCGTGATCAGCGGAATCTGTGGCGCATCCACCCGCTCTGGGCGGACATCGCCGAGCAGTTCCCCCACCTGGTCCTCGGCGAGCGTCCCCGCTCACGCGCACGGGAGCTGTTTACCCTCGGCGACCGCACCATCGACGTCTCCCACGCCGCGTTCACCGTCCGCGACGGCTTCCTCAGCCTCGCTCCCTGGGCCGCACCCGACGCCACCCGCGCCGCCACCGTCGGCGCCGACGCCATGAGCGAAGCCCTATGGGCGAAGGCCGCCCTCACCCGCAAGGCCGGAAACGACAACCCCGCAGTGCCCGACATCGTCCTGCAAGACCAGCAGCTGCGCGGCCCGACCGCCGAGATCCGCTGGGCCGCGCAGGTCGCCACCTACTACAGCAAGGCAACCTCGTGACCACCGACGCCACCAGCACCGACACCACCACCGCCACGGTGTCGAAGACACCGCCCACCGGCGCCCAGCGCTGGGCCCGCCGGCTCACCAACTGGGTCGACCCCGCGAACGTCATCGTCGCGGTCTCCCTCGCCATCGGCTGCGGCTTGTACGGGTGGAAGGGCCTGGGCTGGGCAGTGATCGCCATCGTCTTCGCGGCCGTACTGCCCATGGCCTACATCCTCTACATGCGCGGCGGCGAGACCTGGGCCAACCGCCACCTGACCGACCGGCAGAAGCGCGTCACCGTCCTGCCCGTCATCTGCGTCTCCGTCACCATCGGCCTCGCCCTGGAGATGGCCACCAGCGCCCCCGACCCGCTGATAGCGATGACCACCGCCATGTTCGCCACCATCACCGCGATCTGGCCGATCACCGCACTGGCCAAGTACCAGATCAGCGCACACGTCGCCGTCCTCTCCGGCTCCTTCGCCATGCTCGCCCAGGCCTACCACCCCGCCTGGCTGACCGGCTTCACCCTGGTCGCTGCCCTCGCTTGGGCCCGCGTCACCGTCCGCGAGCACACCATCTCCCAGGTGATCACCGGCGGACTCCTCGGCACCCTCATCGCCGGCGGCGTTTATGCCGCTCTCCAGTAGCAGGCGAGCGGATGCGCGGGAGGCAAAGTGGAAGGTGGGACGAGCACCTTGCGCACCCGCAACGATCGGAAGGTCGTGACCATGCGCAGTGCATGGTCACGGCGCCGCTCGGTGCCCTGCAAATCAATGCCCTAGTAGCGGCCTCTCCAACCAGCCGATTACGAGCAGCGGCACCCTGGCTCCTAAAGGTTACATAATCTCCCGATGCCAAGGGTGGCCCTGGTCCCTAGGAGACCGTCGGGGCGCTGTGCCTGCCTGCCAGAGTGATCGTGCCCGGCGCTCCTCGTCGCTGCTGGCTCCGATTCCTTCAAGGAACGAGCGGACGGTATCCCACCGCGGCTGGCGGCTCCCACGCAGCAACTCGGCGAGTGCCGAACTGCTCGTCCTCTTTCTGGCGACGGCAGCCATGGATTGGAAGGACGGATTGCCCTTCTGCAGGCGCAGTTCCGCGAGATACTCGGCCAACCGGGTTGGCGCTGACACCGTGGCCGGCCGTTCAGCGAGCCCGCCGGAGGTGGTCGCTATCCGCTGAGATTCCACAGGCCGTGCTGGGCGCTCGAAGGGTTCCGCCAGCGCGGCGTCCCGGAGTGCGCACCAGTCGGCTGATGCAATGTCCGGAAGGTACTTCTTCAGTTCTATGAGAATGCGAAGCAGAGTCTCTTCCGAGAGGAAGCCACGACTGCCCTGGGCACCAAGGGCGGCGTGGACCGTCGCCCTGCTCATACCCGTGGCGCGGCTCAAGCCGGGAATGGTGAGGCTGTTGAACTCCTCGGGTGATGCAGCGGCCGCCTTTGCCTCTCGGTGAAGTGCGCGCAGAGCCAGGGTGAAGCGGTCTAACGGGTCGTCTGGGTTGAACTCATTCGGCGTGTACGGCATGCCCCCACCAGCTCATGAAGTCGCAACCAGTCTCGTGAAGTCGCAACCAGTCTCGTGAAGTCTCAATGAGTCTCGGGAAGTCTAGACCTGTCGACTTGCCCGCCGGGAGGCCTTTGACTAATCCAGCGGGGCGGCCACCGCGGGGCTGGTCGTCCGCTGAGGGAAGAGGTGTGCCATGGACAGGCGCTTCGAGAAGGATACCCGCCGTTGGTGGTGGCGGCTCTCGGCTCTGGCGATCGGAGGAATCGTTGTCGGGGCGGGCCGGGAGTTCGGTGTCTGGGCTTTCGACCACTGGATCTGGTGGTGGCTCCAGTGACCAAGGCTGAAGGCTGAGTGACCGACAGGTCGGAGAGCGCGGTGCTCTCCGACCCTACCACCGCCGCACTACTCGGTCATCGGCGTCCTGGCCTACGAAAACATCGCTGAGGCCAGCGAAGGACTGGCCTCCCGTCCCACAGCCCGATGGTGGACGTCCGGTAGTGTGGCTCATGCCGAATGGGAACAAGGTCAGGCACAGTCATGGCCGCACCCTACGTGCCTGCCACGACAGCACAGATGCCCGCCCAGCTTGGTTCATCGCAGAGCTCAAACGCGTTCTGAACAGGGCGAGTTCTGACTTGTCGTAGTTCGCCCTGGCAGCTAAAGCTGTCCAGGGCCACCAGGTGGCCGTTCGGCACCAAGTCAGACCCGACCTCGTAGGTCGGGAGTTGGAGGTGAGCACCGGCAGGACGGCTCACCGCCCCCTGATGGGACCGCCCTGCAGGCCTGTCGGGCATGACCCGGAGCCGGCATCCTCCGGCACTTGCGCGTCAACCTGCTTCACCACGGAGACGCGTTGACCTGCTCCAGACGTCTCCGAATCCTCGTCTCCGGGCTCAGCCTGTTTCTCCTTCTCCGCCTTCTTCTCGCCCAGCTCCTTCGCGACCGTCAGGACAGCCCCGTCCTGCGCGCGTGCCTGATCCCTCAGGTAGCCCACCTCCTTGGATTCCAGAGCCTTGTCGGCTTCGGCGACCATCTCGGCCACTTTGTCCGGTTCGGCCTGGTAGCCCGTGAATACCTCGCTGACCTGGGGGCCCTTGACCAGCAGCGGGCCGATCCGGTTGCCGTCCGCGGTGACTTGGACGTAGTGGTGAAACCGTGGGAGTTCGGTGATTCGCGCCGCGGACACGGCGCCGTTCCATTCCTCGGCCATCGCCCGGGACGCACCTGCCGAGCCCGACGCGGTGCTCACCACACTGCTGTTCTGCATCACCGACTCGCGCGTGGTGGGGCTGACCCGATTGAGCAGCTGCGCCATCACGTGTAGACGCGCCCCGAACTTCCGCAGCTGCTCGGTGATGGCGGCGAACGTTGGCCCGCCGGCCGGGTCCAGGGAGATGAGCTCGTCCGCGAAGACGTGGAATCGCTTGCGCTTGTCCTCATTCAGTTCGCGGCGGGACAGGCCCGCGCGCAGCAGGTCCTGCAGGATCATGCTGACCAGCAGCCGGTCGGACGGCCCGGTGCCCTCCAGGCACAGCCATACGATCTTCCCGCCATCCATGGCCGAGCGGATGTCGTAGGTCCCGCGCGGTGAGCCGAGGAAGGCCCGGGTGACCGGGTTCGCGGCCAGGCGCTCCAGCGGGTTGACCACCGGCCCGATCACCTCGGCCGTGTTGTAGCCGGCGAACGTCGTTGTCCACCAGCGCTGCTGCTCCTCGGGCAGCAGGAACAGCAGGGCGTCCCGCCACGCCTTGTCCGACAGCAGGGCCCGAATCTGCAGCAGAGTTGCCTGCGCGCCGGGCTGTCCGGCCTCGATGGCGAGCGTGTTGTACGTGACCAGGGCCTCGCAGGCCTTGGTGAGGATGGTCAGTGCGCGGGGTGCGGCACTGTCGGTCCAGGCCAGGGCGGTCGCGAGGGCGTCGACGGCGGCGGTGACCACCTTCTGAGAGCTGGCTCCGTTCTCGACGGACAGCGGGTTCCAGCACGGGAGCTTGGCGCCGGGCTGCTCGGCGCGGGCGAGGTCGATCCGCTGCACGCGGCGCGCGAGCGCGGGATGGGCGAGGTAGGGGACGGCGGACTTCCACGAGTCGCCGTGCGGGTCGACGAACAGCACGCCGGCCCCGGCATGGGCGAGCGCGAGCGCCCGCACCAAGGCGAGTTCGGTCTTGCCGTAGTTCGCCTTGCCGACCGCGATGGAGAACAAGAACTCCTCCGACTTGGTGGCCACGAGCCGGCTGCGCCCGTCCAGGGTGACCAGGTGGCCGTGCGGCACCAGATCGGAGCCGACCTCGTAGGTGGGCAGTTCGGAGGCGAGCACCGGCAGGACGGCCTTGCAGGTGGGTGGCTTCAGCAGCCCGGCGAGTTCTCCGACATGCACCCAGTTCTGCTTGCGCGGCGCAACCTGACCCGTGCTCCAGCGGCGGTCGAACGCACCGCGCCGGTGCCAGCTGTCCGCACCCCACGTCCACTTCAGGAAGCGGCCGCCGTCCACAGCGAGCCGGCTGTCCTGCCCGTACACGTCCAGGGCCGCGCTGACCTTCTCCAGCAGCTGCCGGGCCCGGCCCTCCTGCTGGGAGGCGCAGCGCACCAGCAGCTGGATGCGGACCAGGCCGCTGCCAGCGTTCAGGCGGCCCAGGGCGTCGGCGGGGTCGACGGCGCGCGGCCGCGGTGTCGGCAGGACCGCGTTCGGGGCCTTCGCGGTCGGGTCGATGAGCGACAGGAGCTGGTAGCGCAGGGACTCCTGGGCGTCGGCAGCGTCCGCGGCCGCCCGACGGGCCGCCTTGCGGGCGGCAGCGCGGCTCTTCTCGCGGGCCTCGTGCATCAGCTGCAGACGGCGCAGCTTCAGCTGCCAGGTCGGGACGGCCTGGATGTCGAGGAGGACCTCGGCGAGCTCTCCGAGGTCGGTCTGGATGTCGGCGACCGCGTCGATCAGCGGCTGCAGCGGGTCCGGGTCGAGCGGGACCTCGCGCAGGGCCGCGGCCGGGCGGCCGCGCAGGACGAACTCGGCGCGCACCGCGTGCACGCGACCGTCCGGCTCCGGCGCGTCCGGCCTCCCGCTGTCCTGCCCGGCACCCTTGGCCTTCTTCGCCTTCTTCGCGGCGGCCTTGCGGGCCCGGGCCTGCGCCTTCAGCCTCCTCTGCAGCTCCTTGTCCTTCTTGTCCTTTCGGTCCTGGGCGGCCTGCTTGGCGACCGGGTCTGCGGCCGCCGGTGCTTCGGCGACCGTGACCTCCTGGAAGCGGCTTGCGGCCAGCAGGGCCCGGGCCGCGCTCGGTGCCTCGACGCTGTACTCGAGGGGCACGCTGCCATCCGCCCGCAACCGCACCCGCACCCGGCGGGTCGCCCGCGGCGCCCACCACGGTCCCTTACCCGCCGCGCGCAGCAGCAGGACGGTCTGCCGCCAGATGTCCTCCTCGGTGGGGTCGAAGCGGCGGCTGGGCGTGAGCGTGAACCGGGTGCGCAGCGCGAGGGCCCGGCGGGTGAGCACCTGGTGCACGGCAAGAGCCGCGACGGTCGGCGCAGCGAACAGCAGCAGGACCAAGGTGCTGTGCCCGGCCGCCCAGCTCACGGTGTCGACCAGCCAGGTGCCGACGGAGGTGACGGCGTACCAGGCGGATGCGCCGGGAGAGGAGTTGGGGTGCGGTGTCATCGGATCGGCTCCCAGCCGGTGTCGGTGTCGGTGCGGGTGAAGGTGAGGGTGGCGGGGCGGTGGTCGCCGTACTCGCCACTCGGTGAGGTGCCGACCCACAGCAGGCCGACCACGGCCCGCCCGGGCCCGCCTGCGGTGTGGGCGGCGACGGCCTGGATCCGGACGCCGCTGTAGTAGTGGACGGGCCCGGCCCCGCCAGCGCCGGTGGGGAAGTAGGCGGGCCACCGGTCGCGGCCGGCTCCGGTGGTTTCGGCCAGCCACACCTGGCGGGCCAGGGCCGTGAGCTCGCCGGCTTGGTCGGGCGGCAGGTCGCTGGAGTGGGCGCGGGTGAAGGCGGCCTGCAGGTCGGCGTCCCCTTCCGGTCCATCCCCGGCGGCCGCGACGCCGGACGGCATCGGCCCGGAGGTGGGAACGACTGCCGGCGAGGGGCCGGCACCGGTGCCCGCTGCCGTAGGTGCGGAGGCAGGAGGCGAGGGCTGAACAGTCGGCGGGGGTGGGGCGGTCGACTGCACGATTGGGCCGGCGCCGGTGGACGGGCTCGCGCTGGCTGCGGCCGGCCGGGCCGGTGTGCCGGGGACCAGCAGGGCCAGGCCGGTGGCGAGCAGCAGGGCCGCGCCGATGGCCGGGGCGAGAGGGGAGCGCTTTGTCACGAGAGGCCGTCCCTTGGCTCAGGTGAGGACGCGGGCGCCGCCCGCGTAGTCGTAGTTCCAGACCGCGGCCTGCTTCACGACGTCGCCCGGCTTGGGCGCGTTAAGCATCTGGCCGCCGCCGATGTAGAGGCCGACGTGGTAGATCCCGCCGCTGTTGCCGAAGAAGACCATGTCGCCGGGCTGCAGCGCGCCGACGCCGGCCGAGGCGGGGATCCGCTGCCCCACCTGCGCCTGGTCCTCGGCCACCCGCGGCAGCATCACGCCGACCTGCGCGAACGCGTACTGCATCAGCCCGGAGCAGTCGAAGCCCACCACCGTGCGGCCGTCCTGCCCGCCCTTGGAGCAGCAGATCCCGGTCGACTTCCCGTCCGGCCCGCCACCGCCCCACGAGTACGGGACCCCCAGCTGCGAGCGCGCGGCGGCGATCACCCGCTGCGCCTTCTCGGAGGCGCCGCCGATCGCGCCGGAGGCGCCGAGCTGCTCGTACTGGCGCTTCCAGCGCAGGACCTCGTCCACGTACGCGGAGGAGTGGTTGTAGGAGAGGATCGCGGAGTTGAGCTGGCCGGGGTCGCCGAGGTTGCGGCCGTTCCCGCACAGGTACAGCGCCGCGGCCAGCGTCTCGTCGTCGGCGTTGTTCGGGGTCGCGCCGCCGCCCGGGCGGACCCGTGCGGCGTACCCGGCGAAGGTGGAGGGGAGGAACTGCATCGGGCCGACCGCGGCGTCGAACAGGGTATTGCCGTCCCAGCGGCCGCCGTCGGTGTCCGGGATCGCGCTGGTGTTGCCGCCGGCGCCGGAGCCGTCGAGGATCGGCCCGATGATCGGCGGGCTGATCAGGCCGTTGGCCGCGATCTGGTGGCCGTTCGCGTGGTCGGACTCGACCTTGCCGATCCCGGCCAGCAGGGACCAGGTCATGCCCTTGCAGGCGGGCACCATCTGCGGCATCGCGGCCGCGGCCCGCGTGTAGGCGGCCATCATCCGCTGCGGAATCCCGGCGATCGCGCCGACCGGGACCGTGGTCGGACTCGACGCGGAGTTGTTCACGTCGTTGTCGACGATCGCGAGCGCTGGAAGCAGGGCCACGACGCCCAGCAGCATCACTCCGAGGCAGCCCAGCTTCTTGAGCCTCTTCACGCCGGTCACAGGCCGAGCCCCCCGTCCAGGTCTCCGCCGAAGTCCCCGGCACCCGGGTCATCGGCATCGGTACCAGCGCCAGCACGGGGAGTGCCGGTGTCGCCGAGGGAGCGGCGCAGGCGCAGTGCCTCCAGGGAGGTGCCTTCCGGTGCGCGCAGCCGCGGGCTGACCCGCCGCATCACCTCCGGCGGCACCACCGCGGCCGCATCCGGCCCCGGACCGGAGATGATTTCGCCGGTGACCGGGTTGACGACCATCCCGGGCGCATCCTCGACGACCTGCGCGGGCTGCGGCGGCGGCAGGACGCCAGGCCCGAGCGCCGCCCCAAGGTCGGCCGGCCTGGTGTCGCCGCGGCCGGAGCGCACCTCGACCATCGGAGCTGATGCCGCATCACCGGCCTGCAGCTCGGCCTCGCTGGGACCCACCTCGTAGAAGGGGTACTCCGGGCCGCGGCCGCGGGCGTGCTCCCACACGTCGGCGTACGCGGAGTACCCCGCGACTGGGCTCGCGCCGGCGACGTCGGTGTCGATCAGGGCGCTGCCGGACACCAGGTCGACGGCCAGGTGCGCGGCGCTTCCCGCGGCGCGCATCGCATCGACGGCGTCGGGTCCGTACACCTCGCCGAGAACAGCACCCTGGTGCCAGGCATGGTTGTAGGCGTCCTTGACGGTGTTGTAGCCCGCCGTGGTGGCGCTGTAGGCGGCCGGGACGTCCTTGGCCATGTCCTTGGCGCCGGCCGTCCAGTCGGCCGACCAGTCGCGGCGCACGTGGGAGTAGTGCTGCCACTGCCGGCCGGCCCTGCTCCACATCCGATCGCTCGCCCGATTCAGCCGCTCCCAGGCGGCGGGCAGACCGGCGGACAGGTCGAAGCCGAGCTTGCCGACCTGGCCGGCGCGGATCGCGAACCGTCCGGCGCGGGTGTGCAGCAGGGCGTTGTGCACGGTGTGGCCCAGCGGCGTGGTCTCCTGCGACGGGTCGTGCAGGATCTGCCCGGTCTTGCCGTCGACGACCAGCGGCCCCTTGCCGCCGACCGGCTTGCGGCGCCGGGCGAGCTGCTCGGGGGAGAGCGGGCTGCCGACGACCAGGTGGTGCGCGGCCCGGGCCGGCAGCGCCAGCGCCGCGAAACCGCGACGCAGCTCCCCGGCCGCACCGGCCGCCATCGCACCAGCGTTCATCGGCCCCAAGCCCGGGTCGGCGAGCGCGGCCAGGCCCTGCCCGATCCGCGAGCGGCGCAGCAGCGCGGCCTGCATCCCACCCCCGCCACCGCTGCCAGCGCCGAAACCGCCGCCGAACCCTCCGAGGCCGAGTCCGCCGCCGAGACCGACACCTGCGCCCGGGGCGAGGCCGCCCATGGCCTGCGACATCGCCAAGCCCAGGCGGGAGTCGTCGCCGGCCATGGCGGATCCGCCGATCTTGGCGTAGCGCATGCGGGTGGCGAAGCGGTCGCCGACCCGGCCGGCGGCGGCGAAGATCCGGCGGTGGAAGACCAGGACGACGATGGCGAACCCGTCCATGATCAGCAGGCGCTGGATCATGACGGTGCCCTGCGAGTTGGACATGATGCCGTCGGCGCCGAGCGCGAACAGCGGCAGGGCGAGGGAGACGGCGAACTCGGTGACGATGCTGGTCATGAAGACCCCGAGCCACTTCCACAGGGCCGCCCTGTTACCGCCGGGGAGCATCGCCCAGATCATCGCGGCGGACGTCATCGCGGCGGCGATCACGTCGGCGAACTGGCAGCCCAGGTGGACCAGGGCCATGGACAGAACGACGATCGCCACGATCAGCGCGGCGAGGAACACCAGGAAGACGCCGCCCACCCGGTCCCAGTTGGAGTTGACCGCGAAGTTGTAGGCGTCCTTTCCTTCCTGGCCCTTGGACTTCAGCGTCTCCTTCAGCGCGTCCCACGCCTTCTGGTCCTCGGGGCAGAGCTCGTCGGAGCCGAGGATGGGGATGTCGGAGGCCTTGCAGTCGGTGTGGCCGTCGATCCGCCCGTGGATCCAGTCGTCGTGGACGGCGGCGAGGTCGCGGATGTTCTTGTTGTCGGAGTGCGCATCGGGGATCAGGCCGTACTGCAGGAGCTGATAGGGCTGGACGACGAGGGTGCGGGTGAGGATGTTGCGCATCGGGCAGGACGGGTCATCTCTGTCCTCCGCGGAGGCACAGAGCGGGTCGGGCCCGTTCGTGTTGGCCGCCATCTGTCCGACTTCGTGGGCGGCCTGCTGGGTCTGCGCGAGCGGCCCGTCAGGTCCAAGCGTCTGGCGGGGGATCAGCGCCGGCAGAGAGACCAGGGTGGCGAGCAGCAAGGTGAGGACGATCTCGCCCAGGCCGCGGCCGACCTTGCCGCGCATCACCAGGACCAGACCGAACGCGACACCGGCCGCCAGGAAGATGCCCCACAGGCTGAGGTCGTTGGCCATCAGCTGGAAGAAGTCGTAGTGCAGCGAGTTCGCGGTCTCGGTCAGGGTGGAGACGATCGGAAAATTGAAGATCCACTTCACGACCCAGCAGACCAGGCCGACCAGGATCCGCACCAAGGCGAATCCCGCCCCCAGCAGCAGGTTGCACACGTGGCTGCGCAGGTCGGTGATGCCGCCGTTCTCGGACTGCAGGTCGTACCTGTCCAGCGGCACACCCTCGGAGCTCTTGACGTTGAGCGGGGCCAGGACGCCGCCGCGCTCGCTGCCGTCCGCGGCATCGGCGGCGGAGGCACCGGCGATCAGGAACAGCAGCGTCATGCCCACGGTCATCCACGCGGTGCGCCGGCCCGGCCAGTACGCGGCGGCGAACCGGCCGACCGTCCGTGTGGCGCGGGCGGCCGCGTGCCACGCAACCCGAAGACGCTGAGCCTCTTGCCGCAGGGCCGTCGCGGTGGTCGCCTTCATCGCAGGCCTGCCTTCTGGAAGGTCTTGGTGGGCGGGTTCTTCCTGCCGCCGGGGGTGGTGAAGATGGCGCTGTATTTGGGCAGCTGGGGGACGATGACCTTGAGCGTGCCGATGCGGCCGCGGGCGTCGCGCAGGAGCATCTCGCCGGCGCGGGCCTTGTCGCCGTGCGGGGACAGGCCGCTGGTGACGAGCTGGAGCAGGGCCTCGTCGTCGCCGGGCAGGCCGAGGAAGGCAAGTCCTCGCTTGGCCATGGCGTCGTCGGTGGTGCGGGCGAGGACCCGCTGCGGGATGAGGCCCTGGATCGTCTCGCTGCCGAGGTCGAGGGCGTCGTGGCCGCCCATCAGCAGGCCGGCGTTGTGCTTGCGGCCGTCGTGCGCGAGCTCCTTGACCAGGGAGGCGCCCTCGGTGCTGCTGGTCAGCCAGTAGCACTCGTCGGTGACCACCGTGCAGAACCGGCTCCGGTCGGAGAACGCCACGTGCCGGGAGATCGCCGCGATCAGGTAGAGGACGGCCCGGCCGATCAGCGCCTCCAGCGGCTGGGTGCGCAGCACCTCCGGCCTGGCCAGTGCCTCCTTCGGGGGTAGGGTGAGGCCGTTGGTGGTGAAGACGACCAGGTCCGCCTGCAGGCCGGACAGCGACAGCGCGGGCAGCGACGGGTCGAAGACCATCGCGGCGAGCGGCCGGTCCGCGACGGTGTGCAGCAGGTCCAGGACGTCGGCGCCGGCCTCGCCGCGGGCGCCGCCCTCGGTGGAGATCGACCGCAGCTCGGCCAGGACGGCGCCCATGTGCGGGCGGGCGCTGTGGGCGGCGTTCTTCACCGCGCGGGACAGCGCCGCGCCCTGCGCGGACATCGCTTCCAGGTTGCACTGCAGCAGCAGGTAGGACAGGGCCGCGGCCTCGCCGGCCGCCCGCGGCAGGACGCGCAGCGGGTCGATCGACACCTCGGCCTTCGCCGCGTCGATGATCCGGCTCCGGTCGGGGGCGAAGACGTGCGCGAAGTCGGCCCACTCGCGCTGGTTGGTCCGGTCGATGACGATCGCCCGGTGCCCGCGGTCGACCAGGTCGCCGGTGAGCTTCTTCAGCAGCACCGACTTGCCCGACCCGAGATCGCCGAGGACGGCCAGGGATGCGGCCGCGTTGTTCTGCGGGGCCGCGGCCAGGTCCAGCAGCACCGGCCGCACCGTGCCCACGTCCAGGCTCCGGCCGAGCATCGGCCCGGTCGCGTCTCCCAGCTCGCTCGCGGTGAGCGCACCGGACATCGCCCAGTCCTCGGACAGCTGGTACTGCGTCACCTCCCGGGCCCGCAACGCGGGCCCCGCCCCGGGCAGGCCGAGCGCGAACAGCCGCTCCTGGCCGCCGCGCGGCACGATCACCCCGTAGTCCGCGCCGGACAGCCGCGCCTTCAGATCCCGGGCCCGCTCGTCGCACAGCTGCGCGCTCGCGCCCCACACGGTGAGCACGGTGCGGGACTGCACCTCCCGCTCCACGCTGGTGCGGCCGAGGCGGGCTTCCTGCTCGCCGAGGGTCTCTGCGGCGAGCGGGATGGAGTCCGGTGCGCCGGTCGGCCGCGTCGCCCACTGGTCGGCCTGATCCACCAGCTCGGCCTTCTTCTTCGCGATCTGCGCCTTCGCCTTCGCGGAGTCGACCAGCGTCATGTCGACCACCGCGTCGACCGGGTAGGGGAGGATCTCCAGCTGGGCGAGGATGTCGGCGGCCTGCTCGGCCACCGCCTGCGGGATCTCCTCCAGCGCGAGGTGCGTCTGGTAGCCGGTGCCGTCTTCGGTCTCCACCTGCAGCCACAGCTTCGACAGCGCGGTGCCGTCGAACCGGGAGGCCAGCCACCGCCGCAGCCCGCCCCGCCCCTCCGGCGCCGCCTCGGCGTCCGGAGCGGGCTCCATACCGCCCTCCAGCAGCCGGACCTGGCTCAGCGACGCGTAGCTCGGACTGCGCAGCTGGGCGCCGACGATCCGCCCACCGCGGCTGCGGCTGGCCTCGGCGTCGGACAGCAGCGGTTCGGCCTGGCCGCGGTGCACGGCGTGCTGGTGCAGCCACACGATCTCCGCCGGACGGGCCGGACGGATCTCCAGGCCGCCGCCGAACCCGGCCTCGACCTGCCGGGCCACCCCCCGGTACAGCTGCACCTCCGCCAAAGGCACCGGCGCGATCGGCATGCCGGCCTGCTCGCCGAACGTCGCCCACATCGACCCGCGGGCCTGCGAGAGCTGCGCCGCGCGGCCCGGCGCCTGCAGCGGGACCGCCAGCCACAGCGTGCGGCGGTGCATCTCCGCGCCGGCCAGCATCTCGTAGGCGGCCGCGGCGCTCTCCTCCGCGCCCGGGTTCTCGGCCGGGTCGATACCCTCCAGGGTCCGCATCGCGACCTGGCGGGCGTCGACCTGCGCGCACAGGCTGTAGATGCGCACCGCCCCGGACAGCGAGCGGATCAGCGAAGTGACCCGGCCCAGCACGTCCTGGCGCTCCAGCGCGGAGGCGTACCGGGAGCCGACCGGGCTGATCCGCCAAAACGCCCACACGGCGCCGGACGTCGACCACACCAGGTGGCCGGAGATGTGCCTGATCGCAACCCTCATCACTGGTCTCCCATCTCGGTCTGGTTGGCGGCTGCGGCCGCGGCGAGCATCTGCTGAAGGGGGGTGAGTGCCGGAGCACTCGCACCGCCGGGGCCAGCCGCCGTCCGGCGGGGCCGGGCAGGCCGGGTGCCGGACACGACCCGCTCCCCAAGAGAGGCGTCCGAGCGGCGGACTCCGCGCTGCGGGTAGGCCGGCTCCGGACTGGCCGGAGGCGAGAAAGTGGCGGATGCCGCTGCAGGAACGGGGGCGGGCGTCTGCTCGGCGGCCGCGGGGCCCGAACCGACGGCGTCCTCGGCGAAGCCCGGACCGGCGGTGTCCTCGATGAAGAAGGAGCCGGACATCACGACCGGCCGCATCGGCCGCACCGCCCGGCCGGCCATGCGGCCCGCCCGGGGAGCGGTCGCCAGGGACAGAGCGTCCAGGACGACCAGGAACGGGGAACGGCCGCCGATCCGCGAATGCCGCGCGGCCCAGATCGCGAACCCCCACGCCACCACCGGCAGCGGGCCCAGCACCGGCGCCCACCACGTGAACGTCTTGATCAAGGCGAACGCCCCGATCGAGGCGACCGCGAGCTGCGGCGGCGTGTACGGACCCATCGGGATCCGCCAGTCACCCAACTTGCCCAGCACCCACGGGTGCCTGCGGGCCCGGGTGTAGGAACGGCCGATCCTGGGACGCGCGGCGCTGCTCACAGCCGGCCCGTGAACACGACGGGCAGCTCAGCCGGCAGGCGGTGCGCACCCTGGGCCGGGGCCGGGGCGCCCGGGTGGTCGGTGTACTCGCTGTCGAACATGGAGGCGATCGAGGTGCGGTTCGCGTAGATCGACCAGCAGATCACCAGACCGATCAGGCCGCCGATCGCCGCCTTGATGCTCATCTTCCGGACCGCGTGGATGATCACGATCGCGCCGAGCGCGATCATCAGACCCGCGCCGATCCACGTCTTCAGCGTCTCGGCCCACGCGTTGCCGAAGTTCTGCACGGCCCCCGCGAGGATCACCGTGTTCTGAGCGCCCATCACCGCACCCCGTTCGAGGTAGAAGGAGCCGGCTGCGGCGAGGAACTCACACCGGCGGAAGAAGAGGAAGAGGACGAGGAGGAGGTAGCCGGGGCGAGGGCCGCGATCTCCCAGCGGCCGGCCCGGGCCTGCAGACGCAGCGGGTAGGTCAGCGGCCACTCGCCGACCGCATCGGTGGCACGGATCTCGGCCTGCACCTCGAGCACCGTCCCGTCCACCGGAGCGGACGGCACCGCACCGGCCGCCGACAGCGTCTCGACCGTCACCTTCGAGTACGGCGACCCCGGCGCCGGCACCCTCACGCCCGGCGACAGATACCGGGCACTGTCACCCCGACCGGTCAGGTACGCGCTCAGGTAGTCCGTCACCGTCTGCCGGATCGGCCCATCACTGATCGACGCCGAGTACGCCCGCTGCACCGGATCCGCCCCCGGCAACACCGGCGGCGCCGCCACCAGAGCCGGCGCCGCAACCACCGCCAGCGAATCCGGCGCCCCCGCCGACGACCCGGACCGGACCATCTGCACCGGCACCGCGAAGTACCGCACCGTCAACTCACCCGGCTGCGCACTCACACCCGGCTGCGCACCGCGGCCTTGCGCACCGGCTCCGCCTTGCGCAGAGCTCTGCGCAGGGCTTTGCGCAGAACCTTGCGCGGAGCTTTGCGCATCGCCGTCGCCTTGCGCGGCCGACGGGAGGACCATCGTCGCGGCGACGGTCACCTGCCACGTGCGCCCGCCCATCGGCACGCTGCGCACCGCCACGACCTTCTGGACGCTTGCGCGCGCAAGGCCGGTCGGCCGCGGCGCATCGACCGTCGGGGCCATGGCGCGCAGCGCATCGGACGACTGCCCCTCCGGTGTCCCGCGCAGCCAGAGGTCCACGAACTGCTCGGCGTAGCCGGTGGGCGGGGCGATCGTCGGCGGGGCGGTGGCCTGGACGACGGGGGCGCCCTGGGCGATCTGCGGCAGGGCGAGCGACCCGGCCAGGCCCAGCCAGCCAGCGGCCAGGGAGGCCCAGATGCCTGCCCGGGTGGCGGCAGCGCGGTGTTGGGCGCGCCGCAGATCGCCGTCGGAAGCGATCGGAGAAGGGGCCGGCGCGCGGTCGCGCCGGGAGGGGAAGAGTCCCAAGGTCAGCTCCAAGGTCGTCAGCGGATCTGCTGTCGACCCAAGGAACCCCGCACACCTTGACGGATCCCTTGATGATCGAAGCCGCTGCGGTAACGGCTTCATATCGGCCCCTGTCAAAGCTCTGACCTGGGTTTTTCCGTCAGCCATCAAGGAATCCCGAGGGGCCGTCAAGGTACGGAGGGCATACCTTGACGGCCCCAGCGGCGCCCGGGGCGATTCCTTGATGGCCTGCCGGGCCCGGCGCCGATTCCTTGATGGCGAGGGGTCCTGCCAAGGCCGATACCTTGACGGCCGATCCCGCCCTGGCGGGATTCCTTGACGGTCGGGCAGGAACTCCTTGATGGCCGGCCCCGAACTCCTTGATGGCCTGCCAGCGGCTCCCTCCCAGCGCGGGGAACACCCCGACGGCTGGTGCTCGGCGCACCCGGGCGCCCGATCCGAAGCCGGCCGCGGGCCGGTCTCCGAGCCAGGGCGCCCCCGCTGTCCCCCCGATCGGTCGACTGTTCGGGCGCGCAAGCGCAACCCAGGGCCCTCGTGCGCTGCGCATGCCGCCGAAGCCGGCGAGGCCGTGCGCAAGCGCTCGGGAAGACTCGGCGGCGGAGCGCCCCGCCCGATTGCGCATGCGCAAGCCGCCGACGGTGACCCGTGCGCAAGCGCAAAGAGGCTGCGCAAGAGGTGGCCCCGTGCGCATGCGCAAGGCGGCGGAGCAAAGCCCTGCGCAAGCCGCCGAGCCGGTTGCGCATGCGCACGCGAACGTTGACCGGCTGTCCTGTGACAGCGAATCTGGACCGCGTGCCACCGGAGATGGATCGAACCCAGTTCGTGACAGCGGAGATGGACCACCGCTACTCAGGTCGGGGTGGCCGTACTGCTGCTCACCGCCGTCGGCCGATGCGGTGCGAGACCACCGTCAAGGTCCGCAGCCACCTCGCCAAGCAGAGGCAGGCGCCACGTGTCCCGGCGGAGCGACCTTGCCCCGGCCGCCCGCTGAGGGTGATCATTCGCGGATGAGACCAGAAGTACAGGCGTTCGTGGCCGAAGGCCCCCTTCCCGACTGGGATGCCGACGAGGAGGAGATCGGCCGGCGATGCGACCAACTCGAAGCCATCGCCAAACCCGTGACCGGCGAGGAGGCCCGGGCACTGGTCGCCTGCTTCGGTCCGGACGACTGCTACGGCGTCGCCTGGACCCTGCTGCACCTAATCGAGACAGGCCCGAATCCGGTCCTGACCACTGAGCCCGCGCCCGATGCCAACGAGTGGCACCACAGGCTCTGGACCCGCATCGTCAACAGCGGACTCGCCCCGTCAATTTGACGCGCCCGCGCTGACAGTGCGGTGCCTCTGGTGGTCCATCTTCGCTGTCACGAACTGGGTTCGATCCACCTCCGGTGGCACGCGGTCCAAGTTCGCTGTCACAGGTCACCGGCACGGGCATCAAGGTGGGGCAGCCACCTTGATGCGCGGAGTTGTGGAGTCGTTATGAAAGCACTCCTTGATCGTCAAGGGATGCGTCAAGGAGTGCGGGGTTACCTCGGGCGTCGATCACCGTCACCGAGGAGAACCCCATGCAGCTTCCCGCCGTCCTGCTGCCCGGCCTCGGGCTGAGCGTCCCCGTCCGCTTGGCCACCTTGGCCGCCGCCACCTACCTGACCGCCGGCGCCACCTACCTCGCGCTCACCGGGATCAGCAGCCCCCTCGGGCGCGTCCACCGCCGGGACATCGGCACCGGACGCCGGGCCGCCGTCCTTGCCGCCGCCGTCTGGATCGTGGCCGTTCTGCTGTGGCCCGTCCCCCTCGCGTGCCGGACCGCCCGCGCCATCACCGGCCGGCGCCCGCAGCCCGCAGCCCCGGCCCGCAGGGACACGGCGCCCGCGGTGTCGCTCGCTAAGCCGGCCGTCCCGCCGTACTGGTACCGGGCGGAGTACACGGCCGTCCAGGTCGTCCTCGCCGAGGGCCGCACCGTCATCGCCCGCACTTGGGCTGGCGGCCTCGTGGACGACGCGGTGATCGAGTTCGGGCCCGCCCATCCCTGGACCCGCGACGCCTGGGAGCTCCTCGCCCACGTCGTCCGCACCGCCCTCGACCAGATCCCGGAGCAGGCGCCATCGTCGTGGCCCGTGCCCGGTTCTGACCCGTGCCTCTTCCCGGAGCGCCGCACGGTGGTCTTCGACGCCGACCGGGCCGGGGTGTACGTGACCCGCGGCCGCGACCTCGCCCCGGCGGTGGTCCGGTGACCGACTTCCTCACCCGGCTGTCCACGAGCCCGGACGGCCGGCTGGTGTGCACCGGGCTCGACTACATCGAGTTCGACGCCCGGCTTGCCCGCGACGGCTCCTGCCCCACGACCACCAAGGCCGCCTACATGGCCCTCGCCACGTTCGCCGACATCGAGCACCACATGACCCTGACCGCCGAGTCGGTGGCCGGCTGGTCCCAGGAGCTGCGCCACCAGATGCTCCCCTACCGCAAGACCGTCGCCGCCTGCATGGGCCGCTCCCCGAAGACTTTCGACCGGGCGGTGGTGGACCTGGTCGACCGCAGGTTCCTGGTCGTCGAGGGCCAGACCTCGCCCGAGCATCCTGCCGTCGCGGACGCCAGCCTGTACCGGCTGACCGACCGCGAGCGCTGGGCTCGCCAGCTCCTGGAGCGCGCCGCCGACCCGGCACCCACCCCTCTTCTCGGGCCAAACGGGCGGCCGCTGCCCCGCGTCCGCCGGACACCCGGCATCGACTACGTGAAGCTCGACGCCCGCATCGCCCGCACCGAACGTCGCTCGCCGAACTACAAGAGCGTCTACGCGGCCGTCGCCAGCTTCGTGAACATCAACAACCGGGCCATCACCGACCGCCCCCCGACCGTCGCGGAGCTCTGCGCGTGTACCGGCCTCGGACGGACCGCGGTGAACGCCGCACTCGCGCAGATGCGCGGCGACGGCCTGCTCGCGACGCGCGAGAACTACTTCCCCGCCGCGGACGGCGGCGGCCAGGCGGCCAACAGCTACTTCCTCCTCGACGCCCGCCTGTGGCGCCGTCGCGCCGCTGCCCGCGACGACGCCGAACTGGTCACCTTCACCGAGGGGTGTGGTCACCAGCCGAAGGGGGGTGCGGTCACCACGCGAAGGGGGGTGGGGTCACCAGCCGAAGGGGGGTCTGGTCACCACGCGAAGGCCATTAAGAGAAGTAGTGAGAACGGTGGAGACGAGCCCCTTCCGGACGCCCGGAGGGCATCTGCGGGTGGTTTCGCGCGCAAGCCGCGCAGCACACCCGCGGCCTCCAAGCCGAACCGCACCAGCGGCTCCGCCGCGACCGCGAAGAAGCCCCGCATCAAAACGACCCGCACCACCCCCTCCCGCCCCGTCCCGGGAGAGGAAGAAGTCTTCGCCATGGTCGACGCCCTCGGCGCCAGCACCCACCCCGCCGTCCGAGTGCCGCCGCTGCGCCGCGCGGTGCGCGACCTGCTCCGAGCAGGCCGCACTCCGGAGCACGCACTGGCCCGGATCAACGCGGGCTGGTGGCGGGCCGGAGTCCCGGAGCGGATCGCGGCCGGCGAGATCCGACGCCCGGTCGGCTACCTCGCCACCATCCTTAGCGCCCAGGAATGCGAGCGACCCGACTGCGAACGCGGCATCATCCTCGGCACCGGCGACGACTGCCACACCTGCGGCCTGCAGGCCGCCGAGCGGCAGGCCGAGCACGCCCGACAGCACCTGGAGCAGGCCACCGCCGCACCCGACCAGCAGCCGCCGGCACCGAAGCGGCCCACCGGCACGACCCCGCGCCGCACGGCCGCCAAGACCGCGGTCACCTGGCGGTGCGAGGCCCCCGGACCGAACGGCCTCGGAGGCGACCCGTGCGGCCGCCCGGGAACCGGCACCCCACCCGCGCTGCGCATGTGCCCAGACTGCCTCGACCAGCTACGCCAGGCTCTGACGGCGTGAGCACACAAGTGAGTACACATCTCGGTGCACCTCCATACGCAGCCCTGGCCTTGCTCGTTGCGGCAGACTGGAGATCTTTCGGGGAGGGGATCATGAGGAACCGTCGTACCTCAGGAGTGCTCTGCGCACTGGCAGTAGGACTGGCAGGGCTCACAGCCGGGTGTTCAACCAGCCATGAGGGCACCAATGCGGTCGGCGCTCCGCCTTCTGCGTCGGCCCCAGCCGCATCGTCATCCGCGGCTGCAACGGGCAAGCCGTGCCCCAACAGCTCTGATCTTCCCGAGAAGGCCAGGCTGAACTCGGTGGGCAGCGAGGGCGGAGCGCTGTGGGTGAATCTGACCCTAGTGACCTGCAGCGACAACGGACTGACCGAGCAGCACCTCGTATTTACCCCGGCATCGGCATCGAAGCGATACGTACTCGCCGACGCCGCCGCGGTCCAGGTGATCGAGCTTGGCCAGGGCGACGCACTGAAGAAGACGACCATTGCGGCCAAGCAGCTGACCAGCTACCGGCTCATCGACTCGGAGTATTTCGACATCCGGCGAGATGCGAGCGACACAGTGACAGCAATGACGGAGATCCACAGCCGTCCGAGCTGGTCGGCTGGCTGAGCGAGCACCGCAACCGAGCTGCCGACGGCACCAATGCTCTGCCGATCCGTTCCTGCAGCAACAGTGAAGGGCCCCACCTGGTAGCGGTCGGGCCCTTCAGCGTGCGGATGCCGAGATCAGCCGGCCTACTACGGGCCGATCCTGAGGGTGAAGACGCGTCCAAGGATCTCGGCCCAGGCGGCCTCGTTCGAAGCGGGCGGTGCCGTGCGCCAGGACCGGCCGCAGTTGGTGATGGCGTCGGCAACGGCTTGGGCCTGCACCGCGAGGTCGTCGCGCAGATCGGCCTCCTCGTCGGCCGCGGTGATGAGGACGCGGCCGTGCAGGAAGTAGCTGGAGCCGATGTCCAGGCCCCGCCAGACGCTGGCGAGCGCGGTGGCGGTCAGGTTCGGCGGGAGGCTTCGAGCACCGTTGCCGTGGACCCACATCACCGCTTGCGGGTGGTAGACGGCCCGGTCCGCGCTGTTGCTGAGCCGGGTGGTGATGGCGCGGGTGCGGAGGGCGGGGTCGTCGGGGAGGTCGATGGCTTCCATCTGCCCGTTGGGCTCGATCTGCAGGGCGGTGGGCACGGGATGGTCCTTCCTGGGGGAGGCGGGCGGTTGAGGATCTGCACGACCTGATGGATCAGAGGTCGGCCCAGCTGCAGGCGGGCCGATCGGGCTGGGCGAGGGACTTCCACACGGGGGCGGACGGTCCGTGGCTTTCGATGTCGTCGAGGGTGGCGGCGCCGGCCGGGACGCGGCGGAGCAGGTTGACGACGCGGCTGCCTTCGCCGGCGGCGAGCTGGAGGTCGGCGATGCGGTTGCTCATGGTGAGGGCGGAGGCGTCGGCGAGGATGAACAGCAGGCGGGGGAAGACGGGGTAGAAGTCCTGCCAGACCGGCAGGGCGCCCTGGGCCTCGGCCGTTCCGCGGAGCCGGTGCGGGATCGGGGTGTGCTCGTGGAAGCGGGCGTATGCGGTGAGCTTGGAGGTGAGCTGCTCGCTGGTGGTCGTGCAGCGGTCGAGCTCGACGAAGGCGCGCAGGTGGACCCGTCCGGCCGGGGTGTGCAGGGTGTAGTGCATCAGGGCGTCGGCCCGCAGGGCGTCCCGTCGGCGTTCGGAGAGCTGGTGGTGGACTTCGGGGGCCCAGTCCAGTGGTCCGTACTCGTCGCCGCGTCGGCGTGCGTCGGCGAGGAAGGCGAGGTGGGAGCGCAGGACCGCCTGGGTGTGGGGGAGGAGGATCCTGGCCTGGACGTCGCCGAGGTTCTGCGGTGGGCTGTCCCGTCCGTTCATCTCGGGCATCCTGGCCGCGACCGAGCGGCCGGCGTCGGTGAGGAACCAGAGTCGGGCCCGGCGCTCGAGGTTCGTGTGGGCGACCAGGCCCTGCTGCTGTAGGCCTCGCAGCTTGCGGAGGGTGAAGCTGATGCCCGCCTGGGGGGCGGCGAGCAGGCGCAGCTGCTCGGAGGTGGCGCAGCGGTGCTGGAACAGGGAGGACAGGGCGAGGTAGTCGAACTGTCCGACGGGGGCGGGGCGGGTGGCTGTCGGCACGGGGACCTTCCGAGGGCGCGAGGTGGGTGGTCGCCGTACTGAACCCCGCGCTCCTTGATGGATCCCTTGATGCCGGAGCTGGTCCCGAACAACGGCTTGGTAACGGTGTCCGTCAAGGTTCCCCGGCTGAGTGGGCGGATTCCTTGATGCTCCGTCAAGGTGGTGGCGGGTGAGCGTCAAGGTATCCCCCTCTCGCGGCTGTGACCTGCGGATATTCGTGCATCAAGGAGTGGCCCGGGCTGGCGGCTGCTAGTTCGCGCTGCCGCCGAGGGCCTCCTCCGCCTTCTTGCGGTACTTGCGGGCGGTGGGAGCGGAGACGCCGAGGGTCTTGGCGAGCTCGGCGGTGCTGATCTGGGGGTTGTCCGTGATGAGCCGGGTGACCTGCTCGAGCCGCTCGTCCGCAGCGGGCTCGGCCGGCGTTGCGATCGCGGTGTCCTCCGGGGCTGCCGGGGCCGCCGGCATCTGGGGCGGGGTGGTGAGCTTGCTGGCGTCGTTGAGGTAGCGGTTGCCGGCGGTGATGCCGATTCCCATCTGTCGGGCGAACTCCACGCCGGTGATCTCGGGGTTCTCCGCGAGGGCCTGCCAGGCCGCGGCCAGGCGCAGCGCGCGGACGTCCTCGCTGCGCTGGGTGGCGAAGCGGACGGAGTGGACGCATCGCCACGCCGCGGACTCGGACAGGCCGAGCTTGGCGGTGATGGTCTTCACCAGGGACTCCGGGGAGGCGGTCTCGTTGTCCCTGACCAGCTGGACGGCCTGCTCGCGCAGTTCCTCCGAAAGCCGGAAGTCCTCGCCGGACTCGAGCGCCGGCGCGCCCACCACCTGGCGGGAGACCAGGGTCGGGCCGCCGCGGCGCCGGCGCTCCTGCTCGTTCCAGCGGCGCATGGTGGAGCGGTACCAGTGGTCGATGCCGCCGATGGTGCGGTCGGCGTCCGGCAGGCCGGTGGACTTGGAGCCGTAGTAGTACGCCTCCATGGTGTTCTGGGTCGGCCGGCGGTCCTCGGGGATCGAGAGCCGGGCCTCCTCCAGGTCCAGCAGGTCCAGGCCGTCCAGGGTCGCGCGCAGCTGCTCCTCGTTCATGGACTCGAGGTCGTCTGCCGTGAAGCCGTGCTCGAAGCCGATCTCCTGCTCGGCGTCGAGGAACGCGCGGAGGTGGCCGCGGAGCTCGTCCTCGTTGAAGTCGTCGTAGTCGGGCAGGCTGGGGATCCGCTTCGGCGCGGGGGCCGGCTCGCTGCGCTTGCCGCGCTTGCCGGCCAGGTAGTTGTCGATGACGACCTGGGCCTGCTCGGCGTCGAACAGCTCCTTGCGGGCGTCGGGGCGGCTGACCGGGGTGAGGTCGGCGAGCAGCTTCTTGTTGCGGATGGTGCCGACGCTGAGGCCGGCCTTCTGGGCGATGGCGTCGCGGTCGAGGGCGTTCCTGCCGGCGCGGATCATGGGATGCTCCTTCGGGTGGTGCGGCGGTCGGCCGCTTCTCAGCTACAAGAGAATTAATACACTACTTTGCGCACTGTGGCTAGTTGGTTGGTGCGTCCGGGTCCGGCAAGTCGGCTGCCGGGGCGGACTGCACCGCCCCGGCAGCCGGCCCGGTCGGGGGCGCTACATCGTGAACAGGGCGGCTGACGCCCCGCCATCGCGCCCTGCGGCGGCCGGAAGTTGGGCGAGGGCCTCGACCCACACGGTCTCGAAGCCGCTGCGGGCCTTCGACGGTACGGCGGCCGGCGCCGTGACGAACTGCTGCTCCACCGACGGGTAGCCCTCCCCGCGTTCAAGGGTCACCACCCGGTCGAAGCCGAAGGCGTACTCCTCCACCGCGCTCGCGGTGTGCTGCAGGCTGCGCCCCGGCCGGTCGGCGAAGCGCTGCAGCGCGGCGAAGGCCTGGCGGCGGGGCAGGACCCCGATGCGACGCACCGCCCGCCAGGCCTGTCCCTTGCGCTGGTGGTCCAGGCACCGCTCCTCGCGCTTTGTGCAGGACTGGCGCGGCAGCGCCCGGCAGGCCTTGCACCGGACCGGCGTCTTGGCGGCGGCCAGGCATGCTGCGCAGCGCGGGCCGTGCCAGTCCTTGCACCACTGCGAGCGGCCGCGGGCCAGGACGCGGCGGACCTCGTAGACGCTCCAGGGCTCGGAGTCGAGCCGGGCGGCGAGCAGGTCGAGCGCCTCGGTGTTGCCGGCCTTGTGCAGCTCCTGGCGTAGCGAGGATCCGGCGTAGAGGGTGAACAGCGGGTTGAGGGCTTGGGCGACGTACTCGAGCTTCGCGGCCTGTGCGATCTGGTCGGGGAAGCGCTTGGCCCGGGCCATGTGGTCGGGCAGGGAGCCGGCCGACACCGGGTATGGGCACGCCCAGCAGTAGCTCTTGGGGTACGCGACACCGAGGCGTTCCTGCAGGTAGGCGAGGAGCTTCGGCCGGTCCCAGCCCCAGTTGATCAGCGGGTACCAGGGGCGGCGGCCCACCTTGGCGAAGGCTTGGTCGCCGCGGGCGCGGCCGTGTTCGCCGGCCTCGAAGCCGATGATGTGCCGGTACTCGCCTACCAGGTGCTCTTCGAACCAGTAGTCGAGCGGTTCGCCCTTCGCCCGTACCGAGCACAGGCGCGGGCCGCCGTACATCGGCACGGTGCCGGAGAGCTGGAGGTCCTTCAGCAGGCTCCAGTCCCCGCTCGTGTGGATCACCGTGGGGGTGCGGGTGTCGGAGAGGATCTCGATGCCGTCCCGGGCGATCGACGCGCCGCCGCGGGCGATCTGTACGTACCGCACCCGGCGGGCGCGCAGCAGCGGCAGGACGTGCCGCTCGGCGAGGTCGATGCTGTCGGGCCACTCCATGCCGGTGACGGCGGTGATCACGGTCAGGTCGGACAGGTCCGGGCGCAGCCCGTGCGCCACCGGGTCGTCCAGCAGGCGCAGCAGGATGGCGGTCGAGTCGGCTCCTAGGCCCCAGCACAGCACCGTCTGGTCGCAGGGCTCGGGGGCGGGGAAGGCGGACGCGGGGTCGAGCAGGGCGAGCTGGCGGCTCATCAGGACAGGCTCCAGGTGCGGACCGGCATGGACGGTCGTGGCGATGGGGGTCGGGCTCGGCGGGCAGGCCGGCGGTGGCGCTCCGGGCACCTGGCGGCCGGGTCAGCGCAGGCGGTCCAGGGCGGCGAGGATGAGGTCGACGCCGCCGAACAGGGCGAGCTCGACCGCGGCGGCGTCGCTCCCGCTCCCGGTCTCGTCGGCTCGCACCTCGCAGCGGACCGGGCCGTTCTCCCAGAGCAGGACGCTCGTGCGGCCCGGGTGCGAGGCGGTGGCGCCGGGGAAGGCGGAGGCGAGCCGGCGGGCGGCGCGAGCGCGGATGTCGTCGCCGAGCGGGCGGTGCGTGGTCGCACCGGGGGATGCCAGGGCGAGCCGCAGGACGCGCTCGACGAACGGCAGCCGCATCTGGTTCGTGACCAGTCCGGCGCGCAGGGACGCGGGGTCCACGCCGGTCATCACGACGGTCTCGGCGATCTGGAGGGCCAGGTGGCTCGTTCCCTGGGCGACGATGCGCCCGGGCGGAACGGCGCGCAGGTCCCGGGTCAGGGCCTCGGCGGCCGCCTGCCTCTCGGCCGGGGAGAGGCGCTCGGCGGCCTGGTCGTCGAGGCGGGGGAGGAGCTGGCGCACCGCGTCGTTGGCGAGGAACTCGGGCTGGGCCGCGCGGCCGGACCGGGCGAGGACCTCGGCGCCCCGGCCGCGGCGCGGCATGGTGGCGAGGACGGCCCGGCCGACGCCGGCGGCCACGAGGAGCTCGCGGTGGCCGTCGCTGACGGACGCCGTCGGCACGGCGGGCAGGCCGGCGAGGACGATGTGCTCCTCGGGCCGGGCGGTCCAGGTCCGGCCGGGCCGGGAGGGCAGGTGCGCGGCGACGGCGCGGGCCAGGTGCAGCGAGGACGCGATGGCCGCGGTGGTGAGGGTCATGGCAATGGTCTCCTTCGGGGAAGGTCGGGGTGAGGTTCGATCGGCTGCGGGCGGAGCCACCGCCCGCAGCCCGGGTGCCGCCGAGTCGGCGGCCGGACGGTCAGGTCAGGGAGGCGCTGAGCAGGTCCGGGCCCAGCGCGTGGACGTCGAAGGTCATCAGCTGGCGGGGGAGGGGCTGTTCCTTGGGCACGTAGGTCTGTTGGACCAGGCGGCCCACGACGATGACGCGGCGTCCGACGGGGAGCTGGGCGGCGGCCTTCGCACCCTCGCCCCGCACGTTGCAGATCAGCCGTTGCGGGATCACGGGTCCGGCGCCGCTGGGCTCGCCCTTGCGGTCCGGCGCCAGGTAGAACCGGGTCCCGACCTCGCCGCTGCGGCCGGGCACCGACCCGGTCTCCAGGACCCGGCCGGTGAGGGTCTCCAGCCGCGCGGGGTCGGGATCGAGCTGGACCGTGACGGACGCGCCCGGCTCCGGCTCCGCGGTGGCGCCGATGGCGGCCGCGCGGGCCTTGCGCGCCCCCTCGGTGTTGACCGCGACCCGCGCGGCCTCCTCCAGGCCGCGGGCCTCGGCCATCAGCGCCTGCGCCCGGTCACGCCGGTCCGCGAGCGCGGAGTCCTTCGCAGCCCCGGCACACAGGTGGCTGTGCTCGGCCGCGATCTCCAGGTGGGCCAGCTTGGCCACCGAGGCGGCGCCGACCCGGCGCCGCCTGCGGGCGAAGCCCCACTTGCCCTCCTCGCTCTCCAGGACCACCAGCGACAGCGCCGGCCAGCCGGTGTCGTCGAGCGGCCCGAGCAGCACGTCCACCTGGCAGGTCACCCGGGCGTCGTGCAGACCCCGGTAGGGATACGGCGCGCCCTTCACCCGCTCGGCGAGGAAGGCGTAGGCGGTGCTGTTCGTGGGGTTCTCGCCCCGCTCGCGCACCGCGTTCACGTACGCCGCAACGTGCACGAGCTGCCAGGGCGCGGTGCCGAAGTCCGGGGCGGGCACCGCCAGGGTCAGCGGCGCGAGGACGCCGGAGGGCTCGGTGATCTGGAGGTTCAGGACCAGCAGGTCGTTGCTGGTGTCCCTCGGCACGTTGGCCGGGTGGACGGCCTGCGCCTTCGGCGCCCGGGTGGGGGCCGCAACGGTCTCAGCGGGCATCGCATGCTCCTGCGGGAGTGGGTTCGACTGCCGTCCGGAGCCACCGGGCGACTAAGAAAAGAATACATGGAATAGCGCACGATGGCAAGAGGGGGAAGGCCCGAGCCCCCGGGTGCCGGGCCGGCGGTCACCGGCCCGGCACCCGGCCTCAGCGGGACTCCACCACCGGCAGCAGCCGGCGCGGCGGCTGGGCCGCGAGCTCAACGGCCTTGCGGGGCGGGGCCTGCAGAGCCAGCCGAACCTCCGCCTGCAGCCGCCGGAACTCCACCGTGCCGTCCTCGATCACCACCCCCGGCTCGGGCGCGCCGGGCCGCTTCGCCAGCTCGATCAGATCGCTCATCCGCAGGTCCGGCCGGAACGAGTCGCCACGGACCCGCTCCACCAACGCGAACAGCTCCGCCAGCCGCGGCCGGCGCAGCACGCCCAGCATCAGATCGCGCCGGCCGGCCAGAAAGCAGAACTCGCACGAGCACCGCGTGGTGCCGCGGCGGTCCCGCGCCCCCGGAACCGAGTCGTACGTCCAGTGCCACTCCTCGCCCCTGTCCAGGTGCCAGCCCCAGACCGCCTCGGTCGTCCACTCCTTGGCCGGCAGCCACTCGTCGGTGTGCCGCACGCTGTTGGCCAGCACGTTCCGATACGCCGGCCGCGCCGCCCGGTCCCGCGATTCATCCCCCCGGGTCCCGAGCACCTTCAGCCGCCGCACCGGCCGCCCCAGCACGGCGCGCAGCCCCGTGATGACCGGCGTGAACGCGGCCTCCTCCTGCTGCTCCTTGAACGACTTCGTGCAGTACCTGGTCCCAAGCCGCATGAACCGCCCGTACGCCGCCGTGTAGGCCAGCAGGCTCTGCGGCCGCTCCACCCCGTCCGGGCCCTTGGTCGTCTTCGACCGCTCGAGGTGCTGGCCGGCCGCCACCCCGAAGGCGGTGCTCTGCTGCGCCGCGAGCTGGGAGACGCTCGGGAAGGCGCGGCCGTCGAAGTGCACGGAGGGCCACTCCAGCAGGCCGAGGGTGGCGTGGAAGGTCCACACCCGGTCGGCCACGCCCTGCCGGCGGGCCTCCTCCATGACCAGGTGCAGGGCGATCAGCCCGTCCTTACCCCCGGAGAGGTTCACCGTGATGATGTCGTACTGCGTCAGGTCGGGCGCGGGGCCCGAGGTGGTGGTGTGTCCAGCGCTGGGCATGGCTGTCCCTTCGAGGGCGGGCCGTGGGCCCGCGGGTGGATGTGGGGGTGCGGCCGGCGCGCCGATGCGGCCTGCCGCGCTCGCCCGGCGGCCAGCAGACGGGTGGCCGGGGCGTTCCGCCGGGTGGGCGGTGCCAGGGCGGCACCGCCCACGGGGGCGCGGTTACAGGTGCTGGAGTGCTTCGCAGGCCGCGAGGACCGCCTCGTCGACGAACCGGGTGAGCACCGGCAGGTCCTCGGCGAAGCCGTCCTTGCCGCGCCGGATGTCGCCCTGGCGCAGGTCCAGGACGAGATTCCCCTCGCCGTCCTCCGGGTCGCCCGGGTAATGCCACACGTGGACGCCGTGGTACTTGCGCAGCTGGTAGTCGAGCGCGCCGTCCTCGTCGCTGATCCACAGCTGGGAGCCGTCGGGCAGGGTCACATCGACGGCTTCACGCTCGGCCGCGTCCCCGCTGGGGATGCCGCGCTCCAGCAGGGCCGCGCGGATCCGGGCACCGACCGTGCTCTCGCGCCTGTGCCGGTGAACGGCGGCAAGCGCCCCGACGGCTGCGACGCACGCCGCCGTGTCGGCCGACGGGCTCAGCTCCGTGTCGCCCTCGTAGATCACCACCTCGTGGCCCTCGTCCAGACGGGTCGGGAACAGGACGTGGGTGGCCCGCCAGCCCGTGTGCAGGGCGGAGCGGTTGCCCTCGGCGAGGGCCCGGGTGGTGACGCGGATCAGGCCGTACCCGGTCCCGACCTCGACGTATGGGACGCCGTCCACGGTGACCGGCCGGGGGTGCAGGCCAGCGCTCGTGAGGCCGTCGGTGAGCAGCTGCCCGGCGCTGTAGTGCCCGCCCAGCTCCCAGAAGTCGCTGGGCCAGCTCGCCTTGCCGAAGTCGTAGGAGGGCGAGGCGACCTCGGCGTCGAGCGCCGTGATGAGCCGCCGGACACTCTGGGCGCTGCGCCCGGGAGTGATGGACCAGGTGCCGTCGAGCAGCACGGTGTGGTCGTGGGCCTCCAGCTGCCACAGCAGCAGGTCGGTGTCCCAGGCGAGAAGCAGGCGCAGCGCTTCGCGGCCGACCGTGAGCAGTACCTGGGCGGAGTGGCAGGGGCCGCCCATGGCGACGGACTCGGCCGGGACGCCGTGCTCGGTGAGATGGTCGGCGAGCCACCGGGCCCGCTCCTCGTCGGTGCGCAGTGCCTTGATGGGGTGGGGCATGAGTTTCCCTCGCTGGATGCGGGGCCGGGCGGTCGTGTTTGCCCGGCCGGTTGCGGTGACGGGCGGTCAGCTGTGCCGGTCGGACGGCGACCCGGGCGGGTTGCTGTCCGGCGAGCTGGTCCGCTGCGAGGGCAGGGTGATCCGGCGGATGACGGGCTCGTTGTCGTCGTTCCCGGTGTTGTGGGGCTGGTTGTTCACGGATGAGGCTCCTGACGTGCGGTTCGAGTGTCGGGAAGCCATCCCGACAAGAGAAAGAATACATGAAACTGTGCACAGGCTCAAGGGGTGAGGCCTGCTCCGCACCGATCACCCAGGGCACATCCCTCGTTCGCCCGCCCGCCGGCCGATCCTGACGGGCTATACTGGCCATCCTTCGGTTTCCTCCCCGCGGTTCGCCGCGGCGGGACGTGAAGGTTCGATTGGAGCGGCGCCGGGTTAGCCCCCTCCCGTACTTGTACGGGATCCGAAAGGACGGCGCCGCTCTGCGTTTCCTCCAGCCGCCCTGCCCGTGCTTCCGAGCCGGCGCAGTCCTGCAGGCGAGACCCCCGCCCGCCCACCCCGGCAGTCGGCGAGCGGCCCACCCCCAGCTCGGAACGCGTGAGGCCGGGACGGCCATCGCCGTCCCGGCCTCACTGCTCGCAGGGGTTACGCGGCCGAGGACTCGGCCGCCTGGTCGCCCACGTCCTCGGGCTGCACCACCGCGTCCCCGCTCTCGACCTGCGCCTCCTCGGCGCTCACCGCCTCGGGCCGGGCGTCCGGCTCGGCGGCAACGGGCCCCTCGTCGCCGCCCGGCTCGGCGTCCTCGGCCTCGGTGTCGACCTGCGCCTCTCGCGCGGCCTTCCGCTCGGCCTCGCGGGCCTCCCACTCGGCCTTCCGCTCGGCCTCCTGCCGCTCCTTCTCCTCGACGGCCGCCAGCATCTCCTTCTCGATCGCGGAGAGGGTGTAGCCCTCGGCCACCAGGAAGCGCAGCCAGTCGGCGGTGTCCTGGCCCGGGCGGGACCAGTGCTTCTTGCCGCCCATCTGCTTCTCGTAGGCCACGGCAACCTGGGCGAACGGGATGTTCAACTCGCGGCGGGCCTTGCGGAACCGCGCCACCACCTTCGCGAACACGTTGCGCGAGGACGCGGACTCCTTCGGCGCGGCCTCGCTCAGCAGGAACGCGAGGTCGTCGCGCGCATCGGCACCGACGGCGTGGTGGTACCACCAGGGCATGTCGGTCATGACCCGCAGGGTGAGCGTGACGGCGGCGTCCGACAGCTTGGCCGCGACCAGCGCCTTGACGAACTCCTTGCGGACCTGGCGGGCGGCCTCCTCGGCCTTGTTCTTCTTGCCGACCTCGGCCGGGCTCGGCCCCTGCTTGGCCGCCTTCCCCTCGGCAGCCGGCCCGTTGCCCGGGATGCGGTGCCCGTGCTCGCGCCAGTCGGCGCAGGCCCAGATCACCTTCACCTCGCTGCGGCTGTCGTCCAGGATGAACGCGCGCCCGGGGCACTGGGCGTTGTGCTGCTCCTGGTCGAGGTGCTCGCCCTGGTCGTCCCGCAGCTCGGCGACCTTGCGGTGCTTGTCGCCGGGCTGGAGGTAGTACCAGTAATTCGGGACCTCGGTGTAGCCCTCGCCGGTCAGCCGCGCGCGCAGAACCGCCGCCTCGGCGATGGTCTGCTTCTCCGCCTGAAGGCTGGCGAGCGTGTGCTTCCAGTTGCCGTGGTCCTTGGTGCGCCCGCGGCGGTCCTCCTCGCGGGCCTCGGCGAGCGCATCCGCTGCGCCCGGCACGTCCTCCACCTCGGCGAGGTCGGCGAGCTGCTGGAAGTCGAAGTCGTAGGAGACGGCCTCGTCCCGGACCTCCTTGCCCATGGCGGCGACCTTCGGGGCGGCGGCCAGGTCGGCGTCGGTGAGTCCGGCGGCGCGGGCGATCCGGCGCTTCTTGGTCTTCGACAGCGGCAGGAGGGCGATCTGCTGAGTGGCCTTCACCACGTCGGCCGTGGTCATCTGCTGGCGGAGCTGGTTCTCCGCGAGGGACAGGGCGAGGGCCTCGGCGATGGTGTCGTTGTCGGCATCCGCCAGGTCGTCACGGACCATGACCGGGACAGCGCGGACGTCCCGCTTGCGTCCCGCCTCGACCAGCTCGGCCGTGACGGCCTGGGCGGAGAGCATTCGGAGCTGTCCGGCGAGGACGCCGATCTTGCCGTCCGGCAGGGGGCGCCCGATCAAGGCGTCCTCGACTCCCTTCTCTCGCACCGAGGCGATCAGCCCCGGGCTAGGGACCACTTCCTCCTCGCGGACGTTGTACTCGTCCACCACCAGCATGTCCGGATGGACGTACTCCAGGCGGCCGATGTTGGGCAGCAGCAGCCCGTCCGTGGTGCGCTGGACGGCGGCCTTCGTCGTGGTGACGGCCATGGCGATCCCCTCTCCAGGGTGAGACGTGCGGTTCGACTGCCGGGGCAAGCCATCCCCGACAAGAAGAATAATACAAGAAATGGCGCACGATTGCAAGTGGTGTGGCGCCTTCCAGGCCTGCGGACTAGCCGGGCAGCGACCGTACCTCCTGGCCGGCGGTGCCGGACTGCGGGCGGTGGTCGGCGACCATCTCCCAGCGCCGCGCACCAGGCCGGCGACGCAGCAGGGGCCGCCGGCGCCTGGCCGCATCGCGCTGCGCCGTGAGCGCGTCGTCGGCGTAGAGGGTCAGGCCGGCATCCTGCACCGCCCATGCGCAGCGGCCCGAGCGGGCGGACGGCTCGTAGAAGACGGTGGTGCCCTGCACGGTGATGCGCAGCGGGACGGTGGCGCGCGTGCGCGGGCCCTCTACCAGCGCCGGATGCGCCGTGTCGAGGTCGATGCTGACACACAGATGCCCGTCGGCGTCGACGTAGGTGAACACCAGGGCGCCGGCCACGGACAGCGCGGGCAAGGTGCCGGGCCTGTCGCGTCGGTAGGGCAGGAAGCGGGCGGTGCGCAGAAACTTCGTGAGCAGCGCGGGCGAGAGCATGACTCCTCCTTCTCGGGGTGCCGACGCCGGCCGGATGCCGGGGTCGCGCGCGGCGGGCCGCCGGCGTCCCGGCGGTGAACCGGCCGGTTGGCGACCGGCCCGGGCAGCGGGGTGCCCGCCGCCCGACCGCAGCCGGTTACGGTGCGGGCTGGTCGGCCCACTCCCACGTCCCCGGCCCGGTGACCCGGAGCCGGTCGTACGTCTCGGGGCCGCACGGCTCGGCGGGCACCAGGGCGTAGATCTGCCACTCCTCCTCCACGACGGAGGACTTCACCTCCTCGCAGTCCTGGAGCGCGTACACCACGAGCCGCGCCGCCTCCTCGTCGGGCGCCTCGATCACGAACCGGTGCAGCGCCGCGTCACCGTCCCAGTCGATGCCGTCGAACACGACGGCGGTGAACACCGGCATCACGTCACCTCCAGGGCGTCGGTCAGCTGCTGCGCGGCGTGCTGGTGACTGGCGGCGAGAGCGGCCAGCCGCCGGGAGCGCTCATCGTCGGGCTCGGACAGGGCCCGTACGTATGCAGCCTCGGCTTCCCGCCAGCGTGCGGCCGCCAGCTCGCACCGGCGGAACTGGTCCCGGTGCGCCTCCTGCGCGCTCTGCACACTTCCCCACCCGGCTTCCGGCTCTCCGGTCTGCGCAATCGTCAGGGCCAGCCGGTAGGCCGCGTCCTGCGCGGCGCTGGCCCGGGACTGCCAGGACCTCGACTGCTCCGCGGCCATGGTCAACTCGGCCGCCCAGTCCCCTCGCATGGTCTCTCCTCCTGGTGTCGAGGGGCCGCCGCGCGCCGCGGCGGCCCCGTTCGTGCGGGCTGATCAGCTGGCGGTGACGGTCAGGCAGGTCAGGGGGATCCCGGCGGGCAGGCTGTAGGTCTTGACGCCGTCCGGGACGGGGAAGCGCCGCGAGTACTGGGCGCGCAGCTCCTCGGTGGAGTGCTCGTCCAGCTTGAGGTAGGCGACCTTGCCCTGGATGGACTCGACGGTCCCGGAGAGGCCGTTCATGTACTTCGGGGAGAGGTTGCGGGTGGTGGCGGCCGCTCCGACCACCACGGCGGCGGCGCGGATTTCCGCGAGCGCCTTGCGCCGGTCGCGCATGGCGGTGTCGAGCCGCTGGAGGTCGGTGTCGGTGGCTTCGGTCAGGATGAACGTCGTCACGGCGGTGATCGCGGTCACGGGTGTGCCCCTTTCGGTGTGTGCAGGTTCGATCGGCCGGGGGAGGGCCACTCGCCCCGACAGAGAAAACAATACCAGAAAAGCCGCACGATTTAAAGCGTGGGGGAGGCTCCGCCACCCCTCAACGTGTCGGCGACGGCCGCCAGCGCGGACAGGATCCCGCTGAACCGGTGCGGAGTGTTCTCCGGCCAGGGGCCCTCGCCCCGGAGGGCGGCCAGGACGCACGCGTTCCACTCGTGGTACAGCTCCATGAGGGCATCGCAGGCAGGCTCCAGCATCCGGCGATCCGCGAAGTCCAGCCCCGTGGACTCCAGCCAGCCGGCCACGATGCGGGCGCGGGCCTTCGTAGCGCACCCCGCAGCCAGCACGACCGGGATCCTTCCGGGGAGGTGCACACTCCACGGCGCGGGCGCGTACCGAGCCCTCGCGCGGCGCAGCACCAGAACGGATGGGTCGCCCGCCGGGCCGCTCGGAGGCGGCACGGTCGTGCACGGGTGCCGGGCGATAGCGGCCTGCACATCGGAAAGGCTCGCGTAGTGCCCCGCTGCGCCGTGCGCGGTCCGGTCGGCGGCCTCGGCGAGCACTGCGGCCGCCTCGCAGCGGCCGGGCTCGACCAGTAGTGCCCGCGTGGGCCGGGTCAGGGCGCGGACCTGGAGGGACCGGCCTCCCGGCAGGGCGAATTCCGTCGGCCGTCCGTCGGGGTCTGCCGCGGCCACCGTGGCCGGCTGGTAGCCGAACACCTCGACGGCCCGGTCAGCGGCGAGCGGGAGGAGCGATTCCAGGATGGCCAGTTGGCTGCGGACGGCCCGCGGGTTTCCCGATCCGCCTTCGTCGGCGCCGGCCGGCCAGCTGGGATTGGTGTGCATCGTGATCTCACTTTCTGAGGGTCGGCCAGGGCGTCAGTCCGGGGCGGGATCGCCGTCGGACCGGGGCGCTCGGGCGGCCCGCGGTCGCGGGTGAGCGCCTGCAGGGACCTTCTCGGGTGTCGGCGGTGATGGTGGCAGGGGCGGTCGTTCTGATCGGTCGGGTCAGGCGCCGGGTCGGCGGCCCGCCGCTGGGCGGGCCGCCGTGCCGATTGCCTACAGGGAGGCGATCCACGCCTCGCCGTCGGGGAGCAGGACCTCGCTGTGCCGCGGTGCGGTCCACCGGGCGGTGGCGGCCTTGTGCTCGGCGAGGCGCCACAGCGCGGTGGCGATTCCCCGGCGGCGGAACTTTGCCGCGACGCCGATCCACCACACCTCGCCGCCCTCCTGGTCCCACAGCAGGCGACCGATGATCGTGCCGTCCGGCGTGCAGGCGTACACCCCGTGGCACCCCGCGGGGCCGAAGTTCTTCGCGAGGCTCCCGGCGGCGAACTGCTGGCTCCCGTAAAGCCAGGACTCGGACTCGGGGGACTGCGCAGCCGCATCCGTGCGCACAGCGAGCATCAGGGTCATCGGAGTTCCTCTCGGATCGGAAAGGTTCGATCGCCTGCCGGGAGCCACCCGGCCTGGCATAAGAAAGAATACCAGGAAAAGCGCACGATTGGAAGGGTGGAGATCCGCCCTGCGCGGCGATCAGCCCCCCAGAGGATCGGAGAACCGCGGCCGGCCCGGCCTCCCGCTCCGTCGCTCCGCCTCGCTTCGCAGCTTCCCCTGGGCCCGCTGCGCCGCATACAGCGCGGCCCGGGCGGCCTCGGCGAGTTCGCGCACGCGCGCGGCGCTGTAGGCCACGCTCTCCGCCGAACGGGCCACCTCGCCGACCTTGAGGGTGCGGGCGGCCTCGCAGCCGCGGTCGTAGGTGTCGCACGCGGCGAGGAATTCGGCCTTCACGGCCCTGGCCGCCTGGATGGCCGCTTCGGCATGCGACACGGCCTTCGCCAGGATGCGCTGCGCCTCGTCCTGCCCCAGCGGGCCGGCGGCCCGGGCCAGGTCGGTTCGGGCGCGCCGGATGGTGAGGGCGGCCTCCTCCTCGATGCCGCGGGTGGCCTCGTAGTGCTTTTGTGCGCCCCTCAGGGCCTCGTAGGCCCGGGCGCCGGGCCGCTTCACGAGCGGGCGCGGTGCCTGGTCGGCCGTGATGGTCCGGGCGGCCCGCACGGCATCCGCCCGGCCGGTGACGTAGAAGTAGATGCCCCGCGCGATCAGGCGGATCTCCCGGCCGAACAGGTCGAGGCCGGTCTCGTCGCTGAACCTCTCCAGCTCGAAGGCGGTGAAGTTGCTGACCGTGGGGCCGCCGCGTCGGCGCCAGCAGTTGATGACCTGGACGGCGCGCTGCGCGTTGGCCATGGTGATCGGGTGGTCCCGGCCGTTGAGGCGGTATCCCACGATGTTGCCGTTCGGGGTCTTCAGGACGCCCACGGGAACTCTCCTTGGTGTGTGCGTGTGGTGATCGGATGCGGCCGGCTGCCGTGTCGCCGCTCGGGCGGGATCAGTCGGTGACGGCGGGGGCGACGTCGGTGGTGATGGTGTCGGCGTCCACGTCGATGCCGAGGTCGGCGAACCACTGGGTGAGGGCGTCGACGACGTCGCCGCCGTTCCAGCCGCCGCTGTCGTCCTCGATGTGCTCCTTGATGCCGTTGAACAGGTCGACGATCTCGGCGCCCTCGGGGGTCGACGGGTCGAACTTCAGGTTGTGCACGGGGTTTCCCTTCTCGGGGCGGCGCGGGTGCGGCCGCGGCGGGTGGGCCGGGTGGGGGTGCCTGGCCGGCGCCCCCGCCGGCGGTCAGAACAGGCAGAGCTCGGCGTCGCCGCCGGTGGCCGCTGCGGTGGCCGCGGCGGGGCGGGGCGGGGAGGGCTGCGAGGGTGCGGCCGACAGCTCGGTGAAGTCGCACACGACGATCTCGGTCGCCGGGGACGCCCAGCGCCATTCGTCCTGGTAGATCGCCGTGTCGATACCGCAGTTCGGGCCCATGCGGATGCCGGTCGCCTGCTCGAAGCGCAGGCACTCGCTGTCCCGCTCCTCGGTGAAGTGAGGGCGGCCGCTGTAGCGGAAGGGTGCGCTCAGCTGGGGGACGATGAACACGCCCCACTGAGCGATCCGGGAGGCGGCGGCGATGACGTGGTACTCGAACCGGCGGCCCTGGTAGCCGGGCGCGTTGCGGCTGCGCTTGATGCTGCCGAAAGGCGGGTTGCCGATCGCGGTGTCGAACTGTCCGATGTCGCCCGGCAGGTCCAGGACGTCGCCGACGATCCATATCGCCTCGGGCAGCACCTTGCGGCCGACCCGGACGTACTCCGGGTTGCGCTCCACGCACACCAGCTCTCGGGGGCCCTGGCCGTTCCAGCCGCGCAGCAGGTCCCGGCAGCTGAACGCCAGCCGGCCGATGCCGGCGCACAAGTCGACGATCCGATCGCCGCTGACCTCGATGGCGAGGTCCCGGGCGAGCTCGGCCGGGGTGAAGTAGGCGCCGTCGAGCGCGCCGCTCCCCGCGCTTGCGGACTCCTGCCAGTGGTCGAGGACGAACTCCTTCTCCTCCTCGGTCAGGGGCCGCTCCTGGTCGACCAGGGCGGCCGCCTTGCGGTGCAGCTTGGCCTGGTCCTTCGTCAACTTGGGCATGGAGGGTCCTTCCGGTGGAGTGGACGGTTCGACTGCCTGCCGGGAGCCACCCGACCTAACAAAGAAAACAATACAAGAAACAGTGCACTTTTTCAAGGGGTGGGCACGCCTACCGGGCGCCGCGGCGGGGCGCGGGGAAGCCGAACCACCGGCGGAACTCCGCGTCTTCGGCGGCGATCAGAGCGGCGGCCTCCGCCTCGGGAACCTCGAACGCCCGGAACTCGGCCTCCACGGCACGCGCCTCCCGTGCTGCCTCGGCCACTTGGCCGCGGGCCCGGCTGAGGCGCCGCCAGGTGTGCGCGGCCTGCAGGCGGAGCGCCTCGGCGTGCAGCTCCTGCAGCCGCGGCTGCAGCTCGGGACGGTTGAGCAGCACATCGACCAGGGGCAGCAGCCGGGCGGTGGCCTGCTGCTTCGTCCGGTAGCCGGTCGAGTGCGGCGTGACCCAATCGGCCTCGTGACTCCAGCGGCTGGCACCGTCGAGTACGTGCCGGAATACCACCTGTAGGGGCACGCGGTAGAAGACGGCGACGGTGGTCTGCGCGGTGGCCTGGGCGCGTTGGTCCAAAGAGGCGGGGAAGGTGACGGCGGCGGTCGCATTCCGGTAGGGGAGTGGCTCGGTGATCGTGTCCACGGTCTTGTGTTCCTCTCGTATCGGCCGGCCGGGGCTGTGTGCCCCGGCCGGCGGGATCGGGGGTGTCACCTGCGCTGCGCCTCGGCGGCGAGCAGGTGTGGGACGGGGGCGGGGGCCGTGCCGGCGGCAGGCAGTTCCGCGGCCGCGCTGACGACTTCGCCGGGGACGACCTGGCTCGGCGCGGGAAGTTCGGCGCGGGCCTGGCCGACTTCGCGCGGCATGACCCGGCCGGTCAGCACGGGTGGCGCGGCGTTGAGCCGGGCCAGGATCCACGCGGCCAGTTCGGCCGGCACGTCGGTGAGCTTGAGATCCACCCTCTCGCCGCTGTGGCGGACCATGACGGTCCCGCTGGCGTGGGCGAGGGGGCGGCATTCCCGGTCGGTGGCGTAGAACGAACCGCGGGCCGGATCCCAGTCGTAGGGGTGCAGGGCGGGCAGGGCTTCCTGCAGCTGGTCCATGGTGGCCGCGCGGCGCTGGGCGTAGCGCTGTTCCTGCTCGATGTCGGCGAGGGCCTGGCGCATGGTGGGCCGGTAGTCGGGCAGTAGGCGGCGCTGGATCTCGCGGGCGATGGCCGCGGGCGGGCGTGTGTCGGCGACGGTGATTTCGTGGTTGCTGTTGCCCGGCCACCCTGAGGGGGTGCAGCCGGTGATGGTCAGCCGGCTCCGGGCGTGCCCGGTGGTCCGGTGGTGTCCGATCTGGACGCGCCATCCCGCCGGGTGGGACAGCATCACCGACCCGTAGGCGTTCACGGCGGCCTCGTGCCGCCAGCCGGGCCCCTCCTCGCTCGGCTCGGCGTTGAGCGCTGCGGCGACCGCGCGGCCGAGCGCGTCGAACCGCTCGTGCAGGGCCTGCCAGGCGGCGGGAACGTGGTGCTCCACGTGATGCTCCTCGGTGTTGTGATGGGCTGCGCTCTCCGCCGCTTGAGCGCGGCGGAGAGCGCGGTGGTGCGCAACCTGACCGGTCGGCCCGGTGAAAGATGGCATGAGAAAGCGCACGATTTGGGGCGGCGTGCTGCCGATCCGGGGCCGGCGCGGGCTCCGGCCTCAGGCGGCGGTCGCCCGCTGCGCCGCGCGGGCCCGTTTGGCGGTGAGCTGGGCCCGACGCTTGCGCTGCAACTCGCCGAAGCTGTGCGGGCCCTGCCGCTTGCGCAGCGTCGCCATGCCGTTGGCCGGGATGCCCACCAGCGGGTCGCCCAGTACGGCCAGCAGGTCGGATTCGCTCTGGTCGCTGTAGCCGGCCGCCTCCAGCGCCTCGACGGTCGGGAAGACGTCGGCGTGCCGCTGGGTGAGGTCGATCAGGTGGTCCTCGCGGCCGCCGAGACTCGGGCACCACAGGAAGTTGGCCGGCTTGTTGGGCACCACGATCCGGTGGAACCGGGCGATGGCCTTCGTGTAGCAGTAGAACCGCGTCGCCGGGGCCGACCGGGCGATGCGCAGCCACGCCTCGGTGTACTCGTCGGAGAAGAAGTCGCCGGAGTCGTGGATGCGCACCCACGCGCCGACGTAGCGGCGGTGGCGCAGCTCGTGCTTCATCTGCTGCTCCCACTCGCGCGGGGTGTCCAGCACCATCATGAGGTTGCGCAGGTGGGCGGCGGCGACGTTGGGGAAGCGCTTGTAGGAGCTGCCGGGCGCGTAGGCGTAGCAGAGGCGGGCGCAGATGTCGGCCTCCGGGCACGTGTTGTAGGTGCGGCCGTCCGGGAGCCGCCCGGCCCATGCCGGGAGGGTCCAGTTGAAGATGCCGTGCCTGGCGAGATCGCTGTTCTGCGTCAAGCGGGGCCGGGGCGGCGCTCCGGCGGGCATGCCGGGAAGGGAAAGCGGGGTGTCCACGGAATCGCTCCTGAGCGACAAGGGATGACGGCTGGGCGGCGCCCGGCGGGCGCGGGACGTCGTGAATGCCGGGCCGGGGCGGGCGGCGGTCCGCCCGCCCCGGCCGGGTGTCAGGCGCTGGCGGCCGCCTGGACGGCCTCGGCGCGGGCCGCGGCGGCCGGGCACCGCCCGAGCAGGCGGGCCAGCTGGGCGGACAGCGCGTCCTCGTCGCCCTCGTCACGGGCCCGGGAGACCTCGCGGATCGCCTCGGCGGCGTCCTCGGCGGTGACCGGGTGGGCGGCCGGGCACGGGCACGCCGTGCTGAGCGCCGCGGTGATCTCCGCCAGCTTGGCCGTGCGCTGCGCCTCGGGCAGGCACCCCGGGTGGCGGAAGGCGGGCTTGCCGCGGCGCAGGTGGGAGTAGAACTTCAGCCCGTCCCACTGGCCGCACACCAGGCACCTGACGTGCCAGTGGGTGTCCGCGCCGGGGTAGCCGCACAGCGGCTGCCAGCCGCTCGAGGCCAGCTTCGCGACCGCCATGGCGGCGCTGGCGATGTTGCGGGCGGTCGGGGCGAGGTGCGCGGCGAGCGGTGCGGGCAGGGCCTGCCTGTTCTCGGTGCTGGACATCATCGACGTGCCTTCCGGTCGTGATCGGTTCGGTTGCCGTCCGGGAGCCACCCGGCCTGACAAGAAAAAGACTACCAGAAAAGGCGCACGAATGGAAGTGTGGGGAGACTTCCGGCCCTTAAGATCATGAGCGGACCTGGCAGATCGCGCTGGTCCCGTTCGCGATCGGGGGAGTTCGGATGAGGGTACGGAACGGCCTGCTGGCGGCCGCGCTGTTGACGGCGCCGCTGACCGCGTGCGGCAGTGCGGCCGAGCCGCCCTCGGCCGCTGCGCCGACCAAGCTCGAAATCCGCACCAGCACAACTGAGCTGACCGCGCGCCTGCCGAAGTTGGGCCGGATCGTTGAGGCGCACTGGCAGTTCGACCCGCACGACAACTCGGGAGGCCGGGTGCCCGGACCGTCCGACTACTTCATCGATGCGGTGATGCGGCTCCAGCCGGGGACGGTGGCCGGTCTGCTCAAGGATCGGCAGGCCCAAGACATGGTGCTTCCCGGGACCTCCTCGGGACTCGCCGCCTTCCTGCCGAACGGCGCCGTCTGGCAGCACAGCTTGGAGCTCGACCGTGAGCTGGCCCGGGCGTCTTCCGCGACGTTCTGGTTCGATCCGGCGTCCGACAGTGTCTACCTGGCCGCCAACAACCTGTCGGTGCCGGAGACCGCCAGCCCGTCCGCCGGGTGACGGTAGAAGCGTCCTTAGCCCCGCAGCTGAGCCCGGTACTCCTCCGTCAGGGCGCCGCCGCCCGCCTCGAACCGCTCGGCCGCCCGGGCCGCGAACGCCTGGGCGTGCTCGGCCAGGCGGCGGTCGTGGGCCCAGTGCCGCCAGTCCCGCGTCTCGGGAACGGCCACGATCCGGCCCAGCTCCCCGGCCAGATCGGCGATACGCCGCATGTCGGCGGCCGGCTCACGGCTGCTCCCGTCCTCCACCCCGGCCAGCAGGACGAGCGCGCGCTCGGCCGCCGCACACCCCGGCCGCCGCCGCAGGCAAGCCAGCTCGTCGGAGACGTCCAGCAGCCGGCGCGCCGTGTGCTCGGCCGGGAACAGCAGCCGGAACGGCGTCCCCGGCAGGCCTGCCAGCGTCTCGGCGGCCGGGCGGACGAACCGCGCCAGATCCTCCCCGAACAGCACCACACCGAGATCATCCGAGCCGACCGGCTCCATCCGGAACGACACCCGCCCGCCCCGGTGCTCCTCCCGTCCCGTCACCCGCCACACCGGCCCCCACGCCGCCCCGCTGCGCCCGCCCGGCAGGCGCAGCACGTCCAGGCGCTCCAGCGCCCGCCAGTCGCCGCCCGCCACCCACCCGGCCGGCGGCTGCGCGCGCCGCTCCTCCTCCCGTTCCCGCTCCGCCCGGACATCCGCCGTCTGGACGACCGCGTCGGCGGCCTCCCGCCGGGTGCCGTGCCCATCGGGCTGCGCCTGGCCGTCGACCTCCCGCCACCAGGAACGGCCGCTGCGCCACACGACACCGCGCTCTAGACCGTCCACCGATACCGGGTACCGGCCGTCCGGCCGCCGCGCACCGACCGCGGTCCGCGCCCGCCGGCCGGCCAGTGCCGCCGCTTCCCGCTGCGCCCGTTCGCGGTCCCTGCGGGCCAGCTTTCGCCGACGGCGCTCGGCTGCCAGGGCTGTGCGGCGCGGAACGATCTCGGTGCGCAGCTGGTCCCATGCGCCGGGGTGGGCCTGGACGTCTTGCTGGTGGGCTGTCAGGGCGTCGATTTCGGCGCCGATCTGCTCGTCGGTCATCGCGGCCGGGTCGGCGGTGCCGACCGGTGCCGGGCGCAGCGGGCCGGCGGTCGTGGTGCTCTTCACGGTGGGTTCCTCCTGGCGGGTGTGCGGTGGGGGCGGGACGGGCCCGGCGTCGACCGGCCCGTCCCGCCTGGTGTCAGAGCTGGGGGAGGCGCTCGCGCGTCTCGGTGCTCGCGCGCTGCAGCTCGCGGTCGGCGGCGGCCCAGTCGCCGTTGCTCGCCCACCAGGTGGCCCGGATGAGCCGGGCGATCAGCGGGCGCAGGCACGGGCAGAGCCGGCCCGTGCGGTCCGTGGCTCGCTTCGCCGGGGTGCTGTGGCCGCACTCGGGCAGATCCCGCCACAGGGCCAGGACCCGGCCGGGGCCGGTGGACGGGAGGGGGGAGGTTCCCTGGGGCCATGGCGCGGGAACGGCCTCGGCCGCGGCCGTCAGGCGCCGACCGGTGCCGGGGGCGGTGAGTTCCAGCAGGCGGGCGACCGCGGACACGGTGGCGTGGAACTGGCCGGTGTAGCTGGACCTGCTGGGCTGCTCGTC
The DNA here is from genome assembly GCF_040683455.1 of Kitasatospora sp. NPDC093679. Taxonomy (NCBI): domain Bacteria; kingdom Bacillati; phylum Actinomycetota; class Actinomycetes; order Kitasatosporales; family Streptomycetaceae; genus Kitasatospora; species Kitasatospora sp. NPDC093679. Next base: position 163,591 of record NZ_JBFBDW010000013.1, read on the forward strand.
GGACATGCGGGGTCCTTCCTGGTGAACGGTTCGACCTCGGCCGGGAGCCACCCGACCAATAGGGAAAGTTTACAAGAAATAGCGCATGAATTCAATGAGGGTGCACCCGGGGCGGCCAGGACAACGCCCGGCCGCCCCCGGCAGCCAGGCTCAGCCGGTCACCGGCCGACCCGGCCCGTCCGGCTTGCGCAGGACATCGGCCGCGGTGACCAGCTGGCCCAGCGGCGCGGCCGCGCCCTCCAGGGTCTCGCCGGACCGCACGATGACGTCGCGGACGTCGCCCACCGTCGGCCGGACCTTTCCGCCGCGCGGCCCCTGGCGCCGGTCGGCCCACAGCGCATCCGACTGGCTCTTCTCCACGGCGTACCGGCCACCGCCGGCCCGCCACACCAGCCGGAACGCCCACCGGCCCCGACTCGTCGTGCCCACGATGCGCACCACAATGGTCCGCCCCTCGAACAGCGTCTCCCGGTCCATCGCCCACCCGTACTCGGCCGCCAAGATCCACAGCTCCTCCACCGAATCGGGCACCCGGTGGACCGGCGCCCACACCTTGCCCGGCGCGGTCGGCGCCTGCATTCCGCGCCGCGTCGTCGCCCGGGCCGCCTTCCGCTCGCACAGATGCCGGTGCTCGGCCGCCCGCACCCGCTCGGCCTCGGCCTGGCGCTCCTGCTCCTCGGCCCGGCGCTGCAGCTCGACCGCCCGCTCCTGCTCCTCCCGCTCCTTCGCGCGCAGCTGCCGGGCCCGGTCCTCGACCGCCTCCTTCGGCGACGCCGGCGCCATCCGGCCGGAGGGCACGTCCTCGAAGGCCTCCCACCCGGCCGCCTCCCGGCGCACCCGGAACAGCCCCCGGCCCAAGTAGCACGCCACCGTGCCCACGTACCGGCCGCCGCCGTGCGGCTCGGGCTCAACCCACACCGCCCCACCACGACCGAACCGCTCCCGACCGTCCGCGGCACGGCCGGCGGCCTCGGCATCCAACCGGGCCCGCACGTCCCACATGACCTCCCGCGCCTCCGCCTCCGACGCCCCGGCCGCCTGGGCCTGGTCGAACACCCCGCGGGCGACGCGACCCCGCTCCCGCTCGGCCTCCGCCAGCTGCTCCCGGACCTCCCTGCGGGCGTCCTCCCGCACGTCCAGGCAGTGGCGGGCCAGGAACAGCCGACGGACCTCCCAGGCCTCCCTCCGGGCCGCCGTCTTCGTCCACATCTCGACGGCCCGCACGTTCTCGGCCATGTCCAGGGACATCCCCCACCGGCCGCACTCCAGCAGCGACCACACCGCCAGAGCGGCCTTACCGCCCTCGCCCCGGCCACGCCGCGCACCCGGCGCATACAGGGCCGCACCCCGCTGCGCCTCGGCGGCGAGCCGGACGGCGCGCGCCTCGCCCTCCTCACCGCCCCGGGCCCGTGCCACGGCGGCGGCAGCCGAACCGAGCGCGAACAGCGCCCTGTTCACCTCGGCGTCCAGGCGCAGCGACAGGTTGAGCTCCGCCCGCGGCATACGGTGCGGATCCCGCGCGTCCCACCCCTGGTAGTACGTCATGCCCGGTTCGGCGTTCTCCTCCCACCACTCGGCGAACGGGCCGTCGGCGCCGCCGAACGTACCGATCACCTCGCGGGCGAACCTGGCCGGCCCGCCATCCGGGTTCGCCGCCCGCCACGCGGCCTCCTCGGCCACCATGACGGCCGCCTCCTCGGCAACCAGCGGCGCGCACACCTCCTCGGCCTCGTGGGCCAGCAGGACGGCCTCGACCGCGGCCGCGTCCTTCACACAGGCCTCGGCCAGCACCCGGGCGCGCTCGGCGACGTCGAACAGCCGGCGGGCGTCCGCGTCCGCCCCCACCCGGTGGGGCAGCAGAGAGACGCGGTACTCCCGCCGCTCCAACCCGCTGTAGATCGGCAGCGCTGCGCGGTCCGCCGCGTCGGCCCACCCGTTCACGGGCCCGCCGGGCCCCTGCGGGTAACGGACCTGCCGCACCCGACCGCGGGCGACCTGCGCCCGCTCCTTTGCCTCGCGCGCGGTCTTGGCCTGCGCGGCGAGGTCCTCCCGCCACTCCTGGGCGCTGCGCCCGTGCCGGGTGGTGCCGGACGCCTCGGCGGCGGGGTCGACCATGGCCGGTGCCAGGTTGGCGAGCAGCGGGGCGACCTCGGGCCACCCGAACTGGGTGCGGGCCTTCTGGCCGTCGCGCTGCAGGGTGGCGCCTTCCCAGCGGAGCGGGCCCTGGCCGGTGGCGCGCCACGTGCACTCCAGGGCGAGCCGGCCGGTGCCGCGGCCGGCGCGCACGGTGGCGGTGAGCCGGAGGGTGACGGCCTGGGGGGTGATGGTGGGGGTGACGGTCCATCCGCCGGCCTGGGCGCGGGCGGCGAGCCGTTCGGCGTTGCGCGGCATGTCCGAGGCCGCGGCGGGGGCGGGGTCCTGGTGTGCGGTGTTCACGGGGGTTCCTCCGGATCGAAAAGGGTGTGCGGTTCGATGCGGCCGGGAGCCATCCGGCCGGCTGGGGTGGGGCAGTGGTGGCCCCGGCTTTGGCCGGGGCGGTGAGGGGCGGCCGTGGGCGCCCGGTCGGGGCGCCCACCGGGTCAGCCCCAGCAGACGGTCAGGCCAGCCGCGGCGCAGTGCTCGGCGAGGTCCTGGAGCTCGCCGAGCCGCCGGGTGAGGTAGCCCGCTTCGCGGGGCATCGTGATCCACCGGCCGTGCTCGCTTTTGGCGCGGGCGCCGTCGCTGCTCAGCAGCGCCCGGGCCAGCAGCACGCGGCCCAGGAAGCTCGCGGCGTCGTCCTCCCCGCACGGGTCGGCCGCGTCCAGGCCCAGCAGGACCAAGACCTCGGCGGCGTTGCCGTTGGCCATGTTCACCATGGGGTCCTCGTCCTGCGGGGCGAGGGATACGGGCTGGAAGGTGACGGACATGCGGACCTCTTCGGCGTCGTCGGATTTGGGAGCCAGGCAGACTGGGCCGGTCGGCGGGCGCCGACCGGCCCGATGGGCGGTCAGTCCTCGTGCGGGAACATCACGGTGAGCACCGGCTCGCCGTCGTCGTCCGGACCGCAGGCGACCACCAGGCGGGCCGACTTCTCGGCCTCCGGGTCGTCGGCCCGGACGTAGCCGAACTCGAACCCGACCCGGCGGCCCCCGGCCGCGCGCAGGATCGCGTTGTGCGCCATCCACAGCAGCTCGGCCAGCCGCCCCTCCTCCATCGCGCCGCGCGCTTCGGCGTCCTCCGACTCCCAGGACACGCACTCGGCATGCACAGCGGCCGTCACGGCGACGGGGTAGCTCAGCTTCGCCTTCCGCTGCGCCTCCTCCGGGACGGCGACCAGGACACCGTCCCGGAGAGCCAGGGCGCGGGTGTACACGTCGATCGGCGCTCCGAAGATCGCGGTGAGGTCGTTCACGTGGGTTCCTTCCGTGGGGTGCGGTCCGACTGTCTTCCGGGAGCCACCCGGCCTGACAAATGAAAGATTACATGAAATAGCGCACGACTTCAAGGGGGGTGGCCACCTCGTGCGCTGTGACGCGGAAGGCCTCACCGCCGCACGGCTGCAGCGGCGAGGATCCGCCGCACGGTGTTGACGTCCCCTGCACCGCCGACAGGGTCCGCCAGCGTCCGGCGGGCCCTGTCGTACGGGTAGACCCGGGCCCGGGCCCCGAATGCCCGCGCCACGTGGGCGGCGGCCTCGATGAGCTCCCACTCGCTGGGGAACTCCTCGACGGCCGGCAGGCACGGCAGCAGCAGCCACCGCCGACCGTCGGCGGGCACGGACCCGTCCTCCAGGTGCAGCCGCGGCCGGAACCCCCACTGCGCCTCGAACCGCTCCCAGTGGCGCAGCACGTCCGCGCTGGGATGCCCGCTCATGGGTTCGCGCCGGACCTCCGATCCGGGAGTGGTCCGGGCGAACGCGCCGATCCGATGCGGCTTGTCCGACAGAAACCCGAGGTGATCCGTCCCGGGCGGGACGGTCACCGTCCACACCTCGCGCCCGCCGGGCGGGCCCTGGCCGGCGGTGCGCAGCTGCTGATGGTCGGTCACGACCAGGGTGGTGCCTGCCGGGCTCTCCCGGATCCACGCCCTGTCCTCCCGGCACACCCGGAAGTCGGCGCCCGGGCTCCACACCGGCGCCGCGGGCGTGTCCGCGGGGAAGGTGAGCAGCACCGACACGGCGCCGTTGTCGACCCGCCGGCTGCGGGGATTCCAGGTCGAGCGGGCGGCCGCCAGGACCTGCCGCTGCAGAGTGCGCTTCATGGGGTTCTCTCCTCGATCGCTGGTGGCCCCGGGGCTGCCGGGGCGAAGTAGGGCGGTTCCACAGGGCCGCCCGCCCGCGGGACCGGTACCCGCGGGCGGCGGACACCGTCTGGGTGCGCACCGTGCGGCACCTGGTCGGTCCGTCGTGGGTCGGTCGGTTCGGGGTGCCGGGGGCGGGCCGTCCGGCCCGCCCCCGGCGCGGTGTTACGCGGCTGCCAGCGCCTGCTCCTGGGCGGCCGGGACGGGCTGCGCCCCGCCGGTACCCTCGACGCTCTCCAGGAACGTGCGGTAGGCCTTGCGGACCGTCTCGCCGGTCGCGGTCAGCAGCCGCTCGACCTCCTTGGGGTCCTTGCCCGCCCATCCGGCGATGTACGGAGCTGACGTCACCTCGGCGTCGACGCCGTACCGCGCGGCCACCATGTACGCCACCGACTCCGCCTCGACCTCCATCCGACCCCGGTGCTGCCGGTACTCGTCATGGCTGCCCTCCATGTGCCCGCACCCGATGTGCCCGGCGACCTCGTGGGCCAGCGTCACGGCCGCGTGCGCCTGCGGGCTCCGGTCGCTGATCCGGACCGTCATCGATCCCTTGTGAGTCCAGCCGTCCGAACGGCCGGTGTCGTCGACCTCCACCCGGTACCCCTGCCGCTCGACCAGGTCGGCGAGGTCCTCCCACATCTGCGCCGGGGCCTCGCCCTGCACGTCACCGCCGAACTTCGGAACGAACACCGAGGGGGTGATGGTGAACACCGGGCCCTCCTGCCACAGCGGCTCGGTCTGGGAGATGTCGAACACCGGAACGAGCTTGAACCGCAGCCACCGCTTCTCCTCGCCCTGGTCGTTCGTGACGGGCTCGCCGGTCCGCTCGTCGCGGCGCACGCCCGTCATGGGCGCCCAGATCCGGATGGCCTTCTCGCCCTTGCGGACCTGACGGCCGCGCTCCTTCCACTGCTTGAAGCTGCACACCGCGGTCGCCTGCGGGCACTGCATCATGATCGTGATCATGTTGGCGAAGCTGTACCGGCCGATCTCGGTCCCCGCGCGCTGCGCCAGCTTGTCCAGCATCGCGGTCCAGCCCTCCGACGTCGCCAGCTGCAGCACCGCCTCGGTGAGCTGCTGGTGCAAGGCCTCCGTTGCCTGCTCCCGCTCGGCGGCCCTGGCGGCCTTCTCGGCCTGGGCCTTCTTGGACAGGGGGCGGCGGGCGGTGCGCGACTGAGCCATGTTCGATCCTCCGTGGTTCGGGAATGCGGTCCGATTGCCTTCCGGGAGCCACCCGGCCTGACAAAAGAAATACTACACGAAATAGCGCATGATCGGAAGTTGGGCGCAGCGCCAGTGTCGCCGAATTCCCGGCCCTCCGCAGTCAGGAATTGCGCGGCCGCGTGCTCATCTGAATTCCCGGAATACGACGACTGCTCGGCGTTGCGCCGGGGCGGCTTGCGCGGCCGGCTGCGGCGTCCTGCGGGCATCATCTGTGCTTCCGGGACCGGCGGGGAGGGGCGACCGTCGTGCCGGGCGGACAGCGCGGTCCTGGGGCCGGCTGACCGGCCCCAGGACCGCCCGGTCAGCCGCGGAGCGCGGCAAGCTCCTCCAGCAGGCCGTCCTCCCACACGATCGTGCCGATGGGGTCCTCGGCGAACCACGGGAGCTCGGCGACGTCCACGCGCCACACCGCGACCGTCAGCCGGACGGCCTCCGCCTGGTCCTGCCTGCGCCCGTCGTAGTAGTACGGGCGGTCCAGCCGGGCCCGGACGTCCGCGAGAGCTGCGACCAGTTCGGCGCGCGGCGCCAGCGGGCACACCGTGCTGGGCGCAGCCTCGACGCACGTCAGGCAGACCTCATAGGCGGGGGCGCCCCCGGCGTCCGGGGTGCCGGACGACAGGACGGCGAGGATCACGTGACTGGACATGTTGCTTCTCCTCGGGGTTGTGAACGGGTTCGATTGCCTTCCGGGAGCCACCCGGCCCGACATGGGCAATAATACCAGAAACAGCGCATGATTTGCGGCGTGGGGCGGGCTTTCCAAAGCCCGCCCCACGCCCTCTCTGCTGCTAGAACACCGGCGAAACCGACCGCCGCCGGGCGCAGCGCACCGCCACTTCGTCCGTCACCCTGTCACGCAGCAGGTAACGCGGGCCGTCCATGACGCCGGCGCAGCGGCGGCAACCGCATTGCTCAGCCCGGTACTTGCCGTGCAGCTTCGAAAGGCTGCCGCGGTAGGTCACCAGGGTGCCACGTGCAATGACGTCTTCGCCCTTTTTCTGGGCGGCTGCCCCGGTCGGCTCGGCAGGGTTGGCCGGCCGCTCCTGGTCGTCCTCACCCTCGACGGTGGGGCCCATGTCCATCCATCCCACCTGCCAATTGCCTGCGTCGAACGCCACAGATGCCCAGCGGAGCGGGTAGACCGTGGCGGCGAACCCCAATGCGCGGGGCTCCTTCTTTCCGGGGTGCTCTGCCACCGCGACGCACCGGAAGATCACGGCCGTCTCTGGGGCCGTGAAAGGGCTACCCGCAACGTAGGTACGGCCGGGGCGGAAGAACTCGCTGCTGTGCTCCATGGAACTAGTTCCCATCTCTCGGATTGTGAGGTTCGATCGCAGACCGGGAGCCACCCGGTCGCCCTGCCTTAGAACCGCGGTCGGCCTGGTAGCCGCCCCCGGCGCCCTGTCAGGTGCAGTCCAGGCCGCAGCCCGGGCACACCAGGACCTCGTTCACGCCGTCGGAGAGCCACACCCCCTTGTTGCTGAGGTCGGTGCAGACCTCGGGGCTGGCGGCGTCCCAGGGGCCGACCCCCTCCACCACGTAGCGGCCGGGGTGCACCGGGTAGAAGCTGCTCGGGTGGGTGAGCACCTCGACCATCCGGAAGGTGAGGCCGGCCGGGAGAACGGAGATCGGGGCGGGGAGCTCAGCAGCAGTGGTCACTTTCGGATTCCTTCGTTCGGGGTTCGATTGCCTCCGGGAGCCACCCGGCCTGACAAGAGAAATACTACACGAAACAGCGCACAAAATCAAATCGGGAAGCCCTCCTGCGCGGCGTCACACCCAACGGCCGGCCTGGGCGCAGCACACCAATTGGGGCGGAGGGCTGCGCCCTTGCGGGGCCCTGGCGGCCCCCTGCCGCACCCGCCAGGGCCTGGCGGCCCTTCGCTTCGGGCGTGCGCGCGCCTTCCGGCAGCCGCTACGCGGCCGCACAGCGGCCCCCGCCGGGGGCACAGCGCAACCCTGTGCACCCCGGCGGCCCGTCGGTCAGATGGCCGGTGCGGGCACCATGCGCCCCGCCGCGACGGACGGGTGAACGAGCGTCACCGAACGGAACTCGAAGAACTCGTCATAGCCGGTCTTCGCGGTCCATCCGGCAGCCTCGAAAGCGTCGAAGAACGCATCGAGCCCGTTCTCGCGTGCCGCGTGCGGCAGACGGTCGGTCGCCGACACAATCAGGCCGTTCCACCCGTAGGAGATTCGGAAGTTCCACGTGTGCGCGGCCGGGATGCTTTCCAGGGCGGCGGCTACCATCGGGGCGGCGTCAGTAATGATGGCGGCGCGAATTCCAGCAGACATGATTTTCCCTTCGGTCAACTGTGATGTCTTGGGGGTTGGGCGGGGGCGGTCTCTGCCGCCCCCGCCGGGGAATTCGCTACGCGGCGGTGATTCGCAGGAGCCCGGCCTGGATCTCCTTGTACTCGGCCTTTCGGGGCCGGTACGCCTCCGCAATCTGGCGGACCTGGGCGCGGGAGTAGCGGGAAACCGGGCGCATCTCCGGGGCGCGGCCACCCGCGAGGGTTCGGCGGGTCACCTCCCTGACCTCCGGCTCCACCTTGAGACGCTTCGCCACGCTGCGCAGGGCATCGGCGACGCCTCCGGCGGTCTCGCGGTCGGCCCCGGTGGCCAGCGCGTACGTGGCCAGCGAGCGCGGACGGCGCTTGGTGGAGGCGGCCAGGCCGTTCATCCTGCGACGCTTGAGGATGAGTGCCTGGGCCTTGCGGGCGCTGGGGTTCATTCAGTTCCTCCGGATTGTGCGGTCGGTTCGATTGCCTTCCGGGAGCCACCCGGCCTGACAAGAGAAACACTACGCGAAAAGCCGCATGAAAGGAAGTTGGGCAGCCACTTTCCCGGAAAGTCGACCCGTCCATAGCGGTTCTGACTGCAGGTCCGACTGGGGTGCTGCAGACAGTGCCGTATGCGGTCCTGACTGGCGTCACATCACCCCTCGGCCGGCCTGGATTTTCCGCAGGTCAGGACACCCGTCAAGGGCCGCTGAGCCCCCGACAACCCCCTCTGTCTGTCCCTCTCCTGTGGTGCTGGTGGTGTGGTGTGTGCGGTAGGGCGGGAACGGGTCGGACGGCGGCGGTTCTGCGCCTGCGGCGGGCCGTTGTTGTTGGGCGCCCGGCGGTGCCGGTCGCGCGGCGCCCTCGCGCCGGTCCTGGGCGGCAGCCCGGCCGCTGCTCCGCGGCACATGGCAGAGTTCTGGCAGGGGCGCCGGGGCGGCGCCCTGTCGGTTCCTCGCCCGGCACTGGATCGTCCCCGCCGGACCCTTCCCGGCTTGAACGGCGGACCGTCGGGCTGACCTTGCCAGGGGTGCGTAGTCTGCATCCTCGTCGTATTGGTGATGGGCTGTCTGGCGGGGGTGTGGGGTGTCCGGGGCGTGGACGCGGTCGCTGTGGTGGCGGTTGTTTGTTGTGGTGGGTGCTTTGGCCTGGGTGCTGTCCGACGGGCCGCTGTGGCAGCGGGTGGTGGTCGGAGCGTTCTTGCTGGGGGGCGTTGCGGATCTGGTCCTGTGGGGCGTCGAGCGGTACCGGGTACGGCGAGGGGCAGGCCTAAAGCAGGAGTGACTTCAGTCGGCCGAAGGGCGACCGCTCCCCGCTGATCGACGTAGGAATATCCGGCCTGCGATGAAATGACGCGAAGCGAATTTATCAGGCGGCCGGGTGGGGATACGTCCTCTGACGGGATGGGCTGACGGTGGATTTCTGATACCGCCCGGACCCGGTTTTCTCCGGGGCCGGGCGGCTGGTTTTTCGGCCGGATAGGGAGGGGTGCTGCGGCGGGATCACCTGACAGTCCACATTTGATACATACTCGGGAGACCGCCCGGCGCGGCGTGGCGGATCGGGCAGCGCCGGATGGCGAAAAAGCCGGTGATCGACCGGCCCGGCCACCCCAGCCACAAGCGCAGCTCAGCCCCTTGACCGGGGCTCAGCCACCGGGGCCGTCGGAGCGAAGCGGAGCGGCCCGGGAGGGGAGCGAAGCGGACCGACCAGGCCCGGCGAAGCCGGGCCGGCCTGACCGAAGGTCAGGCCGCGGACACGCGGAGCGGGTCCCTACGGGCCTTCGGCCCTCCGTTCGCCACCCGCCTTCGGCGGGTGGGCGGACCGATCGGAAGGGGGGCGGGTGGGGAAAGAGTGTGTTTGC
>NZ_JBFBDW010000014.1:0-159091 GCF_040683455.1 Kitasatospora sp. NPDC093679
GCCGGACAGTCGGTGACCGCGGGCGCCAACTTCTCCTACAGCGGCAGCAATGCGGCGCCGACCTCGTTCGCGGTCAACGGCACCGCCTGCACCGGCACCGGCCCCACCCCGTCCGGCTCGGCCAGCGCCTCGGCATCGGCCTCGCCCTCCGCGAGCGCCTCCGCCTCCGCCAGCAGCTCGGCCTCGCCGAGCAGTTCCTCCTCGCCCACCGGCAGCACCGGCGCCCCGGCCCTGCACGTCTCGGGCACCTCCCTGGTGAACGAGTCCGGTACGGCCGTCACCCTGCACGGCGTCAACCGCTCGGGCACCGAGTTCATGTGCGTCCAGGGCTACGGCTTCTTCGACGGACCGGTCGACGCCGCGGCCATCGCGGCGATCAAGAGCTGGCACGCCAACGCCGTCCGCGTCCCGCTCAACGAGGACTGCTGGATCGGCACCGGCAACGTCAAGCCCGAGTACGCCGGCGCCAACTACCGCTCCGCGATCAAGGGTTGGGTGGACGCACTGCGCAACGCCGGCCTCACCCCGATCGTCGAGATGCACTGGAGCCGCGGCCAGTACACCGGCAACTCCTCCGGCTGCGCGGACGTCAACGCCACCTGCCAGAAGCCGATGCCCGGCGCCAACGCGGTGCCGTTCTGGAGCTCCGTCGCGGGCACCTTCAAGGACACCGACCAGGTCGTCTTCGACCTGTTCAACGAGCCCTACCCGGACCGCTCGGAATCCTCGACCGCCCAGGGCTGGCTCTGCTGGCGCGACGGCGGCAGCGCCTGCCCCGGCATCCCCTACCAGGTCAGCGGCTTCCAGACCCTGGTGGACACCGTCCGGGCGACCGGCGCCAGGAACGTCATCATGCTCGGCGGCCTGGCCTACTCCAACGACCTCGGCCAGTGGCTCACCCACAAGCCGATCGACCCGACCGGCAACCTCGCCGCGGCCTGGCACGTGTACAACTTCAACACCTGCTCCAGCACGTCCTGCTTCGACTCCACCCTCGCCCCGGTGGCGGCCGAGGTCCCGCTGGTCGCCGGGGAGATCGGCGAGAACACCTGCAGCCACGGCTTCATCGACCAGGTGATGGCCTGGCTCGACGCCCGGAAGCTCGGCTACCTCGGCTGGACCTGGAACACCTGGGACTGCGGCTCCGGCCCCTCGCTGATCAGCAACTACGACGGCACCGCGACCGACTTCGGCGCGGGCCTGCGGGACCACTTCCGCGCGATCGGCTGACGCCGGGCACCGGGTGCACCCATGGGGCGCCAGCCGCCCGGTAGCGGAAGCCGTAGGGGCGCGTGGGGGCACCTCCCCGTGCCCCTGGGTGGCCGGCCTCCCCGCGCCCCTGGGGTCGCTTCAGATTCCGTACAGGCGGCGGGCGTTGGTCGATCCCAGGGCCTCGGTGATCCGCAGGACGTCCGCCGGGGTGCAGTCGCCGGTGGTGTGCCAGTCGTCCAGGACCGTGGCGAGCGCCCGGCGGAACTGTGCCGCGCCGACGGGGTACAGCTCGGGCAGTCCGTAGGCGTCGGTGGAGGCCAGGACCTTGCCGAAGGGGGCCAGTTCGAGCACTTCGCCGAGTACGGCGGCGGCCCGCGGTCCGGTGTAGGAGAGGGTCAGTCCGACGTCGGCGTACACGTGCGGGTAGGCCTGGGCGAGCCAGGCGGCCTGCCGGTGGTAGGGGTAGCCGTGCAGCAGGACGAGCGGGACGCCGTCCGGCTCGACCGCGCGGACGAAGTCCACCAGCAGGGCCGGGTCGGCCCGGTGCAGCCGCAGGTCAGGGTCGCCGAAACCGGTGTGCAGTTGGATCGGCAGTGCGAGGCCGACGGCCGTCCACAGCAGGTGGCGCAGCAGGACGGGGTCGGTGATCCGGCCGGGCGGCCGGGCCCCCGCGGCCCGGACGACCTCGGAGCGGGCGGGCGGCCCGCCCGGGATGTCCAGGCCGGCGCGGTAGGCGAGCACCGACTTCACCGCCACGGCCCCGGCGCAGGCTTCGGCCAGTGCCTCGGCGACGGCGTCCGGCCACTGCGCCGCGGGCGCCCGGACCTCGGCGGCCACCGCCTCCAGCCGCACCACTTCGTGCAGCCGGGCTCCGGCGAGTGCGGCGAGGTCGGCGGGCGGCAGCAGCGGGCGTCCGCCGGCTTCGGTGAGGCCGGTGTCGACCAGCAGGTCGGCGAGACCCGCGCCGGCGAGCATCCGGGCGGTGGCCTCGGCGGCGCCGGTCTCCCGGCGGGCCGCCAGGTAGTCGGCGGGTTCGGCGAGGGCCGGCAGTCCGAGCAGTGGCGGGCACCAGCGGCGGACGGCGAGCCCGATCGCGCTGTCGAAGGGGGAGGTGCCGGGGGCGGGCGGCCGGTCGGACTCGGTGATCAGGGCGCCGAGGGCGGCTTCGTCGAGGTCGTCGGCGACGACGCTGTGGCAGTGGTGGTCGACCAGCACGGTCAGTACCGCCAGCGGGTGGCGGCGACCAGGTGCTGTGCGTCGAGCCCGCCGTAGCGGGCGATCTCGGCCTCCCGGACGTCGAGCACGGCGTGGTAGAGCTCCTCCCCCAGGGCGGTGCGCAGCGGGGCGCAGGCGCGGAGGGCGGAGAGCGCGGCGGCGGGGCCGTGCGGCAGTCGTTCGACGCCGGGTTCGCGGGCGGGGTCGCCGGGCACCTCGGGCGGCAGCTTCAGGCCGGCGTCGAGTCCGGCGAGTCCGGCGGCGAGGGCGCCGCCGAGGGCGAGGTAGGGGTTGGCGGCCGCGTCGAAGCACTTCACTTCGGCGTTGGCCTGGTCGGGTGCGGAGCCGGTGATCAGTCGCAGGGCGGCCTCCCGGTTCTCCAGTCCCCAGCAGCGGTAGGGGCCGGACCAGCGGCCGGGCACCAGCCGCAGGTGGCTGGCCGGGCTCGGGGCGCCGAGCACCAGGAGGGCGGGGAGTTCCTCCAGGATTCCGGCGAGGAAGGCGGCGGCCTGCTCGGTGAGGCCGTACGGGCCGGGGCCGCCGGCGTGCAGGTTGCGGCCGTCCTGCCAGAGGCTGAGGTGGAGGTGGCAGCCGTTGCCGACGCCGTCCGGTGCGACGACGGGGGCGAAGGAGGTGCGCAGTCCGTGCCGGGTGGAGACCGCGCGGACGGTCTGCCGGACGAGCAGGGAGGTGTCGGCGGCGCGGACGGGGGTGTCGGCGGCGACGGAGACCTCGAACTGGCCGGGTGTGTACTCGGGGTGGATCTGCAGCACGGCGAGCTGCTGGGCCTCCAGGGCGCGGAGCACGTCGAGCAGGTAGTCGGAGCGTTCGACCAGCCGGTCCATGCCGTAGGCGGAGCCGCCCTCCGGTGCGCCGTCCCGGTCGACGACCCATTCGATCTCGAAGCCGGCCCGCACGTCGAGTCCGCGGGCGGCGAGTGCCCGTTCGGTGCGGCGGGCGAACCAGCGCTGGCAGCCGGGGTGCGCCGCGCCGTCCTGGCGGCGGCGGTCGACGGGTGCCCAGGCCCAGCCGGGCTGGGCGGCGAGCGGCACCAGTGCGTCGAGGTCGGGGACGAGGCGGAGGTCGCCGACGGGGCCGCCGCCGGGGGCCATGGAGTCGTCGGCGAGGAAGGAGTCGAAGCAGGGGGAGGCGCCGATGCCGTACCGGACGGCGTGCGGCAGCCGGACGACCGGCACCGCCTTGGTCCTGGTGATGCCGGCGTTGTCCACCCAGCCGAGGGCGACGGCGTCGATCCCGGCCCCGGCGAGTTCCGCGGCGGCCTGCTCGGCCCGTTCCACCGTCTCGTCCCTCGTGTGCGCGCTGCCCATGCGCCCATGCTGCCGTCCGGAGCGGCCGGGGCGGGGGATCGCCCCGCGGTGGGGGCTGCCCGGGAGGGTGAAATCGGCCAACCCGGCAGGTGTGCCGCAGGTCACACCGGACGGGGAATTTCCGGGGACCGACTCCCCGTTTAACCCGGTGTCCGCACAAACGGGGAACGAGTCCCCGGAAGGGAAGGGAGTCCGATGACCACGGTCAGCGCCAAGCCGGCGGGCCAGCGGCTCCGTGCGGACGCCGAACGCAACCGGGCGAGGATCATCACCGCCGCCCGCGAGGCGATCGTGGAGCACGGCGCGGAGGCACCGCTCGACGAGATCGCCCGCCGGGCCGGGGTCGGCAACGCCACGCTCTACCGCAACTTCTCCGACCGGCGCGAGCTGCTGCACCACGTCACCCTCTCGGTGCTGACCAGGGTGCTGGAGCACGCGGAGGCCGGACTCGCCGAGCCGGACGCCTTCGAGGGCCTGTCCCGGTTCACGCACGCCGCCGCGGACGAGCGCATCGGCGCGCTCTGTCCGATGGTCTCCGACCACATCGACCACGACGACCCCGAGCTGGAGCGGGCCCTGCTGCAGCTGAAGGCCGCCGCCGCCGAGCTCATCGCCCGCGCCCACGCGAGCGGGAAGCTGCGCGCCGACGTCGGAGTCGGCGACTACTTCCTCGGCGTCACCCAGCTCACCCGCCCGCTCCCGGGCACCGGATGCCTCGACCTCGACCAGTTCGTCCATCGCCACCTGCAGGTCTTCCTGGACGGCCTGCGGGCACCGGCGACCTCCGCACTTCCCGGCCGCGCCGCGTCCTTCGAGGACCTCAAGCGCGCCGACTGACCGACCCGACCGCACGCAACGCACGTTAGTGGGTACCCCCATGTCCGAATCCGGCCTCCAGGCCGACCCGCGCCGCTGGAAGGCACTCGCCTTCATCGGCCTGGCCCAGCTGATGGTCGTCCTCGACGCGACCGTCGTGAACATCGCCCTGCCCTCCGCCCAGCACGACCTCGGCATCTCCGACGGCAACCGCCAGTGGGTGATCACCGCCTACGCGCTGGCCTTCGGCGGGCTGCTGCTGTTCGGTGGCCGGATCGCCGACCTGTGGGGCCGCAAGCGGACCTTCACCATCGGTCTGACCGGCTTCGCGCTGGCCTCCGCGCTCGGCGGCGCCGCCGTCAACACCCCGATGCTGCTCGGTGCCCGCGCCCTCCAGGGCGTCTTCGGCGCCCTGCTCGCCCCGGCCGCGCTCTCGCTGCTCGCGGTGATGTTCACCGAGGCCAAGGAGCGCGCCAAGGCCTTCGGCATCTACGGCGCCATCGCCGGTGGCGGCGGTGCGATCGGCCTGATCCTCGGCGGCCTGCTCACCGAGTACCTGAACTGGCGCTGGACCTTCTACGTCAACATCCCGTTCGCCGTGGTCGCGATCCTCGGCGCGGTGATGGTGATCCGCGAGCCCGTCGGCAGCCGCAACCGCAACAAGCTGGACATCCCCGGCGTGCTGCTGGTCACCTCCGGCCTGGTCTCCCTGGTGTACGCCTTCACCCGCGCCGAGTCGGACGGCTGGAGCGCCGGCATCACCGTCGGCCTGTTCGTCGCCGCCGCCGTCCTGCTGGCCGCGTTCGCCGTGGTGGAGAGCAAGGTCTCCGCGCCGCTGCTGCCGCTGCGCGTCGTCACCGAGCGCAACCGCGGCGGTGTCTACCTGTCGCTCGGCCTCGCCGTGATCGGCATGTTCGGCCTGTTCCTCTTCCTGACCTACTACCTGCAGGTGGTCCTCGGCTACAGCCCGGTCACCAGCGGCCTGGCCTTCCTGCCGATGGTGGCGGGCATGATCACCGGCTCCACCCAGATCGGCGCCCGGCTGATGACCCGCGTCCCGCCGCGCTACCTGATGGTGCCCGGCTTCCTGGTCGCCTCGCTGGGCATGCTGATCCTCACCCAGATCGACGTGAACAGCTCCTACCCGGCGCTGATCCTGCCCGGTCTGATCCTGATGGGCCTCGGCATGGGCACCGCGTTCATGCCGGCGATGAGCCTGGCCACGCACGGCGTCGAGCCGCGCGACGCCGGTGTCGCCTCGGCGATGGTCAACACCTCCCAGCAGGTCGGCGGCGCCATCGGCACCGCGCTGCTGAACACCATCGCGGCCAGCGCCACCACCGCGTACCTGACCTCGCACGCCAAGGACGGCGCGCCGCAGCAGCTGCTCCAGCTGCAGGGCATGGTGCACGGCTTCTCGACCGCGATCTGGTGGTCCTTCGGCATCCTGGTGCTCGCCGCCGCGGCCGCCGCCGTCCTGATCAACACCGGCCGTCCCGACGTCCACGCGACCGCCGAGGGCGCGGCCGCGGAGGACGCCGTCCCCGTGATGGCGCACTGACGCCACCCCTCACCGCAGCGGCCCGCCGGGTTCTCCCGGCGGGCCGCTGCGCGTTCCCCGCTCCTCCCCGACCCGCGCGGCACTCTTCCTACTGGGCGGTAACTCCGCTACAGTGACCGGCACGCACCAGCGCCGGGCCTCGGGAGCCGCACCGGCGTGGTCGGCGCCGCGGCATTCGCGCGGACGCCCCGGTGCGTGTCTCCGGCCCTCGCGGCCGTCTTCTCCCTGCAGCAGTTCAGCGCCGCCTGTCCTTCCTCTCAGCGCGCCTGAGCACCTCGGCACACCCGCGGCACGGCCGGAGCGGACCGGTCCGTGCTCCGCGGGGCCGCCCCGTCTTCCCGCACACCCGCGTCGCCACACCCTCCTCCGGCGTGCCCCGGCCGCCGCTCGCCGTCGAGCGGCCGGCCGCGCCCGAGTGCTGCGCGGGCCCATGACAAGGAGTCAGGACAATGGAGCGTCCCTTCCCCACCGTCGCCGTGGTCGGCCTCGGCACCATGGGTGCCGGCGTCGCCGTGGCCGTCGCGAAGAGCGGCCGCCGGGTGCTCGGCATCGAGGCCGATGCCGACGCGGCGGGCCGGGCCCTCGCCCGGATCGAGGAGGCCACCGCGCACGCGGTGCAGCGCGAGCGGCTCACCGCCGAGGAGCGCACCGCACTGCTCGCCCTGATCACCGTCGGCGACCGGCTGGACGTCGCCGCCGGAGCCGACCTGGTGATCGAGGAGCTGCCCGAGCAGCTGGAGCTGAAGCGCGAGGTCTTCGCCGAGCTGGACCGGATCTGCCCGCCGGAGACGGTGCTCGCGACCGGTACCACCGCGCTGTCGGTGACCCGGATCGCCGCCGCCACCGCCCGCCCGGAGCGGGTCCTCGGCCTGCACTTCTTCAACCCGGTGCACACCATGAAGCTGGTCGAGGTGGTGCGCACCGTGCTGACCTCCCCGCAGGCCGCCGAGGACGCCGCCGCCTTCGCCCGTGACCTGGGCAAGGAGCCGGTCGCGGCCGGCGACCGGGCCGGCTTCATCGTCAACGGCCTGCTCTTCGCCTACCTCAACCAGGCCGCCGCGATGTTCGAGTCGCGGTACGCCACCCGCGAGGACATCGACGCCGCGATGCGGCTCGGCTGCGGCCTGCCGATGGGCCCGCTGGCCCTGCTCGACCTGATCGGCATCGACACCGCCCGCACCGTGCTGGAGGCGATGTACGAGCAGTCCAAGGACCGGCTGCACGCCCCGGCGCCGATCCTCGGCCAGCTCGCCTCGGCGGGCCTGCTCGGCCGCAAGTCGGGCCGCGGCTTCTACACCTACGAGGCGCCCGGCTCCTCGAAGGCGGTCGCCGAGGCCGCCGCCGCGGCCGGCACCCGGGTCGCGGGCCGGACGGTCGCGAGCATCGGCGTCTGCGGCTCGGGCACCATGGCCACCGGCATCGTCGAGGTGTTCGCCAAGGCCGGCCTGCCCGTGCTGCTGGCGGCCCGCAGCCAGGAGAAGGCGGACCGCGCCAAGGCGCAGCTGGCCAAGTCGCTGGAGCGCTCGGTCTCCCGCGGCCGGCTCGCCGCCGAGGCCCGCGACGCGGCGCTGGCGCTGGTCACCCCGACCGGCAGCTACGCCGACCTGGCCGGGGTGGACCTGGTCGTCGAGGCGGTCGCCGAGGACCTGGAGGTCAAGCGCGAGCTGTTCGCCGCCCTGGACAAGGTCGTCAAGCCGGGTGCGGTGCTGGCCACCACCACCTCCAGCCTGCCGGTGATCAGCTGCGCGACCGCGACCTCGCGGCCGCAGGACGTGATCGGCATGCACTTCTTCAACCCGGCGCCGGCCATGAAGCTGGTCGAGGTGGTCTCCACGGTGCTCACCGCGCCGGACGTCACCGCCACCGTGCTGGAGCTCTGCGCCGAGGTGAAGAAGCACGCGGTGGAGTGCGGCGACCGGGCCGGCTTCATCGTCAACGCACTGCTCTTCCCGTACCTGAACGACGCGGTGCGGATGCTGCAGGAGCACTACGCGACGGTGGACGACATCGACACCGCGATGAAGCTCGGCTGCGGCTACCCGATGGGCCCGTTCGAGCTGCTGGACGTGGTCGGCCTGGACGTCTCGCTGACCATCGAGCAGGTCCTGCACCAGGAGTTCCGCGAGCCCGGCCTGGCGGCCGCCCCGCTGCTGGAGCACCTGGTCGCGGCGGGCTGCCTGGGCCGCAAGACCGGCCGCGGCTTCCGCGACCACGCCCGGCGCTGACGCACCACGGGCCGCCCCCGCCCCGCCCGTCCCCGCGGCCCCACCCGCGGAAGGGCGGGGTGCGGGGCGGCCCGCACGGCACATCCAAGGACCGAACGGCCGCCTCGCAGCAAGGAGTCGACATGAACACCGAGCCCGGAGGCAGACTGCCTCGGAGCAACGTCGCGCCGGCCGGACGGCCGGCCTGGAACGAGGGTGCGCTGCCGCCCCGCTGGCCGCGGCCCGCCGTGCTGCCGCCGGCGCCACCGGTCCGCCGGGCACGGCCGACCGGAGCGGCGCCCGGGGCGTGTAGCGTTCCGGGCATGGATCGGGAACAGTCATCCGCGCAGCAGCAGCCGCCCCGCGAACCGGTGGACGGCGCCCGTCCCGAGGGCGGCACCGGCGGCCGGCGGGCCGCGGCCCAGCGCCGGCAGATGCGCCAGGAGCTGGCGTCGGCGGCGATGGACCTGTTCGCCAACCAGGGGTACGAGGAGACGACGGTCGATCAGATCGCCGCCGAGGCGGGCGTGGCGCGGCGGACCTTCTTCCGCTACTTCCGCTCGAAGGAGGAGGCGATCTTCCCGGACCACGACGACACCCTGGTCCGGGTGGCCGACCTGCTGGCCAGCGCCGAGTCGGAGGAGCACCCGCTGGACGTGGTGTGCCGCGGCATCAAGGAGGTGCTGCGGATGTACGCCTCCACCCCGGGCGTCTCGGTGGCGCGCTACCAGCTGATCCGGCAGGTCCCGGCGCTGCGCGAGCGGGAGATCGCGGTGGTGGCCCGGTACGAGCGGCTGTTCACCCGCTACCTGCTGGGGCGCTTCGACGCGGCCGAGCAGATCCCGCCGGGCTGGCAGCGCGGCGGGGACGACGACTCGATGCTGGCCGAGGTGTCGGCGGCGGCCGTGGTGGCGGCCCACAACCACGTGCTGCGGCGCTGGCTGCGGGCCGGCGGCCACGGCGACGTGGAGGCGCAGCTGGACCACTCCTTCGAGGTCATCCGGGGCACCTTCTGGGCGACCTCGCCGAGCGGCGTGCGACGCCGTGGCACTCTCGTGGCACCCGGTGCCAGTGGTGACACCGGGTCGGCCCTGGAGGGCGCGGCGGTGAGCGCCCTGAGTGCGAGCCCCGGCGGTGAGGTGCTCATCACAGTGGCCCGCACCGACGCCCCGCTGGACCTCGTGCTGGACTCGATCAAGTCCGCCCTGGGCGCCGCCAAGTCGGCCTGATCCCCGGCGTTTTTGCAGTTCAGAAGGCATTTCGAAGGCCCGTCCCGGACATCCGGGGCGGGCCTTCGCCCATACCGCACCGGGGCGCCTCGAACAGCGATCCACATCACTCGAACTGATGACACCCGGTGTCTTTACGAGTGGCACAGGGTGCCACTACCTTGTTACCCACCAGTCGCGGCGCCGCGGCTCCCCACCTCGGCGCGCCGCGTCCGGCGTCCCCGCACCACGGGGGCACGTACGACCTCGGCGACACCACATCCGTCGCAGACCGTCGACCCACCCACCAACAGACCCTCAGCGAAGCCGGTGTCCGCTCCCGGCTCCCCCAGACGCCCTGTGCCCTCACACAGGTACGCCTTCGGAGGCAGCCATGAACGAAATCCTCGACGCGATCCTCAGCTCCGACAGCACCCCGGCGGACTTCGCCGCGATCAAGCTGCCGGAGTCCTACCGGGCGGTGACGCTCCACAAGGACGAGGAGCAGATGTTCGCCGGCCTCGCCAGCCGCGACAAGGACCCCCGCAAGTCCCTCCACCTGGACGAGGTCCCCCTCCCCGAGCTCGGCCCGGGCGAGGCCCTGGTCGCCGTCATGGCGAGCTCCGTCAACTACAACACCGTGTGGAGCTCGATCTTCGAGCCGGTCTCCACCTTCGGTTTCCTGGAGCGCTACGGCCGCCTGTCGCCGCTGACCAAGCGCCACGACCTGCCGTACCACATCCTCGGTTCGGACCTCGCGGGCGTCGTCCTGCGCACCGGCGCCGGCGTCAACGCCTGGAAGCCCGGCGACGAGGTCGTCGCGCACTGCCTCTCGGTCGAGCTGGAGTCCCCGGACGGCCACAACGACACGATGATGGACCCGGAGCAGCGCATCTGGGGCTTCGAGACCAACTTCGGCGGCCTCGCCGAGATCGCCCTGGTCAAGACCAACCAGCTGCTGCCCAAGCCGAAGCACCTCACCTGGGAGGAGGCCGCCTCCCCGGGCCTGGTCAACTCCACCGCCTACCGCCAGCTGGTGTCGCAGAACGGCGCCGGCATGAAGCAGGGCGACAACGTGCTGATCTGGGGCGCCAGCGGCGGCCTCGGCTCCTACGCCACCCAGTACGCCCTGGCCGGCGGCGCCACCCCGATCTGCGTGGTCTCCAGCGAGTCCAAGGCCGAGATCTGCCGCGCCATGGGCGCCGAGGCGATCATCGACCGCTCCGCCGAGGGCTTCAAGTTCTGGAAGGACGAGCACACCCAGGACCCGCGCGAGTGGAAGCGCCTGGGCAGCAAGATCCGCGAGTTCACCGGCGGCGAGGACGTGGACATCGTCTTCGAGCACCCGGGCCGCGAGACCTTCGGCGCCTCGGTCTACGTTACCCGCAAGGGCGGCACCATCGTCACCTGCGCCTCGACCTCGGGCTACATGCACCAGTACGACAACCGCTACCTGTGGATGTCGCTGAAGCGCATCGTCGGCTCGCACTTCGCCAACTACCGCGAGGCGTTCGAGGCCAACCGCCTGATCGCCAAGGGCAAGATCCACCCGACCCTCTCCAAGGTGTACTCCCTGGACGAGACCGGCCAGGCCGCCCTCGACGTGCACCACAACAAGCACCAGGGCAAGGTCGGCGTGCTCTGCCTCGCCCCCGAGGAGGGCATGGGCGTCCGCGACCACGAGCTGCGTGCCAAGCACCTGCCGGCGATCAACCGCTTCCGGAACATCTGATGGCAGACCGTGAAGGCGTTCAGCGCGACCGTCCGTGGTTGATGCGGACCTACGCCGGACACTCCACCGCGAGCGACTCCAACGCGCTCTACCGGCGGAACCTGGCGAAGGGTCAGACGGGCCTGTCCGTCGCCTTCGACCTGCCCACGCAGACGGGCTACGACTCGGACCACGTCCTCGCCCGCGGCGAGGTCGGCCGGGTCGGCGTCCCGGTGGGTCACGTCGGCGACATGCGCACGCTGTTCGACGGCATCCCGCTCGAGCAGACGAACACCTCCATGACGATCAACGCCACCGCGATGTGGCTGCTGGCGCTCTACCAGGTGGTCGCCGAGGAGCAGGGCGCGGACATCGCCAAGCTCACCGGCACCACCCAGAACGACATCGTCAAGGAGTACCTGTCGCGGGGGACGCACGTCTTCCCGCCCGGGCCGTCCGTCCGGCTGATCACCGACATGATCGCCTACACGGTCGCCAACATCCCCAAGTGGAACCCGATCAACATCTGCAGCTACCACCTGCAGGAGGCCGGGGCGACCCCCGTCCAGGAGATCGCGTACTCGATGTGCACCGCGATCGCCGTCCTCGACGCCGTCCGCGACTCCGGCCAGGTGCCGGCCGAGCGGATGGGCGAGGTCGTCGGCCGGATCTCCTTCTTCGTGAACGCGGGCGTCCGCTTCGTCGAGGAGATGTGCAAGATGCGGGCCTTCTCCCGACTCTGGGAGAAGGTCACCCGCGAGCGCTACGGCATCGAGGACGCCAAGCAGCGCCGGTTCCGCTACGGCGTGCAGGTGAACTCGCTGGGCCTCACCGAGGCCCAGCCGGAGAACAACGTCCAGCGCATCGTGCTGGAGATGCTCGCCGTCACCCTCTCCAAGGACGCCCGCGCCCGCGCCGTCCAGCTGCCCGCGTGGAACGAGGCCCTGGGCCTCCCCCGCCCGTGGGACCAGCAGTGGTCGCTGCGCATCCAGCAGGTGCTCGCCTACGAGTCCGACCTGCTGGAGTACGGCGACATCTTCAACGGATCCACGGTGGTCGAGGCCAAGACCGACGAGCTGCTCGCCGGCGCCGAGGCCGAGATCGCCAAGGTGCTGGAGATGGGCGGCGTGATCCCGGCGGTCGAGTCCGGCTACCTCAAGTCCAACCTGGTCGCCTCGCACGCGGCCCGCCGCGCCCGGATCGAGGCCGGCGAGGACAAGATCGTCGGGGTGAACTGCTTCGACACCACCGAGGAGAGCCCGCTCACCGCGGACCTCGACACCGCGATCATGGTGGTGGACCCGGCCTCCGAGCGCTCCGTGCTCGCCGGCCTGGAGCAGTGGCGCGCCGGGCGCGACGAGGCGGCCGCGCAGACCGCCCTGGAGCAGCTCAAGGCCACCGCGGCGACCACCGACAACCTCATGCAGGCCACCCTCGCCTGCGCCCGCGCCGGCGTGACCACCGGCGAGTGGGCCTTCGCCCTGCGCGAGGTCTTCGGCGAGTACCGCGCGCCCACCGGCGTGGGCGGCGCCCCGGTCGCCGTGGCGGCCGAGCCCGGCGGCGAACTCGCCGCCGTCCGCGAGGCGGTCGCCGCGACGGCCGCCGAGCTCGGCACCGGCAAGCTCCGCCTGCTGGTCGGCAAGCCGGGCCTCGACGGCCACTCCAACGGCGCCGAGCAGATCGCCGTCCGGGCCCGCGACGCCGGCTTCGAGGTGGTCTACCAGGGCATCCGGCTCACCCCGGAGCAGATCGTCTCGGCGGCCGTCGCCGAGGACGTCCACTGCGTCGGCCTGTCCATCCTCTCGGGTGCCCACCCCGAGCTGGTGCCGGACGTCCTGCAGCGGCTGCGCCGCACCGGGGTGGAGGATGTGCCCGTGATCGTCGGTGGCATCATCCCCGCTGCGGACGCCGAGGCCCTCAAGGCCGCCGGTGTCGCCGCGGTCTTCACCCCGAAGGACTTCGGCATCACCACCATCATCGGCCGGATCGTGGACGAGATCCGGCTGGCCAACAGGCTCCAGCCGTGGGCCGCGGCGCCGCACTCGACCGCGACCAGCTGACCGGGAAGGAATCACCACCCCCATGACCACCGTCAACCGCCTCCGGCCGCGCCGCTCCTGCCTGGCCGTGCCCGGCAGCAACCCGCGCTTCCTGGAGAAGGCCCAGGGCCTGCCGGCCGACCAGGTCTTCCTCGACCTCGAGGACGCCTGCGCCCCGCTGGTCAAGGAGAGCGCCCGGCACAACATCGTCGACGCCCTCAACAACGGCGACTGGGGCAACAAGACCAAGGTCGTCCGGGTCAACGACTGGACGACGCACTGGACGTACCGCGACGTCATCACGGTCGTCGAGGGCGCCGGCCCGAACCTCGACTGCATCATGCTGCCGAAGGTCCAGGACGCCGAGCAGGTGAAGGCGCTCGACCTGCTGCTCACCCAGATCGAGAAGACCATGGGCTTCGAGGTCGGCAAGATCGGCATCGAGGCGCAGATCGAGAACGCCAAGGGCCTGATCAACGTCGACTCGATCGCGACCGCCTCGCCCCGGCTGGAGACCATCATCTTCGGCCCGGCCGACTTCATGGCCTCGATCAACATGAAGTCCCTGGTCGTCGGCGAGCAGCCGCCCGGCTACGACGCGGACGCCTACCACTACATCCTGATGCGCATCCTGATGGCCGCCCGCGCCAACGACCTGCAGGCCATCGACGGGCCCTACCTGCAGATCCGCAACGCCGACGGCTACAAGGCGGTCGCCCGCCGCGCCGCCGCCCTCGGCTTCGACGGCAAGTGGGTCCTCCACCCGGACCAGGTCGCCGCCGCGAACGAGATCTTCTCGCCCTCGCAGGAGGACTACGACCACGCCGAGCTGATCCTCGACGCCTACGACTGGTGCACCTCCGAGGCGGGCGGCGCCAAGGGCTCCGCGATGCTCGGCGACGAGATGATCGACGAGGCCAGCCGCAAGATGGCCCTGGTCATCGCCGGCAAGGGCCGCGCCGCCGGCATGGAGCGCACCAGCAAGTTCGAGCCCCCGCAGGCCTGACCCGCCCGCCCCCTCCCCAGGCCTCCTAAGGACACCCCATGCAGTTCGGACGCACCTACGAAGAGTTCGAGGTCGGCGCGGTCTACAAGCACTGGCCCGGCAAGACGGTCACCGAGTACGACGACCACCTCTTCTGCCTGCTCACCATGAACCACCACCCGCTCCACATGGACGTCAACTATGCGGAGAACACGACGGACTTCGGCAAGAACGTCGTCGTGGGCAACTACATCTACTCCCTGCTGCTCGGCATGTCCGTCCCGGACGTCTCCGGCAAGGCGATCGCCAACCTGGAGATCGAGTCGCTGCGCCACGTCGCCCCGACCTTCCACGGCGACACGATCTACGGCGAGACGACCGTCCTCGACAAGTGGCCGTCCAAGTCCAAGGACGACCGCGGCATCGTGTACGTCGAGACCAAGGGCTACAAGCAGGACGGCACGGTCGTCTGCATCTTCCGCCGCAAGGTGATGGTGCCGACCGCGACGTACATCAAGGAGCGCGGCGGCGAGCAGCCCGGCCGCCCGACCCCCGCCTCCTGAGACCCCGGACGGGTGGGCCGCCGTCATCGGCCTCACCCGACCCGGCCCGGGGGCCCTGCTGCCGCAGCCACGCCGGCAGGGCCCCCGACAACGACTTCCGTGCTCCGGCACGAGCCGCTCTTCCCTCCCCCACCCTCACGCCTTCAGATAGGGAGCCGCACGATGGGACGCCTCGCACAGACCGACGGCCTCACCGAGATCCAGCGGGACATCCTCGCCACCGTGCGGGACTTCGTCGACAAGGAGATCATTCCGGTCGCGACCGAGCTGGAGCACAAGGACGAGTACCCGACCGCGATCGTCGAGGGGATGAAGCAGCTCGGCCTGTTCGGCCTGACCATCCCCGAGGAGTTCGGCGGCCTGGGCGAGTCCCTGCTGACCTACGCCCTGGTGGTCGAGGAGATCGCCCGCGGCTGGATGTCCGTCTCCGGCATCGTCAACACCCACTTCATCGTGGCGCACATGATCAACGCGCACGGCACCCAGGAGCAGAAGGAGTACTTCCTGCCGCGGATGGCGGCCGGCGAGATCCGCGGTGCCTTCTCGATGTCCGAGCCGGGCCTCGGCTCCGACGTCGCGGCGATCTCCACCAAGGGCGTCAAGGACGGCGAGTTCTACGTCCTCAACGGCCAGAAGATGTGGCTGACCAACGGCGGCACCTCCACCCTGGTCGCGGTGCTCTGCAAGACCGACGAGGGCGGCTCCACCCCGTACAAGAACATGACCACCTTCCTGATCGAGAAGGAGCCCGGTTTCGGCCCGAACCCGAAGGTTCCCGGCCTGACCGTGCCCGGCAAGATCGAGAAGATGGGCTACAAGGGCGTCGACACCACCGAGCTGGTGCTGCAGGACGTCCGCATCCCGGCCGACCGCATCCTGGGCGGCGTCCCCGGCAAGGGCTTCTACCAGATGATGGACGGCGTCGAGGTCGGCCGCGTCAACGTCGCCGCCCGCGGCTGCGGCGTCGCCCGCCGCGCCTTCGAGCTGGGCATCTCCTACGCCCAGCAGCGCACCACCTTCGGCAAGAAGATCGCCGAGCACCAGGCGATCCAGTTCAAGCTCGCCGAGATGGCCACCAAGGTCGAGGCCGCGCACCAGATGATGGTGATGGCCGCCCGCAAGAAGGACAGCGGCGAGCGCAACGACCTCGAGGCCGGCATGGCCAAGTACCTCGCCTCCGAGTACTGCAAGGAGGTCGTCGAGGACGCCTTCCGCATCCACGGCGGCTACGGCTTCTCCAAGGAGTACGAGATCGAGCGCCTCTACCGCGAGGCCCCGATGCTGCTCATCGGTGAAGGTACTGCGGAGATCCAGAAGATGATCGTCGGTCGGCGGCTGCTCGAGGAGTACCGCCTGGCCGACTGATCAGGCACGTCCCCGACTTTCCGCATGGTCGGGCACGGGCGTGCGGGCCCGTGCCCGGCCCCCTGCCGCACCGGTACGGCCTGGTCAGCCGTGGGGGGCGGTGCGGCGGGCCCGGAGGCGGCCGCAGGGCGCGTACCTGCTGGTATGCGCCCTGCGGCCGCCTCTGCACACCGTGGCGGCGCCGGCGTCCCCCGGCGTGTCGACCCTCCGCGGAGGGCGCCCGGCGTGCGATGAGAGGTGGGTCACGCGCCACGCCCGAGCCCTTGGGGAACCACCCCGCCTCGGCTACGGTCGTATACATAGCAGGCATGGTTCGGCACCATGCCCGGCATATCCACGAACAGGCGGCTTGCCCACCTACCGCCTGGTCCCGATAGCATCCACCGGGACAGCGTCCCCATGTACCCGATCCCCGCGGTGGCCCCCGTCCAGCGGCCATGATCCCCCGCGACTAAGGTCTTCGATGCCCATCAGCCCGTCCCCTCACACCTCCGTCCCGGACGGCGACCCCTTCGCCGCACCGACGGCCGGTCGGCGTCCGCGCGTGACGATCGCGCGCGGCGCGACCCCCTGGTTCGCCCCGACCCTGGCCACCGCCGCCGTGACGACCGCCCTCACCCGGCGCTCCGGCAAGTGGGCCCTGGCGGCTGTCCCGGCCTGCGCCCTCGGTGCGGGCATGCTGTGGTTCTTCCGCGACCCGGAGCGTGAGATCGGCACCGGCAGAGTCATCTCCCCCGCGGACGGCGTGGTGCAGTCGATCGACGCCTGGCCGGACGGCCGGACCCGGGTGGCCATCTTCATGAGCCCGCTCAACGTGCACGTCAACCGGGCCCCGCTGCCCGGCACCGTGACGTCCGTCGAGCACGTCGCCGGCGGCTTCGTCCCGGCGTTCAACAAGGACAGCGACCAGAACGAGCGGGTCGTCTGGCACTTCGACACCGAACTCGGCGACATCGAGATGGTCCAGATCGCGGGGGCCGTGGCCCGCCGCATCGTGCCGTACGTGAGCGCCGGCACCAAGGTCGAGCAGGGCGAGAGGATCGGTCTGATCCGCTTCGGCTCCCGCGTCGACACGTACCTGCCGGCAGGCGTCGAGGTTGGCGTCGAGGTCGGCCAGAAGACCACCGCCGGGGTGACGCGCCTTGACCGTGACTGATCCTGAGACTCTCGTCGGCCTCGGAGACGAGGAGGAGACGGAGCTGCGGCGCCGCCGCTGGGCGCGCGACCGCGAGCTGCGGGCGCCCCGTTCGCCGCAGCACCTGTCCACCGCCGACTTCCTGACCCTGGGGAACGCCGTCTGCGGCTTCCTGGCGATCTACTCGATCACCACCGGGGTCCTGATGCCGCACCTCACCGGTGAGACCACCGCGCCGAACCGCAACAGCGCCGCCACCGCGGTCACGCTGCTGCTGATCGGCTCGATGTGCGACCTGTTCGACGGCCTGGTGGCCCGCAAGCTGCGCTCCTCGGCGCTGGGCGCGGAGCTGGACAACCTGGCCGACCTGATCAGCTTCGGCATCGCCCCGGCGTACTTCGTGGCGGTCTGGGGCATCGTGTCGCCGGACAGCAACCAGCAGCTCTCGGCGTTCATCGCGCTGACGGTCCTGCTGGCGGTGGTGCTGAGGCTCGCCCGGTTCTCGGCCGTCAAGATGCGGCCGGGGATCTTCCAGGGCATGCCGTGCCCGATGGGCGCGATGACGGTGATCGCCATCGTGCTCCTCGACCCGCCGTTCGTGCCGGGCCTGCTGATGATCTTCGGTGTGGCGTACCTGATGGTCAGCCGCATCGAGTACCCGAAGCCGCAGGGCCTGCTCGCCACCGCGACGCTCTGCTGGATCGTGGTCTCGATCGGCTGCCTGGCGGCCTGGGCGGCCGGTCTGCCCGGCGGCGACCTGCTGATGCACATCGGTGCCGTCGCCCAGATCACGCTCGCCGCGATGGCGCCGCTGCTGGTGATCCGCCGCAAGGTCGGCCAGAAGGTGGGCGACGTCCGCGCCCGCCGCGCGGAGTCCCGCGGCTGCTGAGCCGGCGGGAGTCCCCGCAGACCCGACGAGAGGGGCCCGCATCCGAACCGGATGCGGGCCCCTCTCGCGTGCCCGGGAGGCGGGTGCGGGCGGTTACCGGCCGGCACCGCCGTCGTGGACGCTGAAGGCGGAGCGGCGGGCCGCCCGGGCCACCGACGGGTCCGGGTGCACGCCGGAGACGGCGGTCAGCACCGAGGCCGCCCGCGGGTGGCCGGACTGCCGGGCCCGGTTGAACAGCCGCACCGGCTCGCCCGCCGAGGCGCCCTCGACGTGCGGCACCAGCAGCGCCGTGTCGCCGTGGTCGAGGACGGCCGCGGCGGTGTCCACCCACAGCCAGGCGGCGTCCTCCGCGCCCAGCACGTCGGCCGGGGACACCGGGCCGTCGTCGGAGCGCTCGGCCAGCCAGAGCAGCGCGTACGGCCGCAGGACCTGCTCGTCCACGGCGGCCCGGACGGCCTGCTCGGCGGGGCCGCCGGCGACCCGCAGGGCCTCGAAGGCGAGGCCGCGCAGCAGGGCGTCCTCGCCGCGGGCGGCGTCCAGCAGCTCGGCGACCGCGCGGTCGGCCGGCCGGGCGGCGACCCAGGCCCGGTACTCGGCGCGGGCCGGCCCCGGGGTGTAGTCGGCGCAGGCGGCGAGCAGCTCCAGCGCGTCCTGCTCGATGTGGCCGGCGGCGGTCTGCGCGACGGTGCAGATCTCCTCCAGCTTGGCGCGGACCGCCCAGTGCCCGAGCGGGGAGAGCTCGGCGGCGTCGTCGCGGCGCTCCAGGGCGCCGACGGCGGCCAGGCCGTCCAGCATCCAGTCGAGGACCGCGGCGACGTCGGCCGCGGAGGTCGGGGTGTCGATCTGCGGCTCCCGGCAGGTGCCGCGGACGGCGGACATCGCGGAGGCGGCGTGCGGCACCGGCGAGGGGCCGAACGAGCCGGTGCCGGCGCCGTGCCGGCGCTCGTCCAGGCCGCGGCGCAGCAGCTCCAGCAGCTCGTTGTCCGGGACGGGCCCGTCCACCAGGTGCAGGAAGGACAGCAGGTGCGGCGCCTGGTCGACGGCCTGGCCGGCCAGCAGGGCGAAGACGCCGCGCATGGCCGCGGGCGGCACGGGCGCGAGCAGCGTCCAGGCGTCGAACAGCGCGGACCAGCCGCGGACCACCGCCTCGTCGTCGTGCTCCCAGGCGTTCAGCCGCCAGCCGGGCCCGGCGCCGCCGTCGCGCAGCTCGACCAGGCCGACCAGCAGGGCCTGGCCCCAGGCCTTGGCGGCGGCACCGACGGTCATGGCGAGGGCGCGCCCGGCGGCCCGGGCGTCGTCGGGCAGCAGCTCGCCGCGCTTGTCGACCTCGCCGAGCTCGCCGGCCCAGCGGGAGATGCGCACCGCGTCGGCGAGCATCCGGCGGGCGAGCGGGGCCAGCTCGGCGGGAGCGGGGAAGCCGTCCGGCACCGGCACCCGGCCGCGGCCCGGCTTGGGTGCGGGGGTGCGGCGACGGACCGGCCCGCCCGGAGGCGTGCTCTCGGGCCGGCGGGCTGCTCCTGGCAGACGGGTGACCGTCGCTCCGGTGCGGATCGCGGGCTGGAGCGGGGCATCACGGTCGCGCGGGTTCCGAGACGTCACGCCGAGCAGTCTTCCCCGTGTACCGGCCTTCTGTCACATCGAGTTCTACGCGCGATCGTAGGTCCGGTCCGCGGACGGGGGATGAGATCGGGCAACAGCCACCAAACCGGGTCCTCCGAGCGGGAAACCTGGCATGAGCACACCCCTCGCGGGCGGGCCCGCCGGGCTCACAGCAGCGGGGTGAGCCAGCGGCGCAGCGCCTCGCCGTAGCCGTCCGGGTCGGCGTTCCACAGGGCCGCGTGCGCGCCGTCCGGGACGGGGTGCAGGCTCACCAGGTCGTCGCGCCGCCGGGCGAGGCGCTCGGCCGCCGCGAAGGGCGCCACCGCGTCCACGGGGCTGTGCAGCAGCAGGGCCGGCACGTTCAGGTCGGTGCCGTCGGCCAGCCGGGCGAAGCCGGCCAGGTCGACCTTGGTGCGGCCCTCGGCGGCCAGCGCGCCGAGCTCGGCGAGCGGGGCGGGCACCCCGGCCCGGGCGGCCTCCTGGCGGACGGTCGTCGGCCAGTCCAGCACCGGCGAGTCCAGCACCAGGCCGGCGATCGACTCCCGCCAGGCCGAGCGGGCCGCGGTGTGCAGCGCCATCGTCGCGCCGAGCGACCAGCCGAAGAGCACGATCCGGCCGGCGCCGTTCGCCTGCGCGAGGCGGACGGCGGCGTCGACGTCCCGCCACTCGGTCTCGCCGAAGTGCCCCAGGCCGTCCGGCGAGGGCGGGGCGCCCGCGTCGCCGCGGTGGGTGACCACCAGCACGGGCATCCGCAGCGCGTGCAGCAGCGGCAGCACCGGGAGGGCCTGCTGCCGGTCGGCGCCCGGACCGTGCACCAGGACCGCCCACAGCCCGCGGATGCCCGGCAGGTACCAGGCCGGCATCGGGCCGAGCTCGCCCTCGACGTCGCTCGGGGTGAAGTCCAGGCCGAGCGCGGAGGCCGGGTCGCCGAGATGCACCCGGGCGGTCACCCGGACCTCCGTCCCGCTGTACAGCGAGCCGGCGCCGGTGGCGAGCAGCCGGCGGGTGACGCTCTGCGGCCCGGTGGCCAGCACGTCGCCGACCACCGCGTGCCCGCCCCCGGCCCACTCCAGGGCGTAGCGGCCGGGGCGCTCGGTCTCCACGCTGCGGGTGAGCATGACGCGGTCCGCGGCCAGCTCCTGCACCCGGATGCCCGGTCCGCCCGCCTGCCCGGCGGCCGCGAAGGCTCCCGCGAACCCGGGCCGGACGGCCCGTTCGGACACCCGGCGGCCGATCAGCAGTGCCGCGGCACCCGTCCCGACGGCGGCGGCCGCGACGATCGCGGCGGTTCCCCAACGCATGGCGCTCCCGGTGTGGCGGCACGGACATGGCGATCCCAGTCCACGCCCCGGCCCGGGAGCGGGCCACCCGGGCGGGTCCGTCCGGGCGGGTCCGTCCGGACGGACCGGACCGGGCGGCTCAGACCGGCACGTCGGTGCCCCGGCGGGCCAGCAGCTCCCAGAACCGCTCCGCGAGCGGCCGGGCCGGCGGGCGGGCGGCGTCCGGCACCGACGAGCCCCAGTGCCCGGGGACGAGGTACTCGTCCTGCAAGTCGGCCAGCACCCCGCCCAGCAGGTCGTACGGGACGGGCACGATCCGG
This sequence comes from Kitasatospora sp. NPDC093679, assembly GCF_040683455.1. NCBI lineage: Bacteria > Bacillati > Actinomycetota > Actinomycetes > Kitasatosporales > Streptomycetaceae > Kitasatospora > Kitasatospora sp. NPDC093679. Next base: position 21,431 of record NZ_JBFBDW010000014.1, read on the forward strand.
CCCACCTCCCGCAGCTGCGCCTGCCAGCGGCCGTCCACCACCTGGCGCAGCCGCCGGTCCAGGTCGTCCTGACGCCCGGTCACCCGGACCAGCACCCGCAGCGGTAGCCCGAGCACGTGCGCCAGCGCCAGGCCCTGCTCACCGTCCGCGTCCCAGCGTCCGGTGGCCTCGGCCCTCGCGTAGGTCTCCGCACCCACCCCGATCCGGTGCGCGGCCTGCTCCCGGGTGAGCTCCCGGGCCAGCCGGAAGTCCCGCAGGGTCGCCGGCGCGACGCCCATCAGCCGGGCGGGCGGGCACCACAGCGCCCGGGAGAGCGCGATGAACTCCTCCTCCGACGGGAGGAACTCACCGGCCTCCCAGGCCGCCACGTGCGAGGGCAGCAGCCGGACACCGTGCGCGGCCATGGCCTCGGCGACCTGCTCCGGGCTCAGGCCGAGCCCGGCGCGGTGCGCCCGCGCGGCCGGCGGGGAGAACGGCACCGGAGGCGGTGCGGACGGTCTGCGTCGCATGCGACAAGAACGTACGGGCGCCCGCGCGGCACCACCCACACGCCGAACGCACGAACCCGGCCCCGGCGGGACCGCCCGCCGCTGGAGGATCGTACGGGGCGGGCGGCGACGGAATCCGGCGACGGAGTGTGACCAAGCCCTCCGGAGGCTTTGTTGACTGGTGGTCGGAGCGCGTGATGGGATCTCGGGGCCATACGGAGGCATGCAGAGGAAGCCGGTGCGAATCCGGCGCGGTCCCGCCACTGTCACCGGGGAGCACGCTCGACCTGCACGGTCACGGCGGTCCGCCACAGGGCCGCTGGAAGGCCCGAGCGCGCGCCGGACCCGGAAGCCAGGAGACTCTCGCCGCCGGTTCGTCGATCCAGGGCGCGGACCCTGAGTGAGGACACGCACGCCATGCAGGCTGCCCAGCGGTCACCGCTGCGCCCCGACCGGGGAGCCGGGCCGTGGCCCGGCTGAGCTCCGCCCCCTACCTGCTGGGCGCCGTGGCCGGCCACCTCGCCGACACCGCCTTCGCCGATCCCCGCCGCGGCCACCCGGTCGCCCTCTTCGGCAGCGCCGCCGGACGCCTGGAGCGCCGGCTCTGGCGCGACCACCGGGGCGCCGGCGCCGCCTTCACCGCGCTGAGCGTGGGCGCCGTCGCAGCCGGGGCCGCCCTCGCCGACCACGCGCTGCGGCGCCGTCCCGCGGCCCGCGCCGCGCTCGCCGCGGCCGCCGCCTGGACGGTCCTCGGCGGCACCTCGCTCACCCGGGAGGCCCGCGCGATCGGCCGCTCCCTGGAGGCCGGCGACCTCGCCGCCGCCCGCGGGCGGCTCCCCCACCTGTGCGGGCGCGACCCGAGCGCCCTGGACGAGCAGCAGATCGCCCGCGCCGTCGTCGAGTCCGTCGCCGAGAACACCGCCGACGCGGTCGTCAACGCCCTCACCTGGGGCGCGCTGGCGGGCACCCCCGGACTGCTGGCCTTCCGGGCCGTCAACACCCTGGACGCGATGGTGGGCCACCGCTCGCCCCGCCACCTGCGCTTCGGCTGGGCCTCCGCCCGGCTCGACGACGTGGCGGGCTGGCCGGGCGCCCGGCTCACCGCGCTGCTGACCGTCGCCGCGGCGGAGCACCCGCGGGCCGCCTGGAAGGTCTGGCGGCGCGACGGGTCGTCACACCCCAGCCCCAACGCCGGACAGGCCGAGTCGGCCTTCGCCGGCGGCCTCGGCGTCCGCCTCGGCGGCACCCTGCGGTACGGCGAGCGTGTCGAGCACCGCCCCGTCCTCGGCGCCGAACTCCGCCCGGTCGCCGTCGCGGACATCGAACGCGCCTGCCGCCTCTCCCGCCGCGTCGGCATCCTGGCCCTGGCCGTCACCACGGCCGCCCGCGGCCTCACCGGCCTGATCGGGGCATCCCGGGGGCGCGGGGAACCGCGCGCGGCGGAAGTGACGGCGCCGCACCTTCCGTTCCGCGCAGATCCGCCCACCGTCGCGGCCGGGACGGCCGTCCTCACCGCCGGCGCCACACGCAAGCAAGGGAGTGTCACGTGACGAAGGCTCTGCTGGTGGCAGGGACGACCTCGGACGCGGGCAAGAGCGTGGTCACGGCGGGGATCTGCCGGTGGCTGGCCCGGCAGGGGGTGCGGGTGGCGCCGTTCAAGGCGCAGAACATGTCGCTGAACTCCTTCGTCACCGCGGACGGCGCCGAGATCGGCCGCGCCCAGGCGATGCAGGCGCAGGCCGCCGGGGTGGCGCCGGAGGCGGCGATGAACCCGGTGCTGCTGAAGCCGGGGGCGGACGGCCGCAGCCAGGTGGTGCTGCTCGGCCGGCCGGTCGCCGAGGTCGGGGCGCTGGACTACCGCGAGCGCAAGCCCGTCCTGCTGGAGCGGGCGCTGGAGTGCCTGGCGGACCTGCGCAGCCGGTACGAGGTGGTGGTCTGCGAGGGCGCCGGCTCGCCCGCGGAGATCAACCTGCGGGACCGGGACATCGCCAACATGGGCCTGGCCACGGCGGCGAACCTGCCGGTGGTGGTGGTCGGCGACATCGACCGCGGCGGGGTGTTCGCGGCGATGTACGGCACCCTGGCGCTGCTGTCCGCGCAGGACCAGGCGCTGGTGGCGGGCTGGTTCGTGAACAAGTTCCGCGGGGACGCCCGGCTGCTGGCGCCGGGGCTGGAGATGCTGCGTGAGCTGACGGGCCGTCCGGTGCTGGGCACGCTGCCGATGCTGTCCGGCCTGTGGCTGGACGCCGAGGACTCGCTGGACCTGTCGACGGCGGTGGAGAACCGTCCGACCGCGGCCCCGCACGGCGCGGAGGTGCTGCGGGTGGCCGTGGTGCGGCTGCCGCGCCTGTCGAACTTCACCGACGTGGACGCGCTGGCCCAGGAACCGGGCGTGCTGGTCCGCTGGGCGACCCGGCCGGAGGAGCTGGCCGACGCCGACCTGGTGGTGCTGCCCGGCACCCGGGCGACCGTGGCCGACCTGGACTGGCTGCGCGGCCGCGGACTGGACACCGCATTGCAGGCGCGGGCGGCGGCCGGGCTGCCCGTCCTCGGCGTGTGCGGCGGCTACCAGATGCTCTCCCGGGAGATCGTCGACGCGGTGGAGTCGAAGGCGGGCGCCGTCGAGGGCCTCGGGCTGCTGCCGACCCGGGTGGAGTTCGGTGTGGAGAAGGTGCTCGGCCGGCCGGTCGGCGAGGCGTACGGGGAGCGGGTCGAGGGGTACGAGATCCACCACGGCGTGGTGGCCGTCGAGGGCGGGGAAGCCTTCTTGGACGGCTGCCGGGTCGGCGCGGTGTGGGGGACGACCTGGCACGGCGCGCTGGAGAACGACGGCTTCCGCCGGGCGCTGCTGCGCGAGGTGGCGGCGGCGGCCGGGCGGGCCTTCGTCCCGGCGCCGGACACCTCGTTCGCCGCGGCGCGCGAGGAGCGGCTGGACCGGCTGGGCGACCTGATCGAGGAGCATGCGGACACCGACGCGCTGTGGAAGCTGATCGAGGGCGGGGCACCGCAGGGGCTGCCGTTCGTGCCGCCGGGTGCGCCGTGAGCGGGGCCGTGAACATGGGAGAGCAGATGAGTGACGCCCGTTATCCGTTCACCGCGGTCGTCGGCATGGCCGACCTGCGGCTCGGGCTGCTGTTGAACGCGGTCTCGCCGGCCGTCGGCGGTGTGCTGGTGCGCGGCGAGAAGGGCACCGCCAAGTCGACCATGGTGCGCGCCCTGGCGGGGTTGCTGCCGTCGATCGGCACGGTCGCCGACTGCCGGTTCGCCTGCGACCCGGCGGCGCCGGACCCGCAGTGCCCGGACGGCGCGCACGGCGGCGCAGGTTCGCTGGAGCGGCCCGCGCACCTGGTGGAGCTGCCGGTCGGCGTCTCCGAGGACCGGATCGTCGGCTCGCTGGACCTGGAGCGGGCGCTCGCCGAGGGCGTCAAGGCGTACGAGCCGGGCCTGCTGGCCAGGGCGCACCGCGGCGTGCTGTACATCGACGAGGTCAACCTGCTGCAGGACCACCTGGTCGACCTGCTGCTGGACGCCGCGGCGATGGGCCGCTCGTACGTGGAGCGGGAGGGCGTGTCGGTGCGGCACGCCGCGCGCTTCCTGCTGGTGGGCACGATGAACCCGGAGGAGGGCGAGCTGCGGCCGCAGCTGCTCGACCGGTTCGGCCTGACGGTGGAGATCTCGGCGACCCGGGACCCGCAGGAGCGGGCCGAGGTGGTGCGCCGCCGGCTGGCCTACGACGCCGACCCGGCCGGCTTCGCCGCGCGGTTCGCCGAGGACGAGCGGGCACTCGCGATGCGGATCACCGCCGCCCGGGAGCTGCTGCCGCAGGTGGAGCTGACGGACACGGCGCTCCGTCAGATCACCGCGGTCTGCGCGGCCTTCGAGGTGGACGGCCTGCGGGCGGACATCGTGATGGCCCGCACGGCCGTGGCGCTGGCGGCCTGGGCGGGGCGCACCGAGGTGCTGGAGGAGGACGTCCGCAAGGCCGCGCAGCTGGCGCTGCCGCACCGGCGGCGCCGCAACCCCTTCGACGCGCCCGGCCTGGACGAGGAGCAGCTGGACCGCACGCTGGAGGAGCACGCGGGCGCCGAGGAGGACGGCCCGGACGACACCGACCCGGACACCGACCCCGACGGCGGCGGCCCGGACGGCCCCGGCGGCGGCCCGCAGGACGAGGGCCCGGACGGCGGCCCGGACGGCTCGACGGTCGCCGACCCCGCCCCGGATCCGGCCGGCGCTCCCGAGCAGGCCCCGCCGCCCCGCCCCGCGCCCGGCGCCGGCCGCGAGAAGGCGCCGGTCGCCGGCGCCGACCCGTACCGGACCCGGCTGTTCGAGGTGCCGGGCACCGGCCGGGGCGCCCGGGGACGGCGTTCGGCCGCGGAGACCGACGGCGGGCACACCGTGCGGGCGCGCCGCCCGCAGGGCCGCCTGGCCCGGCTGCACCTGACCGCGACGCTGCAGGCCGCCGCCCCGCACCAGGCCGCCCGCGGGCGGTCCGGGCGGGCGCTGGTGCTGGCCAAGGACGACCTGCGGGAGCAGGTGCGCCGCGGCCGGGAGTCCAACCTGGTGCTGTTCGTGGTGGACGCCTCCGGTTCGATGGCGGCCCGGCAGCGGATGGGCGCCGTCAAGGGCGCGGTGCTGTCGCTGCTGATGGACGCCTACCAGCGGCGTGACAAGATCGGCATGATCACCTTCCGCGGCACCGGCGCCGAGCTGGCCCTGCCGCCGACCTCCTCGGTGGAGGTCGGGGCGGCCCGGCTGGAGCAGCTGCCGACCGGCGGCCGGACGCCGCTGGCCGCCGGACTGCTGCGCGCCCACGAGGTGCTGCGGGTCGAGCGGATGCGCGACCCGGACCGCCGTCCGCTGCTGGTCGTCGTCACCGACGGCCGGGCCACCGGCGGCCGGGACGCCCTGGCGCAGGCCGAGCGGGCCGCGGGCCTGCTGGCCGGGCAGGGCGTGGCGAGCGTGGTGCTGGACTGCGAGTCCGGCCACGTCCGCCTCGGCCTGGCCCGCACCCTGGCGGCCCGCCTCGGCGGCCCCGCCGTCACCCTGGACGAGCTGCGCGCCGAGGGCGTGGCGGCGCTCGTCCGCGACCACCGTTCCGTCTCCACCCAGCGAAAGGCGGCCTGAGCCGTGCCCAAGGGAGTGCCCGAGAGTGTCCCCGACGACGGACTGACGACCCGTCAGCGCCGTACCCTGCCGATCACCGCGGTGCACACCGGTCCGGGCAAGGGCAAGTCGACCGCCGCGTTCGGCATGGCGCTGCGCGCCTGGAACCAGGGCTGGCCGATCGGGGTGTTCCAGTTCGTCAAGTCCGCCAAGTGGAAGGTCGGCGAGGAGAACGCGCTGCGCGTGCTCGGCGCCTCCGGCGAGGGCGGCACGGTGGCCTGGCACAAGATGGGCGAGGGCTGGTCCTGGGTGCAGCGCGGCATGGAGTCCAGCGAGGAGGCGGCCAAGGAGGGCTGGGAGCAGGTCAAGCGCGACCTCGCCGCCGAGACCTACCGCTTCTACGTGCTGGACGAGTTCACCTACCCGATGCACTGGGGCTGGGTGGACGTGGACGAGGTGGTGTCGGTGCTGAAGGACCGCCCGGGCAGCCAGCACGTGGTGATCACCGGCCGGTACGCCAAGGAGCCGCTGACCGACTTCGCCGACCTGGTCACCGAGATGACCAAGGTCAAGCACCCCATGGACGCCGGCCGCAAGGGCCAGCGCGGCATCGAGTGGTAGTCCGTTGAACATCCCCCGTCTCGTCGTCGCCGCACCCTCCTCGGGCGCGGGCAAGACCACCGTCGCCACCGGGCTGATCGCCGCGCTCGCCGCGCGGGGCCTCGCGGTCTCCCCGCACAAGGTCGGCCCGGACTACATCGACCCGGGCTACCACGCGCTGGCCGCCGGCCGCCCGGGCCGCAACCTGGACGCGTTCATGTGCGGGGAGGACCGGGTCGCGCCGCTCTTCCTGCACGGCGCGGCCGGGGCCGACGTCGCGGTGGTCGAGGGCGTGATGGGGCTGTTCGACGGGGCGGCGGGCCGCGGCGAGCTGGCCTCCACCGCGCAGGTCGCCAAGCTGCTGAAGGCGCCGGTGGTGCTGGTGGTGGACGCCTCCTCGCAGTCCCGTTCGGTGGCGGCGCTGGTGCACGGCTTCGCCTCCTGGGACCCGCAGGTGCGCCTGGCCGGGGTGATCCTCAACCGGGTCGCCTCCGACCGGCACGAGCAGCTGCTGCGCGAGGCCCTGGAGGAGGGCTCCGGGGTGCCGGTGCTCGGCTGCGTGCGGCGCACCGCCTCGGTGGCGACGCCCTCGCGCCACCTGGGCCTGGTGCCGGCCGTGGAGCGCTCCGCGGACGCCCTGCGGGCGGTGCGGGACATGGGCGAGCTGGTCGCCGCCTCGGTGGACCTGGACGCGCTGCTGGCGCTGGCCCGCAGCGCCCCGCCGCTGGACGCCGGGCCGTGGTCCGCGGCCGCGGAGGTCTCCCCCGTCGCGGGCCGGCCGCGGATCGCGCTGGCGGGCGGGGCGGCGTTCTCCTTCTCGTACGCGGAGAACGCCGAACTGCTGGCCGCGGCGGGCGCCGAGGTCGTGCCGTTCGACCCGCTGCGGGACGAGCGTCTGCCCGCCGGCACCCGCGCGCTGGTGGTCGGCGGCGGCTTCCCGGAGATGTACGTGGGTGAGCTGAGCGCCAACGCGGCGCTCCGGGCGGAGATCGCCGCGCTGGCCGCGGGCGGCGCGCCGATCGCCGCGGAGTGCGCCGGCCTGCTCTACCTGGGGCGGGAGTTGGACGGCAAGGAGATGTGCGGGGTGCTGCCGCACACGGCCCGGATGACCGAGCGGCTCACGCTGGGCTACCGGGAGGCGGTCGCGCTGACGGACGGTCCGCTGGCGGTGGCGGGCACCCGGGTGCGCGGGCACGAGTTCCACCGCACGGTCTGCGAGCCGGGCGCCGGGGAGCAGCCCGCCTGGGGCTGGCGCGGCCCGGCCGGGCCGGCCGTCGAGGGGTTCGTGCAGGGCGCGGTGCACGGCTCGTACCTGCACCTGCACTGGGCGGGGGCGCCGCAGCTCGCGGAGCGCCTCGTCCGCGCGGCGCTCTGACGCCGGGGCCGCGCCGCCGTCAGTTCGGGGCGAGCCGGAAGACCGGGTAGCCGGGGGCGATCCGCAGCAGCTCGGCGTCGGAGGCGTCCGCGTCGACGCCGTCGAAGAAGACGCCGACCTCGAACTTCCAGCGCTTGAGGTAGGCGCGGAGCACCGCGGGCTTCTCGGCGTCGGGGAGTTCGGCGGCGCGGAAGGCCTCGGCGCGGCGGCCGAGCCGGAGTTCGCCGGTGCCGGCGGCGCGCAGGTTGCGCACCCACTGGGTGTGGCCGCGCGGCGCGACCAGGTAGCGCTGCCCGTCGTGGGTGAGCAGGTTGACCGGGGTGGTGCGCCACTCGCCGCTCTTGCGGCCGCGCACGGCGAGGACGCGGGAGCCCCAGAGGCTGAGGCCGGCGCGGGTGAGGGCGGCGACGGTGCGGTTGGACAGGCCCAGCAGGGCGGCGCCGATCCGGCCGGTGGGCATCACGTAGCGGCTGGCGGTGTCGGACACGGGAACTCCCGAGGCAGTGAGCGGCGGACTCTTCCGAGAGCAGCGCTCTCGTTCCTGGACACGACTCTGCCACCGCCCCAGGCCAGGGTCAAGAGCAGTGCTCTCGTTTCTGTGCGGCGCTCCCGCATATGGCAGGCTGTTCCCATGACCGCCATCAGGACCGCCCGCGAACGGGCCCGCGAGGAGCTCACCCGCGAGATCAAGCAGGAGGCCCGCAGGCAGCTCGCCTCCGAGGGCGCCCAGCGTCTGTCGCTGCGCGCCGTCGCCCGCGAGCTCGGCATGGCCTCGTCCGCGATCTACCGGTACTTCCCCAGCCGCGACGAGCTGCTCACCGCGCTGATCGTCGACGCCTACACCGACCTCGCCGACACCGCCGACGCGGCCCTGGCCGCCGCACCGGCCGCCCCCCGCGCCCGCTGGCGGGCCCTGTGCGGCGCCGTACGGGACTGGGCGCTCGCCCACCCGCACGAGTACGCGCTGGTCTACGGCACGCCCGTGCCCGGCTACCGCGCCCCGCAGGAGACGGTCGAGCCGGCCGCCCGGCTCCCGATCGCGCTGATCACGGTGGTCCGGGAGGGCCGCCCGGACGCGTCCGCACCGACCGGACCGGCCATGCCCGCGGGGCCGCTAGGCGAGCAGCTCGCCCGGCTCCGCGCGGCGATCGCCCCCGGCCTGCCGGAGGCCGTGCTGGCCCGGGCCGCGATCGCCTGGACCCAGCTCTTCGGCATGATCGGGTTCGAGCTCTTCGGGCACCTGGTCGGGTCCTTCGACCCCGCGGACGCCTTCTTCGCGCACGCCGTCGAGGAGATGGCCGACCTGGTCGGCCTGCCCGCCGAGGGCTGACGCCCCGCCGGCCGCGCCCGGCGCCGGGTCAGACCCGGGCCGGGGCGGCGCCGGCCGCCGACGGACGGCCGGGGCCGCCCAGATCGGCGACCGGGGCCGGGCTCTCCGTCCGCACGCCGCCGGGCGCGCCCCCGCCGTCGCGCTTGCCGTCGCCGGTCGCCAGGCCCAGCGCGGCCCGGACGGCCGCCGGGCGCTCGAAGCCCAGCAGCCCCTCGGCCGCGTCGAGTTCGCGCTCCAGCACCTTCGGGTCGGTGGCCGTCCCGGCCGCCTGCAGGTGCGGCAGCGCCTGCTTCAGCTCGTCCTTGAGCGCGCCGACCGGAGCGGCGGCCAGCCCGCCCCAGCTGCGCCGGCCCAGGTCGTCGACCTCCCCGCCGACCGCGGTGGAGAGCTTCTTCGCCCACTCCCGGTAGGCGGCCGGGTCGGCGGCGGGCTTCGCCTGCGGCTGCTCGTCGTACGCCCGGTCGACCCGGTGCTCGGCGCGGAGGTAGGCCATCTGCTCGTCGTTCAGCGCGTTGCGGCCCTGGCGCACCGTGCCCGTGGCCACCGGGCTGCCGTCGGTCAGGAAGCAGGTGGCGTAGTGGTCGTCGTCGAGCGCCCAGGTCGCCGCGTCCGGGTAGAAGAAGTGGATCTCCATGTCCTCCGGGACGGCCCAGCTGTCCGGCGCGTAGTCGAACAGCGTCTCGGCACAGTCCTTCTTGGCGTCGGCGACGACGCCGTCCTTGCCGGGGTAGGCGGCGGCGGTGAAGCGCGGGGTGGCGTACACCTCGCCGTAGTGCGGCTCGGAGCAGTCCACCGTCCCGACGTCCGTGAGGTCCTCGCCCTTGCCGCTGCCGAGCTTGACGAAGCACTCCCCGGCGGTGAGGTCGAAGACCCCCGTGGTGGCCGTCCGGTCGGAGCCGTTCTCGTCCCGGAAGGGTGCGGTGCCCAGCGGGCCGCGGTCGTCGAAGACCACGCCCAGCACCATCAGCACGGCCAGCACGACGGCCCAGAAGCCGCCGAGCACGACACCGGCGATCGCCAGCCCGCGGCCGCGCTCGTTGCGCGCCCTGACGGTGCGCAGGGCGGCCACGCCGAAGGCGATCGCGCCGACCCACATGCAGCAGGCGATGCCGAGGACGCCCAGCACGAACGAGGTGATCGCGTAGCCGTTCCAGGCGGTCGGCGGGCCGAGCGGCGGCTGCTGCCAGCCGTACGGGCCCGCGCCGGCCCCCCAGGCGCCGCCGCCCCACGGGGCCGCGGGCGGCACGGCGCCGGGCGGCATCGCGCCGGGCGGGACGGCACCGGGCGGGAGGTCGCCGGGCGGCGGGGTCTGCGGCGGCGGGGCGAACGCCCGCGCCAGTGCCTCGTCCTGGGCCGGCGCGGCGTACGGGTTCGGCACGGGCGCGCCGTAGGGCGGCGGCGGGGTCCGCTGCGGGTCCTGCCGGGGGTCCTTCGGCGGGGCGAAGGCCCGGGCGAAGGCGTCGTCCCGGGCCGCCCGGTCGTCCGGCTGGGGGCTGTAGGGGTCGGACGGCATGCGGGCTCCCTGTGCGCTGGTGCGCGCCGGACACTGGTCGTTCGACGGCGGCGCGAATATAGCGGATCACTAGGACGCCCGTCCGACCGTATTCGGCCCCGGACGGGCCGGCCCGTGAACTCCCCCTCCGCCGCCGGGCCGTCCGCCCGGCGGCGCGGCTCAGCCCAGGTCGCGGCGGTCCAGCGCGGCCAGGCCGACGGCGGCCGGCACGGCGGCGAGCGCGGTCAGCCAGAACAGCGGGACGGCGGTGAAGGCGCCGCCCGGCAGGTGCGGGGTGTGGGTGAACGGGGAGAGGTCCAGGGCCCACTGCGGCAGGCGCAGCACGGGGCCGAGCCAGCCGATCAGCAGGAAGAACGCCAGCGCGCCCCACGCCGCCGTGCTCCACCGGGGCGCCAGTCCGACCACGGCGAGCGCGACCGCCGCGACCAGCCACACCGCGGGCAGTTGGGCGAGCGCGGCGGGCACCAGCCGGGCGACGGCCCGTCCGGTGCCGCCCATCGCGGCGCCCTGGCCGAGACCGGTGAAGACCCCGGCGACGGCCAGCAGCACCGCACTGCCGGCCAGTGGGAAGAGCAGGTGCCCGCCGGCCCAGCGGAGCCGGGAGACGGCGGTCGCGAGGACGGGCTCGGCCCGGCCGGAGGTCTCCTCGGCGCGCAGCCGCAGCACCGCCTGCACCGCGTAGCCGGCGACGACCATGCCGAAGAGGTTGGTCATGGTGCCGAAGTAGGCGTCCAGGACGCCCTGGCGGCCGCCCAGCCGGGCGATCACGTCGGCGACCCGGGCGTTGTCGCCGACCAGGTCGACGACGCCGCGGGAGACCCCGCCGAAGACCAGTCCGGCCGTGGCGAGGCCGCCCGCCCAGCCGATCAGGGTGCCGCGGTGCAGCCGGACGGCGAGCGCGGCGGCGGTGCGCAGCCCGGGGGCGCCGACCGCGGGGCCGGGGCGCTGCGGCAGCAGGCCGGCGCCGAGGTCGCGCCGGGCGACCAGGGCGTAGGCGGCCGCGACGGCGAGCGCGGTGCCCGCGGCCGGGAGCAGCAGTGCCCACCAGCGGTCCCCGGCGAACGGGCGGACCTGCTCGGCCCAGCCGATCGGCGAGAGCCAGCCCACCCAGGCCGGGCCCGCGTCGCCGACGGCGCGCAGCACGAAGGCGGTGCCGAGCAGGGCGCCGGCCAGGCCGTTGGCGGCGCGGGCGGTGCCGGCGACCTGGGCGGTGAGGGCGGCGGTGCCGGCGAAGAGCATCCCGCAGCCGCCGAGGGCGAGTCCGAAGGCGAGCGAGCCGGCGGGGGCCTCGCCGGTGGCGGCGAGGCAGCCGGCGACGAGCGCGGCGAGCACCAGGTTGGCGGTGGCGGCGGCGAGCAGCGCGGCGGTGAGCGGGGCGCGGCGGCCGACCGCGCCTGCGCCGACGAGTTCGAGCCGGCCGTCCTCCTCCTCGGCCCGGGTGTGCCGGACGACCAGCAGGGTGCTCATCAGGCCGGCCAGGACGGCGCCGAAGACGCCCATCCGCCAGGCCGTCAGACCGCCGATGGTGGACGCGTCGTGCAGGGGGCCGTACAGGGCGCGCAGCGAGGTGTTGGCGGCGATGCCGGCGGCGAAGCGGAGCCGGGCGTCCTCGGTGTCGTACAGCGAGCGGAAGGACACGGCGGTGGAGACGACCGAGGCGGCGAGCACGTACACCCAGGCGGGCAGCACGATGCGGTCGCGGCGCAGGGCGAGGCGCAGCAGGACGGGGGTGCCGGCGAGGGTGTTCACCGGGTCACCGCCGGGTCGGGCGACCGGTCGCCGCCGTCCGGGGTGCCTGGCTGTTCGTAGTGGCGCAGGAACAGTTCCTCCAGCGTGGGCGGCCGGCTGGTGAGGCTGCGCACGCCGACGGCGGTGAGGGCGCGCAGCACCTCGTCGAGCCGGTCCGCGTCGACCTGGCAGCGCACCCGCCGGCCGTCGGTGACGAGGTCGTGCACACCCGTCAGCTCGGGTGGCGGGCCGGCGAGTTCGGCGTCGATCGCGGTGCGGGTGAGGTGCCGCAGCTCGGCCAGGGTGCCGGTCTCCACGGTGCGGCCGGCGCGGATGATGCTGACGCGGTCGCAGAGCGCCTCGACCTCGGACAGGATGTGGCTGGAGAGCAGCACGGTGCGGCCGCGGTCGCGCTCCTCGGCGACGCAGGTGCGGAAGACCTCCTCCATGAGCGGGTCGAGGCCGGAGGTGGGCTCGTCCAGGACGAGCAGTTCGGCGTCGGAGGCGAGGGCGGCGACCAGGGCGACCTTCTGGCGGTTGCCCTTGGAGTAGGTGCGGCCCTTCTTGGTGGGGTCGAGTTCGAAGCGTTCCAGCAGGTCGGCGCGGCGGGCGGGGTCGAGGCCGCCGCGGAGCCGGCCGAGCAGGTCGATGGCCTCGCCGCCGGAGAGGTTCCGCCAGAGGGTGACGTCGCCGGGCACGTAGGCGAGGCGGCGGTGCAGGTCGACGGCGTCCCGCCAGGGGTCGCCGTCCAGCAGCCGGACGGTGCCGGCGTCGGCGCGCAGCAGGCCGAGCAGGACGCGGATCGTCGTCGACTTGCCGGAGCCGTTCGGGCCGAGGAAGCCGTGCACCTCGCCGCGTGCGACGGTGAGGTCCAGCCCGTCCAGGGCGCGCGTCCGGCCGAAGTCCTTGACCAGGCCGGTCACCGAGATGGCGGTCGTCATGGCTCGACGGTACTCTCGATTCACAGATTCGTGAAGTTCATGAATTCAGTGGATTTCCGCAAGGGCCGACCGGTCCCCGATGATGGTCCGGACGGTCGTGGCACGGGGCGGGAGGCGTGGTGGAACGGGACGGCACGGCGGTCGGGGCCTTCGTGGAGCGCTTCGCCGCGGTGATGGCCGACGCCGGCTTCCCGCGGATGCCCGCCCGGGTCTTCACCGCCCTGCTCGCCAGCGACTCCGGCCGGCTGACGGCCGCCGAACTCGCCGACACCCTGCGGATCAGCCCGGCCGCGGTGTCCGGCGCGGTGCGCTTCCTCGGCCAGGTCAACCTGGTCACCCGGGAACGCGAGGCGGGCTCCCGCCGGGACCACTACCGGGTGCACGACGACGCCTGGTACGAGGCCTCCGTCCACCGCGACCGCGAGCTCGTCCGCTGGGAGTCGAGCCTGCGCGAGGGCATCGAGGCGCTCGGCCCCGACACCCCGGCCGGGGCCCGGCTGGCCGAGTCGCTGGCCTTCTTCGGCTTCATGCGCGAGGAGCTGCCCGCCCTGCTCGGCCGCTGGCACGACCGGCGCGAGCAGCTGCGCGCGGAACCGACGCGGCCCCAGGACGCCGGCACCCGCTGACGCGGGCTCAGGACGCCAGCAGCGCGTCCAGGTAGCGGGCGGCCTCGGCCCTCAGCTCCTGCGGCCCCGGCACTCCGAGGGCGCGGCCCGCACCGGCCGCGGTGTGGAAGACGACGCCCTCGCACCAGCGGACCAGCCGCCGGGCGTCCCCCGCCGGGTCGCGCGAGCCGGCGGCGGCCAGCACGGCCGCGGCGGTCTCCGCGAAGCCCGCGCCCAGGCGGTCGTAGACGGCCCGCAGTTCGGGGCGGCGGGTGGCCTCCAGGGCGAGTTCCAGCCGGGCCAGGGTGAGCGGCAGGCCGACGGTCAGCGCGGCGTGCACCCCGAGGGCGACCCCGTCGAGCAGCAGCTCGCGCGGCGGCCGCCCCGGATCGACGGTCGCCGATCCGTACCCCGCGGCCTCCAGGTCGGCGATCCGGGTGAGGGCGAGCGCCAGCAGGGCCGCGCGGGTGCGGGCGTGGTTGGAGGTGGAGCCGGCCGGCAGTCCGGCCGCCTCGTCGACGGCGCGGTGGGTGAGGCCGCGCAGCCCGCGTTCGGCGATCAGGGCGATGGCGGTGTCGGCGATCAGGGCGGCGCGCGGCGTACTCATGACACCGATCATCCCGCGTCCGACCGGAACTACAGATGTAGTGAGGAGTGGAGTACGGTGACACTACAGACGTAGTAACCCCGGGAGGTCCGCCGTGCAGCAGAAGGCCGTCGTCATCGGTGCGGGCATCGGAGGGCTGGCCGCGGCGCTCGCCCTGCACCTCCGCGGCTGGCAGGTCGCGGTGCACGAGCGCGCCGCCTCGCTCGACCCCGTCGGCTCCGGCCTCGGCATCGCCCCGAACGCCCTGCGCGCCCTCGACGTGCTCGGCGCCGGCGACGAGGTCCGCGCCCTGGCCGGCCTGCACGGCGAGGCCGCCCTGCGCCGCCCCTCCGGCCGCCGGCTCGCCGCCGCCGGCCAGGAGGCGATCGCCCGCGCCTACGGCGACCCCGTGGTCGCCGTGCACCGCGCCGACCTCGTCGCCGCCCTGCACCGGCGGCTGCCGCCCGGCACCGTCCGCACCGGCTCCCCCGCCGCGCTCGCCGACCCCGGCGACGCCCGTCGGCCCGCCCGGGTCACGGCCGGCGGCACCGAGGGCGAGGCCGACCTGGTGGTGGCCGCCGACGGGCTGCGCTCCGCCGCCCGCGCGCTGCTGCTGCCCGGACACCCCGGCCCGCGCTACTCCGGCTTCACCACCTGGCGCACCGTCGTCCCCGATCCCGGCCGCCCGGTGCCGGCCGGCGAGACCTGGGGCCGCGGCGCGCTCACCGGCGTCATCCCGCTCACCGGCGGCCGGGTCTACCTCTACGCCGCCGCGCTCACCCCGCCTGGCGGCCGGGCCGCGGACGGCGACGAACGCGCCGAACTGCTGCGCCGGTACGGCGGTTGGCACCGGGGGCTGGTCGACCTGCTGCACTCCGCCGACCCGGCCGCCGTGCTGCGGCACGACGTGTGGGAGCTCGCCGACCCGCTGCCCGCCCTGCACGGCGGCCGGGTCGCCCTGCTCGGCGACGCCGCCCACGCCATGACGCCCTTCCAGGGGCAGGGCGCCTGCCAGGCCCTGGAGGACGCCGTCGTCCTCGCGCACGCACTCGCCGGGGCGGACGTCACCGGCGCCCTCGCCGCCTACACCGCGGCCCGGCTGCCCCGCACCACCGCCGTCACCGCCGGCTCGCGCCGGGTCGGCCGGCTGGTCGGGCTGCGGGCCGCCCCCGCGGTCGCCCTGCGGGACACCCTCCTCGCGGCGGCCGGCCGGCTGCCCGAACGGACGGCCGTCCGGGCCGCGGCGTCGCTGCTGGACTGGCGGCCGCCGGCGGAGCGGACGGCCCGCCCGGCGGCCGGTCAGCCGAGGTAGGCCGGGGCCACCGCGGAGCGGGTGAGGACGGCCGGGCTGCCGGAGCCGTCGGCCGGGACGGTCCAGAGGTCGGCCCCGTAGTCCCCGGCCAGGGCGTACACCAGGGTGTGGCCGTCGGCCCACAGCGCCTGGTCGTCGATGTTGCGCTGCTCGGCGGTGGCGGTCTCGGTCATGGTGGCGAGGTCGAGCACGTACAGCCGCCACGGCGCGTCCGGGGAGGCGCCGGCCACCCGCTTCTTGTAGGCGACCCGGGTGCCGTCCGGCGAGAGCGAGGGGCACTCGACGTTCTGGTGCAGGGTGGTGAGCGTCCGGGCGCCGAGGTCGCCGCGCACGAGGTAGGTCCTCCCGCCGGTGGCGACGGTGGCGTAGAAGCCGTTGTCGTCGGCGAAGGTGACGCCCCAGACGTTGGTGTCGGGAGACTTCAGCGGCTTGCCGCCGTCCAGGACGGTGAAGGTCTCCAGGTTGTCGTGGAGGGTCCAGCCGCGGGTGTCGACGATCGAGGTCCGGGTGGAGAAGTCGGTGCCCGCGTACGAGTCGCCGCTGACGAAGACCGTCCAGGCGGCCAGGTGTCCGGAGGGCGACACCCGGGAGCGGGTGGGGATGCCCGCCGCCGGGTACCGCTTGAGCTCGTGCAGGCCCGCGTCGAGGACGACCGCCCAGTAGCGGTCGCCCAGCCCCTCCTGCTCGCCCCGCAGGCAGATGCCGGTGCCCGCGGCGGCGTGGAAGCGCAGGCACCTGAGGCCGGAGGCGGTCCGCGGGCCGTCCGGCCGGTCCGCGGGCACCGCGGTGATCTCGTCGCGGTGCGGCCCCCAGGCGGTGGAGCGGAACAGCAGCCGGCGGGGCCCGTCCGGGGCGAGCGGGACGGGGCCGGGGGTGAGCACGGGACCGCCCGCCTGCTCCTGGTCCTTGCGGCCGGAGCGGTCGGCGGCGTGCAGCACCGCCACCGTGCCGACCGCCCCGAGCAGGAGGACGGCGGCCAGCAGGGTCAGCAGGCGGGCGGTGCGCGTCATGCAGGGTGCTCCTCGGTGGTGCCGGTGTCGGGCGGGGAGTCGGGGGTGCGGATCAGCAGGAAGGCGGCACCGGCGGCCACGGCCAGCGCCGCGGCGGCGACCGCCAGCACCGTCTGCCCGCCCCAGAGGGTCCAGCCGGCGCCGAACGCCAGCGAGCAGCCGAAGCGGGCCAGCGCCTGCCCGGTGCCCACCAGGGCGAGCCCGGCGCCCTGCTGCTCGGCGGGCACGGTCGCGGAGGCGGCCGCGGCCAGTACGCCGTCGGTCGCCGCGTAGAACGAACCGTGCAGCAGCAACACGACCGGCGCCGCCCACCAGGCGTGCAACGGGGCGAGCAGCAGCCCGTACCCGGCGAGCAGCACCAGGTGGCCGAGCAGGAAGAGCCTGCGGCGACCGATCCGGTCCGCGGCCGCGCCGAAGGGCACGGCCAGCAGCAGGAAGGCGGCCGCGGTGCCGAGCGGCAGCAGCGGGAAGAGGTGCGCCGGCAGGTCGAGCCGGCGCTGCAGCAGCAGGTACAGGAAGGAGTCGCTGACGGTGGTCAGACCGAGCAGGACGGCGGCCAGGGTGAGCCGCCGCAGCGCGGGCAGCCGCAGCAGGGCCAGCGAGTCGCGCAGGGCGGGGCGCGGCCCGTCGGCGGGGGCGGCGGTGGCGGTGCGGCCCGGGACGAAGAGCAGCAGCACCAGCACGCCGAGAGCGGCGACGCACGCGGAGACGGCGAAGACCGCGTCGTAGCCGTCGGCGGCGAACCGGAGCAGGGCGAAGGCGACCAGTGGGCCGAGCAGCGCGCCGGTGGTGTCCATGGCGCGGTGCACGCCGAACGCCCGCCCGCGGTGCTCGGGCGCGGTGGACAGCGAGATCAGGGCGTCGCGCGGGGCGGTGCGCAGTCCCTTGCCGGTGCGGTCGACCGCCAGCACCGCGCTGATCAGCGGCAGGGTGTGGGCGAGCAGCAGCAGCGGCTTGCAGACCGCGGACAGGCCGTAGCCGATCGCGGCGACGGCCTTGTGCCGGCCCCGGCCGCCGTCCGCGGCGTGCCCGCCGACCAGCCGGACGAGGGCGCCGACACCGTTGTTGATGCCGTCGAGCAGGCCGAAGCCGAGCGGGGAGAGCCCGAGTCCGGCGACCACGTACAGCGGCAGCACCGCGCTGACCATCTCCGAGGAGACGTCGGTGATCAGGCTGACCGCGCCGAGGGCCAGGACGGTGCCGGGCACGGCGGCGGCGCGCCGCCCCGGGCGGATGCCCGGGACGGCGGCCGGATCGGTGCTGCGGCTCGCGGCGCTGTCGGCGTCGCCGCTGCCGGCCGCGGTGCGGCCGGCCCCGGTGGCGGTGGCCTTGGTGCTGCGGGAGTCCGCGAGGTACACGGGCGTCAGTTCCAGATGCCGGTGATGTCGGAGGCGGTCGCGGCGTTGCCCGCGTGGCTGGTCAGGCCGGCCAGGTCCTCCAGGGTGCGCAGCGTGTTGTAGTGGTTGTAGGTGGTGGCGGTGGAGCTGCCCGCGGCGACGTGCTCGCCGTAGAAGATCGTCGGGATGCGGTTGCCGGAGAGCTTGTTGTCCTCGTCGAAGGTCACCACGAGCATGCTGTTGTGGGTCTTCGCCCAGGTCGCGTAGGCGCTCAGGTTGTTCTGGATCCAGGTGTCGCCGGTGGAGACCGAGCAGTCGTGCATGTCGTTGCACAGGTTCGGCACCACGAACGACACCTTGGGCAGGGTGGTGTAGTCGGTCGGGAACTGGGTCATCGTCTTCGCCGTCGAGGTCGGCACGTTGGAGAAGCCGAACCACGGGTTGTGCTTCTGGGCGTACTTGCCCGAGCTGCTGGAGCAGACGGTCGAACCCTGGCTGGGCAGGCCCTCGTTGTAGCTCGCCCAGGTCTTGCCGGCGGCGATCAGCTCGGAGGCGAGGTTCGGCGCCGAGATCGAGCCGACGGTGACGCAGCTGTCGTCGGTGCGGCCCTGGTTGGAGCCGGAGAACAGCTGGTAGTAGTTGGGCTCGCTGGGGTGGGTGAGGCCGTAGGACTGGGTCAGGTTGGCCCCGCCCGCCTTCAGCGTGTTGTTCAGGTACGGCGCGCTGGAGCTGCCGATGACCTGCGAGTAGGCGTGGTTCTCCATCACCACGACCACGACGTGGTCGGGGGTCGGGAGGGTGGCGGCCTGGGCGGTGGCGCCGGTGGCGGCCCAGATGCCGAGCGATCCGGCGGCCATCGCGACGGCTCCGGCGAGGGCGGTGAAGGTGCGCCGGTTGCGCTTCGGGGTCCGAGCGGCGGTCATGCTGTCCTCCGTACGAGGGGCGGCGGTTGAGGGTGGTGCGAGGCAGTGCTGGCTGCGACCGGTCGAGCGGCCAAACCCTAGGCGGGGGCCGGTGGCCGGGGCCGCGCCGCGGAAGTGAAGAACGGAAGAACAGCACCCGACGCCGGTACGTTCCATCTCACACCCGCCACGATTGACCCGCCCGTCGCGCCCGTGGTGGGATTTCCGGCAGGTCACGGGGGTTGCGGAGGCACGGTGGTGGAGCTGCACGGCCCGCTGGTCGCCGGCGTCGGCGCCCGCCCCGGCACCCCCGCGGACGAGGTCCTGCGCCTGCTCGACGAGGTACTGGCCACCGCCGGCCTCGACCGCACGGAGCTCGTGCTGCTCACCACCGTCGACGCGAGGGCCGCCGAACCCGGCCTGCGCGGAGCCGCCCGGATCCTCGGCGTCCCGCTGACCGCACACCCGGCGGCCGTGCTCGCCGCGGTGCCCGTACCGAACCCCTCCGCGGCCGTCCGCGCCGCCCTCGGCACCCCCGGCGTCGCCGAGGCCGCCGCCCTGGCAGAGGCCCCCGGCGGGCGCCTGGTGGTGCCCAAGACGGCCTCCCGGACGGCCACGGTCGCGATCGCCCGCCGCGCCCCCGCCCCGGACGAGCCGCTGCGCCCGGGCAGCCCCGACCGCCCCGCGACCCCTCGGGAGACCACCGCGATGAGCACCGACTTCGACCTCCGGCACCACGGCGACGCGGAGGTCCGCGCCGCCGGTCTGGTCGACCTCGCCGTCAACGTCCGCACCGGAACCCCGCCCCGCTGGCTGCGCGACCGGCTCGCCGCCACCCTCGGCGACCTCGCCGCCTACCCGGACCCGGCCGCCGCCCGCGCCGCCGTCGCCGCCCGGCACGGCCGGCCGGCCGGCGAGGTGCTGCTCACCGCCGGCGCCGCCGAGGCCTTCGTGCTGCTCGCCCGGGTCGTGGCGGCCCGTCACGTCTGCGTGGTGCACCCGCAGTTCACCGAACCGGAGGCCGCGCTGCGGGACGCCGGGCACACCGTGCACCGGGCGGTGCTGCGCGCCGAGGACGGCTTCCGGCTGACGCCCGGCGCGGTGCCCGAGGAGGCCGACCTGGTGGTGATCGGCAACCCCACCAACCCGACCTCCGTGCTGCACCCCGCCGCGGACGTCGCCGCGCTCGCCCGCCCCGGCCGCACCCTGGTGGTCGACGAGGCCTTCATGGACACCGTCCCGGGCGAGAGCGCCGCCCTCGCCGACGTGCGCGGCCTGCCGGGCCGGGTGGTCGTGCTGCGCAGCCTCACCAAGACCTGGGGCCTGGCCGGGCTGCGGATCGGCTACGTGCTCGGCCCCGCGGAGCTGATCGCCGAACTCGCCGCCGCCCAGCCGCTCTGGCCGGTCTCCACCCCGGCGCTGGCGGCCGCCGAGGTCTGCTCGGCACCGGCCGCGCTCGCCGAGGCCGAGGAGGCCGCCCACGAGCTGGCCGCGCACCGGGCGCACCTGCTGGCGGGCCTGCGCGGCGTCCCCGGCGTGCGGGTGCACGGCACCCCGGCGTCCTCGTTCCTGCTGGTGGAGCTGGACGGTGCGGCCGCGGTGCGGGAGCGGCTGCGGGAGGCCGGGTTCGCGGTGCGGCGCGGCGACACCTTCCCCGGTCTGGGGCCGGACTGGCTGCGGATCGCCGTCCGCGACCCGGCCACCGGCGACCGCTTCCTCGCCGCGCTGGCCGCCGCCGTCGGCGCCCCGCCCGCCCGCCCGGTCACCGCAGGCTGACGGCGTCCCCGCGGCGGACGGTGCCACCCGCCAGCACCCGCGCGTACACCCCGGCGCAGGGCATCGGGCCCGCGCCGGGCAGCGGCTCCACCCGGTTGAGCCGGGCGGCCGCGCGCAGCGCCCCGAGGTCGCGCGGCAGCGCGCCGTGCGCCAGGGTCGGGACGGCGCAGCGCGGGGTCGCCGCCAGCACCTCCAGCCGCACGCCGTCGCCGATCCGCAGCTCGCGGCCGACCCAGCCGTTCTCCGGGAAGCCGCTCCGCCCCGGGGTGTCGACCACCAGGTTGGGCCGGTAGCGGGCCGCCGCGACGGGCCCACCCGTCCCGGTGCCCTCGCCGAGGGCCGCCAGGGCCGCGGTGCTGACCAGGTGGACGGGCGCGAAGTCGAAGAACGTCCCGGGCGGCGCCGCACTGCCGAGGGCGTGGACGGTGGACGGCACCTCGGCGTCCGCGCCGCGGTCGAGCACCTCCTCGGGGACGCTGCGCTCCAGCTCGGCGCCGGGCGGCGGCACGTCGACGGCCCGTACCTCCCGGCCGAGCAGTGCGGTGAGCCCCGCCTCGTCCAACTCCCTTCCGTCGACGGTGAGCAGGCGGATCCCGTGCGGGGTGGTGCGGGCGGTGACGGTCAGCAGGGCGCGCCACAGCCGCGGGTTCTTGGCGCTGACCACGCGGCCGGTGGCGGTGTCGAGCAGGGCGCGGACCCGGTCGCCGTCGAGGCCGCGCCCGGTGATCCGCGCGTGGGCGATCTCCTCGCCGAGCGCGGACTTCAGGGGGTGGCGGTGCAGGCTGCGCACCGTCCCGGCGATCACCGGCCGGCCGCCGGGAGCTGCTCGGCCCAATGGGCGAGGGCCGCGAAGTCCGCGGCCCGCAGGCCGTGCCGGTGGTCGATCGGCAGGGTCAGCGCCGGGGCGGGGTGGTGGGCGGCGATCCAGGCGGTGTCCTGCGGTCCGATCTCGTCGTCCACCCAGGCGAACGGGCGGCCGGCGGCCCACTCGGTCAGGTGCCGGGTCTTCCAGTGCAGTCCGTCGGGATCGCCGTGGTGCATCCGCGGCCAGCGGACGAAGGGCAGCCGGGGCAGGCCGATCGGCGGCCCGATCCACTCGTTGGCCTCGTCCTGCCAGGTGGTGCACCAGACGAGCCGGTACGGCAGGGCGAGCAGGGCCGGTCCGTGCCCGGGGTGCAGCCACAACCGCAGCGGCTTCACCCGGGCCGGCGGTGTGTCGCGGTGCCGTTCCAGCCAGGAGGCGGGCTTCACCCGGTGGGTGAGGTAGCCCTCGGGCCGTCGCTGCGGCTTCGCCCGGTACGGGTTGAGCGGCCCGTCCACGTCCAGCAACAGCAACGGCCGCCCGTCGTCGTCCGGTCGTTCCACGACCCCTCCCCCGTACCGCGGTGTCCGCCGCATTGTCGTCGGGGGCGGTGCCGCCGGGCCACCGGGTTTCGGCGGGCACGCCGCGGGGCGCGGACGACCGTGCCGTCCGCGCCGCGGTGGTGGCGGCCCGTCAGTGGTGCGGGTGGCGGGCGGCCTGCTGCCGGAGAAGCGCGGCGACGTTCGTGACGTCGTCGACGTCGGCGGCCCGGGTGTTGTCGACGCCGAGGATCGGCAGGGCGTTGCGGAAGGTGCCCGCCTCGGGGGTGCGCAGCCGGTACGCGAGGATCGGGTTGATCGCGACGGGCGTGACCCGGTCGACGGGGTCGCCGCCGCGGCCGTCGGCGAGCTGGCCTGGGTGAGGTCGACGCCGGCCCGCTCCAGGAAGGCCCGCAGCACGGGGAAGCCGTCCAGGCAGTCGTGGCTGCCGGCGGAGACGGCCATCAGGCAGATCCCCGGGTCGGCGCCGAGGTCGTGGCTGACCTTGAGGATGAGCCGGGTGTACTGCCGAGGTCACCCGCGCGGCGGCCGGACGGGGCCGGCCGGCCGCCGCTGCGGGAGCCGGTCAGCGGCGCCCGGCGAACAGCAGCTTCCACGGCGCGAGCGCCGACTCGACCTGGACGCCGAAGCTCATCTTGGAGGCGCCCTTGACCCGCTCCTCGAACCGGATCGGCACCTCCGCGATCCGCAGGCCGCGGCGGACGGTGCGGTGGTTCATCTCGACCTGGAAGGAGTAGCCGTTGCTGTGCACCGACTGCAGGTCGATCGCCCGCAGGGTGTCCGCCTTCCACGCCTTGAAGCCGGCGGTGGCGTCCTTGACGTGCAGCCGCAGGATCGCGTTGACGTAGAAGTTGGCCCAGGCGGAGAGCGCCTTGCGGTGCCACGGCCACTCGGCGGCGGTCGAGCCGCCCGGCACGTAGCGGGAGCCGAGCACCACCGCGGCGTCGCCGGAGAGCAGGGTCTCGACCATGACCGGGAGGACGGCGGCGGGGTGCGACAGGTCGGCGTCCATCTGCACGACCACGTCGGCGCCCTCGTCGAGCGCCCGGCTCATGCCGGCGACGTAGGCACGGCCGAGACCGTCCTTGTCGGTGCGGTGCAGCACGCCGACGGTGTCCGGCGACCCGGCGGCCAGCTTGTCGGCGACCTCACCGGTGCCGTCCGGCGAGTTGTCGTCGACGACCAGCACGTGCAGGTCGGGCATCCCCAGGTCGGCGAGCAGGCCGACGATGACCGGCAGGTTCTCCCGTTCGTTGTACGTGGGCACGACGACGACGACCTTGGGGGAAGGGTCCACCATGAATCAGAGTCCTTGTTCGATACGTTCCGTGACGACTCCCGCGAGTCTACGGCCGCGGCCGTGGACGCCGGCACGACGGTCGGCGGCGCCCGGGCCTCAGCCGGCCGGGCGCCAGGCGCGGGCGGCGGCGATCCTGCGGGTGGCGCTGGGGTGGGTGCCGAAGAGCAGCACCAGCAGGCGCGGCGGGTCGACGTCGGACACGTTGGCCACCGCGAGGCGGCGCTGCATCGCGATGAACTGCTCCGGGTCGTCGGTGAGTTCGAGGGCGTGCCGGTCCGCGCGGGCCTCGATGCGGCGGCTGGCGGCGGCCTGCAGCGGGCCGGTCGCGGACCCGATCAGCGCGGCCAGGGCGGCCAGCAGCGGCAGCGAGCGGGGGTCGGCGGCGCTGTCGGCGCCGGCCGCGTCCAGCAGCGGCTGCCAGTTCGCCGCCAGCCCGATCAGCACGGTGGCCGCGGCGGCCCCGGCCGCGCCGAGCAGGGTGCCGGTCAGCACGTCCCGGTGCTTCACGTGGCCGAGTTCGTGGGCGACGACGAGCTCCACCTCGCGCGGCTCGGCCGTGTTCAGCAGGGTGTCGTAGGCCACGATGCGGCGGGTCGAACCGAGGCCCGAGACGTAGGCGTTGAGCGCGGTGGTGCGGCGCGAGGCGTCCGCGACGAGGACGTCCCGCACCCGGACGCCGTCCCGGTCCGCGAGGCCCAGCAGGGCATCCCGCAGTGGGCCGGCCGGCATCGGCGAGAAGCGGTTGAAGACCGGTTCGATCAGCAGCGGGTGCAGGAAGGACAGCGCCGTCACCAGCAGCGCGGCGAGCACCGCGCCGGGGATCCACCAGCGGTCCGGGGAGCGTGCGGTGAGGGCGTACAGGCCGAGCGTGACGGGCAGGAGCAGCACCAGCCCGAGGCCGAGGCCGCGCAGCGCGTCGAGCGCCCAGCCGCCCCAGCCCTGGGTGACCAGGCCGTAGCGGGCGCGGACGGCCCTGGTCCGGGCCCCGAACGGCATCCGGACGGCCTGGCCGAGCACCGCCAGCGCCGCCGCACCGCCCAGCACCTCGGCGGTCCGCGAGCCGCCGAACAGGCCGCCCGCCCACGTCACCAGCCCGGCACCGGCCGGGGTGAGGCCGAGCACCAGCGTGAGGGCGAGCGCGGCGAGCGCACCGCCGAGCAGCCACGGCACCTGGGCGCGCCGCAGGGCCCGGCCGCGGGCCGTCTGCTCGGGCGTGAAGTCGGGCGTGGAGTCGGGGTCGTCCGCCATGGAACCACCCTACGGAAGGCCGTGCGCGGCGGGTACGGAAAGCGCCCGCCGCTCGCCTCCGCGGTGCGGAGGGAGCGGCGGGCGAAGGCTCCGGGGAGCGCGGATCAGACCTGGCCGGCCTTCTCCAGCGCCTCGCAGCAGGTGTTGATCAGGAGGCGGGTGACGACGTAGGGGTCGACGTTCGCGTTCGGGCGGCGGTCCTCGATGTAGCCCTTCTGCTCCACCTCGACCTGCCACGGGATGCGGACGGAGGCACCGCGGTTCGAGACGCCGTAGGAGTAGACGTTCCACGGGGCGGTCTCGTGCTTGCCGGTGAGGCGGGACTGGATGTCGTCACCGTACTGGCTGACGTGCTCCATGACCTTCTCCTGGGAGGCGCCGAGCGACTCGCAGGCGGTGATGATCGCGTCGTAGCCCTCGCGCATCGCCTTGGTGGAGAAGTTGGTGTGCGCACCCGCGCCGTTCCAGTCGCCACGGGCCGGCTTGGCGTCCAGGGTGGCGTCGATGCCGAACTCCTCGGCGGTGCGGTAGAGCAGGTAGCGGGCGATCCACATGTCGTCCGAGACGGTCAGCGCGTCGACCGGGCCGATCTGGAACTCCCACTGGCCGGGCATGACCTCGGCGTTGATGCCGCAGATCGCGAGGCCCGCGTCCAGGCAGCGGTCGAGGTGCAGCTCGACGATCTCGCGGCCGAAGACCTCCTCGGCACCCACGCCGCAGTAGTAGCCGCCCTGCGGGGCCGGGTAGCCGCCCTCGGGGAAGCCGAGCGGGCGGGAGCCCTTGAAGAAGGTGTACTCCTGCTCGATGCCGAAGATCGACTCCTGGGCGGCGTACTGCTCGGCGATCGGGCGGAGCTTCGCACGGGTGTTGGACACGTGCGGCGTGCCGTCGATCTCGAAGACCTCGCACAGCACCAGGATGTTGTCACCGCCGCGGATCGGGTCCTTGACGACCTTCACCGGCTCGAGCACACGGTCCGAGGCGTGGCCCTCGGCCTGGTTGGTCGACGAGCCGTCGAAGCCCCAGGTGGGGATCTTGTCCGCGTTCGGCAGCACCCGAGTCTTGGAACGGAGCTTGGCGGTCGGCTGGGTGCCGTCGATCCAGATGTACTCGGCCTTGATTGCCATTGCGGTGAACCTCACTGCTTGGGTGGTGGGTGCCCGCGTAGCGTTGCAAGCCGCCGTTTCCCGGTTGTTCCTCCTATGTAACGCCCATGTGAACCAACCGTCCGCGGCGGCACGCTCACCCTCGGACAGTGCACGTCTCGGGATGTGGGCGCACCGGTGGGACGGCTGGTTCACCCGGGGCGGTCAGCGGCGGCGTGCGTGGGCCCGCCGACGGCGGGTGGCCCAGAGCGCCGCACCGCCCGTGACCAGCAGCGTCGCCGCTCCGCCGACCAGCGTGCCGGTGCCGCTGCTGCCGGTGGAGGCGAGCGCCGCGGGCTGCTCGGCGGGGGCGGCGGCGTTGGCCTTCGTGGGCTTCGGCGCGGGCGATGAGGTCTGGACCACGGGCGCCGCGGTGGGCTTCTCGCACGAAACGGAGGCGACCGTCACCTTGCCCGTCACCCGGGCGACGTTGAGGTTGAGCGGGTTGAGGTCGACCGACACCTCCAGGGCGGAGGCCGCGGCGGTCGTCGTGGTGACCGTCTTCTTGGAGAACTCCACCTCCACCGTGCCGACGGCGGGCACGGCGACCCGGCTCGGGCTGTTCAGGCCGACGCTGACCGGACGGCCCAGCACGGTCAGCTTCAGCGGGGAGGTCACCTTGGCGGTGGGCCGCCCGTCCACCGGGCAGGTGACCTCGGCGGAGAGCGCCTGCAGGCCGAGCAGGGTGGTGCCGGGCAGGCCGGGGGCGTGCACGTTCGCGTCGGCGAGCGTCACGGAGGCCGAGGTGCCCCGGTCGTCGGCGTGCGTGACCGAGCGGCCGACGTCCGCCTTGACCAGGGTGACCGGGCGGCCGCGGTCGACGCCGTCCACCGCCGCGGTGAGCATCGAGGCGTCCCGCTCGGCGGGTGTCTGCACCTTGTTGAGGGTCGCGTCGACGGGGACGCGCACCGCCTTGTCGAGCAGCGACACCTCCAGGTCGACCTCGGCGGTGACCGCCCGGGCGCTGCCCGCCGACCCCTTGGGCGTGGCGGCCTGCGCGGCGGCGGCCGGCAGCGGGACGGCGAGCGCGGAGGCGACGAGCGAGGCGGCGACGGCGCGGACGGAAGAACGGGACGGCATGACGGAGTGACCCCCACACATGGACGAGGAGGAGCGCGCCACCGACGTCGCCCTGCGCCGGGCGCGGGGACGTCACCCCGCGCGGGGCGCGGAGACATCCCTGGCGCGGGCGCGGAGAAAACGGGGCGCGCACCGGTCCGGGGACGGGGCTCGTGCTCTGGACTGACAATCAGTCTCACTCGAACCGTGCGTCACCCGAGCACCACGGAGCGTCAGTTCACTCCTTCGGGTGAGGTTGACGCCGCGGCCTGACACCCGCCGGCCGCGGCGTCCGAGACTGACGCCAACTCCGTTACGCCAGGCGCCAGTCCACCGGCTGCGCGCCCTGCTGCACGAGCTGCTCGTTGGCCCGGCTGAACGGGCGGGAGCCGAAGAAGCCGCGGTCCGCGGACATCGGGCTGGGGTGCGCCGACTCGATCGACGGGATCCCGCCCAGCAGCGGACGGAGGTTGCGCGCGGCCGAGCCCCAGAGGATCGCCACCAGCGGGCCGCCCCGGGCGGCCAGCGAGCGGATCGCCTGCTCGGTGACCTCCTCCCAGCCCCTGCCCTTGTGCGCGTTGGGCGTGCGCGGCGCCACCGTGAGCACGCGGTTGAGCAGCAGCACGCCCTGCTGCGTCCACGGAGTGAGATCGCCGTTGGACGGCGGCGGGAAGCCGAGGTCCGTCCCGTACTCCCGGTAGATGTTCACCAGGCTCGCCGGGATCGGCCGGACCTCCGGAGCCACGGAGAAGCTGAGGCCCACCGCGTGGCCCGGGGTCGGGTACGGGTCCTGACCGACGATCAGGACGCGGACCTGGTCGAAGGGCTGCTGGAAGGCGCGCAGCACGTTCGGGCCGGAGGGCAGGTAGGTGCGGCCGGCCGCGATTTCGGCGCGCAGGAAGTCGCCCATGGCGGCGACGCGCGGCGCCACGGGCTCCAGGGCGCGGGCCCAGCCGGGTTCGACGATCTCGTGCAGGGGACGGGGTGCCATGGTGATCACCCTAGCGGCCCCCGCCGACACGCCATCGAGGAGCTTGACGTCCGCGCCCCGCCCCTACTCACGGACGGCGCCGGCGCCGTCCCGCTCAGGCCACCACCCGGCCGCGCAGCACCACGGCCCGCGGATCGGCCAGCACCCGGACGTCCGCCCGCGGGTCCTCGGCGTACACCACCAGGTCGGCCGGGGCGCCCTCGGTCAGGCCGTCCCGGCCCAGCCACGCGCGGGCCGCCCAACTCGCCGCCGACAGCGCCTCGGTGGCCGACAGGCCGGCCTTCACCAGCTCGGCCACCTCCTCGGCGACCAGGCCGTGCGCGAGCGAGCCGCCCGCGTCGGTGCCGACGTACACCGGGATGCCCGCGTCGTGCGCGGCGCCCACCGTGTCGTACCGGCGCTCGTGCAGCCGCCGCATGTGCGCCGACCAGGCCGGGAACTTCTCCTCGCCGCCCGCCGCCAGCTTCGGGAAGGTGGCGATGTTCACCAGGGTCGGCACGATGGCCACCCCGCGCTCGGCGAACTGCGGGATCAACTCCTCGGTGAGCCCCGTCGCGTGCTCGATGCAGTCGATGCCGGCCGCGATCAGGTCCGGCAGCGACGCGGCGGCGAAGCAGTGCGCGGTGACCCGGGCGCCCTCCTCGTGCGCGGCGGCGATCGCCTCGCGCAGCGCGTCCCCGGGCCAGCAGGCCGTGAGGTCGCCCTCCTCGCGGTCGATCCAGTCGCCGACCAGCTTGACCCAGCCGTCGCCGCGGCGGGCCTCGTGCCGGACGAACGCGGCCAGGTCGCCGGGCTCGATCTCGTGCGCGTAGTTGCGGATGTAGCGGCGGGTCCGGGCGATGTGCCGCCCGGCCCGGACGATCCGCGGCAGGTCCTCGCGGTCGTCGATCCACCGGGTGTCGGCGGCCGAACCGGCGTCGCGGATCAGCAGGGTGCCCGCGTCCCGGTCGGTGAGCGCCTGCTTCTCGCTGGTGGCCTCGTCGACGGCGCCGTGCGCGTCCAGGCCGACGTGGCAGTGCGCGTCGACCAGGCCCGGCATCGCCCAGCCGGCGACGGTGCGGACGTCGGCGGCGTGCGCGGGGCGGTCGAAGGTGACCCGCCCGTCCACCACCCACAGCTCGTCCCGGACGTCCTCGGGCCCGACCAGCACCCGCCCCTTGATGTGCAGCACCGCGCCATCGCTCATGTCCCGCACTCTACCCACGGGCCGCCACGGGCAGGGCGGCGAAGCAGGTGTCAGGCGAGCGCCGCGAGCGCGACGAACCCGCCCCGGGCGGCGTCCCCGCCGAACACCTCGGCCCGGTCCACGTGCTCGGGCATCGCGTCGAGGGAGACCACCACGGCGCCGCCGGCCTCCGCCACCTCGGCGCACCAGGCGTCGACGTACGCGGCCTCCTCCGGGTCGCCGGGAGAGGTGAGCGTCGGGATCACGCAGCCGGCCTCTCCGGGTCCGTCGACCACGCACATGATCAGACTCGGTATCAGCGTCCACCCCTCGCAGACGGGCAATCGCCCGTCGGGGCCTTCGCCCAGCGCCGGCAGGACGCTGTGGACGGGCGCCGCACCGAGCAGCAGCAGCGGGGGCACCGGACCCGTCACGAAGCGGGCGTTCTCGGGGGGCAGCAGCATCCGGTCACCGTGCCACGGCGGCCCGGCGCGGCCGTCACGGGGTGTACGACTCCACGACGGGGTGCCAGGCGTCCTGGAGCTGCGGCTGGGTGGAGCCGACGGCCCAGAGCGCGCCGGTGCCGGGAACGGGGGCGACCGAGAAGAAGGAGGCGCCGGCCGCGGCCGGGTCGGCCGGGTGGTGCGTCCAGACGCCGTCGCGGTACCGGAGGGTGAAGGCCGGGACGGCGGCGCCGGGCTGCTCGCCGGCCGCCCAGAGGGTGCCGTCGGGGGCGACGGCCACCGCATGGAGCTGGCCCTCCACCTCGGCGGGCGGGTCGGCGGGCCGCCAGTCGCCGCCGTCCCAGTGCAGCAGGTGGGGCCGGGCCGGGCCGTCCTCGTCGGTGCTGGAGCCGACCGCCCACACGTCGTCGGGAGCGAGCACGGCGACCGACTCCAGGGTGGTGCTGCGGCCGTCCTCACCGGGGGCGTCGACGATGCGCCAGGCCCGGCCGTCCCAGTGCTCGGTCAGCGGCCGGCCGGTGCCGTCCGGGTCGTAGGCGACGCCCACGGCCCAGAGGCCGCCCGCACGGTCGGCGGCGGCGCCGAGCAGCGCGGCGTCGCCCTCCGTCCCCGGGGTGGGGACGGTGCGCCAGGCCGAACCGTCCCAGTGCAGGGCCAGCGGGCGGGGGGCGGTGGTGCGGTCCTGCGCGGTGGCGCCGACCGCCCACAGGTCGCGCGGGCCGGCGGCGGCGAGGGCCAGCGGGTGGACGGACCGGTCGGCCGGCCCGGCGGGCAGCGGGACCTCGCGCCAGGCGCGGCCGTCCCAGTGCAGGGCGAGACCGCGGTCCTCGCCGGCCGCCGGGTCGCTGCGGCTGCCGACCGCCCAGACGTCGCCCGGCCCGAACGGCAGGACGGCCTCCAGACTG
This sequence comes from Kitasatospora sp. NPDC093679, assembly GCF_040683455.1. Taxonomy (NCBI): domain Bacteria; kingdom Bacillati; phylum Actinomycetota; class Actinomycetes; order Kitasatosporales; family Streptomycetaceae; genus Kitasatospora; species Kitasatospora sp. NPDC093679. The sequence continues at coordinate 51,679 of NZ_JBFBDW010000014.1, forward strand.
CCCGCACCGCGGTGGCCGGGCACCTTCAGCCGGCGCCAGACCCGCCCGTCGTACCGCTCCACCAGCGGGGCGCCGCCGGCCTGGCTCTCCTCGTAGCCGACCGCCCACGCCGCGTCCGGCCCGAGCGCGGCGACCGAACGGAGCTCCTGGTTGCGCGGGGCGGGCGGCAGCCGGACGGCGTGCCAGCCGGCGGCCCGGGGGGCGACGCGGTCGGCCGGGCCGTCCGGGTCGGCGACCGGGACGGGCGGGGCCGCCGCGGTGGCCGCCGCACAGGCGAGCGCCAGGGTGACCGCCCGCCGGAGCAGCCGCTCCACCCGCCCGGTCGGTCCGGTCCGTGCCATGGGGTTCCCCTCCCTCGCGCACCGGCCCCGACGGACCGTGCAGCACGAGTGCACCAACCCGCGGCCGTCCGGGCGAGCCGCAGCACCCGACTCGCCGCACACTCGACCCGATCGGGTGACACCTGACGAGGTTTCAACCCGCCTCTCGCACGCCCGGCCGATCGCGGACAGTGCGGTGCGGTGCGGTGCGGTGCGGTGCGGTGCGGTGCGGTGCGGACGGTGCGGCCGGGTCAGTCGCCGTCGCGGGCGTGGCGCGAGAGGGCCGAGGAGGCCAGGGAGTTGTGGATGGAGAAGGCGACCGTGCCGGGCAGGTAGCGGTCCTGGGACCACTCGACGGGCGTGCCGGTGGGGTCGGTGGTGCGGCGCTTCTCGCGGAGCAGCGGGCTGCCGCGGCGGCAGCCGAGCAGGCGGGCGTCCTCGGTGTTGGCGGCGACCACGTCGATGGTGTGGTCGGCGTCGGTGAAGAGGATGCCGTGCTCGCGCAGCGGCTCGGTGTGCGAGACGGCGTCGGCGGGGAGTTGGGCGACGATCTCGCCGACCCGGGGCGGGTAGACGGTCCGTTCGACCATCACCGGCGTCCCGGAGAGGGTGCGCAGACGGAGGGTCACGTACACCTCCGAGCCGGGCTCCAGACGGAGCAGCTCGCACTCGGCGGCGTCGGCGGGGCGGCGGACGAGCGACTCCAGCCGGCCGCCGGGCTCCTCGCCCATGGAGCGGGCCCAGTGGGTGAAGCTGAGCAGTTCGGAGAAGCTCTGCACGCGGGCGGTGCCGAGCACGACGCGGCGGGTGCCGCGGCGGGAGGTGACGAGACCGTCGGCGCGCAGCAGGGCGAGGGCCTGCCGGACGGTGCCGCGGGAGACGCCGTACCGCTCGGCGAGGGCGCCCTCGGCGGGGAGGCGGCCGGCCTCGCCGTAGCGGCCGGTGGTGATCGCCTCGCGGAGGTCGGCGGCCACCGTGCGGTAGAGGGCGCCGGTTGCGCGGTCCGGGTCTGCTGGCACGGCGGTGTGGTCCTTCCTGGCAGGTGTCCGCCGCATTCGGCGCGGGGCGGACGGCACCGACTGTAACCGTTTTCGATCACCGATCGGCGGGCCGGTCTCCACCGTTCCCGCAGCCGCCCCCTGTCCTGGGGCGTCCGTTCACCTTCCCGTCACCGCTCTCCGGCGTACTTACCGGCGTCGCCGAAAGTTGGCTGGCCAACTTGGCCCGTCCGGCCGGCGCCTCCCCGAGCGAATCCCGCAGCAGCGCCCCTCACCCTGGAGAACCATCCGTGACCGTGCACCGCGCCCGTGCCGCCGCCTTCGCGGCCGTGCTGACCGCCGCCGCGCTCTCCCTGTCCGCCTGCGGCTCCGCGGGCTCCTCCGCGGCCTCCGGCGACGCCGGCAAGCCCGCGGCGGGTGCCAAGGCCGCCAAGGACGCCGCCTCCGCCGCCGACCTCGGCGGCATGGACGCCCTGGTCGCCGCCGCCAAGAAGGAGGGGAAGCTGCACGTCATCACGCTGCCCCACGACTGGGCGAACTACGGCAAGATCCTCGAGGGCTTCAAGGCCAAGTACGGCATCGAGGTCGAGGAGGAGAACCCGGACGGCTCCAGCCAGGACGAGATCAACGCGATCACCTCCCGCAAGGGCCAGGACCGCGCCCCCGACGTGGTCGACCTGGGCAGCGCCTTCGCGCTGCAGGCCGCCAGGGACGGGCTGCTCGCCCCGTACAAGGTCGCCGGCTTCGACAAGATCGCCGACACCATGAAGGACCCGGCCGGCCTGCGGGTCAACGACTACGGCGGCTACATCTCGATCGGCTGCGACGCCAAGCGCGTCGGCACCTGCCCGAAGACCTTCGCCGACCTGCTGAAGCCCGAGTACAAGGGCAAGGTCGCACTGAACGGCAACCCCACCAAGTCGGGTTCGGCCTTCGGCGGCGTGTACGCGGCCGCGCTCGCCAACGGCGGCACGCTGGACGACATCCAGCCCGGCATCGACTTCTTCGCCAAGCTGAAGCAGTCCGGCAACTTCAACCCGGTCGAGTCGACCCCGGCCACCGTCGAGAAGGGCGAGACCCCGATCTCGATCGACTGGTCCTACCTGAACGCCGGCTACACCGACGAGTTCAAGGGCAAGGGCATCGACTGGCAGGTCTCCGTCCCCTCGGACGGCTCCTACGCCCAGTACTACAACCAGGGCGTCAACAAGTTCGCGCCGCACCCGGCGGCCGCCCGCCTGTGGCAGGAGTACCTGTTCAGCGCCGAGGGCCAGAACCTCTACCTGGGCGGCTACGCCACCCCGGCGCTGTTCGACGCCATGAAGAAGGACGGCACCCTCGACACCGCCGCGGCCGCCAAGCTGCCGACCGTCGAGAAGCCCTTCACCACCTTCCCGACCCAGGACCAGATCACGGCCGCGAAGAAGGTCGTGACCGAGAACTGGACCAAGGCGATCGCGGGCTGATCGACACCATGACCACGGCTCCCACCCCGGTGCCGGCCCCGGCCGCCGCTGACCCCAGCGGCGGCCCGGGTGCCGTGGCCGCCGGGCCCGCGACTCCCCCGCCCGCCCCCCGGGCCCGCCGCCTGCGCGGCGGATCCTGGCCGGCCGCGCTGCCGCTCCTGGCGTTCTTCGCGATCGGCTTCGGCCTGCCCGCGATCGCCATCGCCACCGGCGCGTTCACGCTCTCCTCCGACGCCGGGACCGGCGCCGGCTCGTTCACCACCGCCAACGTCACCGACTCGGTGCAGGGCGCCTACTGGACGGCCCTGCTGAGCAGCGTCAAGCTCTCCGCGCTCACCGCCCTGATCGGCACCGCGGTCGGCCTGCCGCTGGCCCAGGCCGTGGTGACCTCGCGCTTCCGCGCCGTCCGCGAGGCGGTGCTGACCGCCTCCGGCGTGCTCGCCAACTTCGGCGGCCTGCCGCTGGCCTTCGCCTTCGTCGCCACCCTCGGCAACGCCGGCGAGGTCACCAAGCTGTTCCACCTCACCGAGCACGGCTGGACGCTGTACGGCTTCACCGGCCTCACCGTCGCCTACCTGTACTTCCTGGTGCCGCTGATGGTGCTCACCATCACCCCCGCCCTGGACGGACTGCGCCGGCAGTGGCGCGAGGCCGCCGCCAACAACCGGGCCACCGTCCTGCAGTACTGGCGGCACGTCGCGCTGCCGATCCTGCTGCCCTCGCTGCTCGGCGGCTACGTGCTGCTGTTCGGCAGCGCCTTCGCCGCGTACGCCACCGCCGCCGCGATGGTCGGCGCGACGGTGCCCCTGATCAGCCGGTCGATCGCCGACGCGCTCTCCGGCAACGTCCTGGTCGGCCAGGGCAACCTCGCCCTCGCCCTCAGCCTCGACATGATCGTCGTCGCCGTGCTGGTGATGGCCGTCTACCTGCCCCTCCAGCGCCGGAGCGCCCGATGGCTCAGCTGACCCCGAAGGCCGTCGGCGGCCGGCGCCCGCGCCCGTGGCGCGGGGCCGTGCTGCTCGTCGCCGGCCTGTACTTCCTCGTCCCGATGGCCGCCTCGGTCTGGTTCTCGGTCGACGACCCCAACGGCGGCGTGCAGTTCGACGCCTACACCGGCCTGCTGAGCGCCCCCGGCTTCACCGACGCCCTGCTGCTCACCCTCGAACTCGCGGCCGCCACCGTGGTGGTGCTGCTGGTGCTGCTCGTCCCGGCGCTGATCGCCGCCCGGCTCGGCACCGCCCGGATGCGGGCCGTGCTCGAGGTGGTCTGCACCCTGCCGCTGGTGGTGCCGCCGGTCGCCTTCACCGCCGGCCTGATCGGCGTGCTGCGCTGGGGCCCCGACCACCTGATGGACACGCCCTTCTTCCAGACGATCGTGTTCGTCCAGCAGCCCGAGTTCCCGCTCGTCCTGGTGATCGCCTACGTGCTGATGTCGCTGCCGCTCGCCTACCGCGCCCTGGACGCGGGCCTGCGCGCCGTCGACGTCCGCACCCTGGTCGAGGCGGCCCGCAGCTGCGGCGCGAGCTGGCCGCGCGCCGTCGTCACCGTCGTCCTGCCGAACCTGCGCGGCGCCCTGCTGAACGCCGCCTTCCTCACCCTGGCCCTGGTGCTCGGCGAGTTCACCGCCGCCTCCATCCTCGGCTACCAGCCCTTCGCGGTCTGGGTGTACTCGGTGGGCAACAGCCAGGGCCAGATGTCCGTCGCGGTGTCCGTGCTCAGCCTGCTGATCACCTGGGTGCTGCTGCTCCTGCTCGCCGCCGCCGGCCGCGAGCGCCGCCCCGCACCCGCCCGTTCCTGACCCGGAGACCCCGCATGAGCACCGCCGCCCCGCACACCCTGCCCACCGCGACCGCCGCGGGCGGTGCCACCGTCGAGTTCCGCGGCCTGCGCCGCGCGTTCGGCGCCGCCACCGCCCTGGACGGCCTCGACCTGGACGTCCGCCCCGGCGAACTCCTCGCCTTGCTCGGCCCGTCCGGCTGCGGCAAGACCACCGCGCTGCGCATCCTGGCCGGCTTCGAGACCCACGACTCCGGCGAGGTCCTCGTCGACGGCGAGCCCGTCACCGGCATCCCCGCGCACCGCCGCGACGCCGGCATGGTCTTCCAGTCGTACAGCCTCTTCCCGCACCTGACCGCACTCGACAACGTCGCCTTCGGGATGCGGATGCGCGGCACCGGCAAGGCCGAACGCCGCGCCCGCGCCCAGGAACTGCTGGAACTCGTCGGCCTGCCGCAGCACGCCGCCCGCTACCCGCACCAGCTCTCCGGCGGCCAGCAGCAGCGGATCGCCCTCGCCCGCGCCCTCGCCCTCACCCCGCGCGTGCTGCTGCTCGACGAGCCGCTGTCCGCCCTGGACGCGAAGGTCCGGCTCACCCTGCGCGAGGAGATCCGCCGCCTCCAGCGCGAACTCGGCATCACCACCCTCTTCGTGACCCACGACCAGGAGGAGGCCCTCTCCATGGCCGACCGGGTCGCGGTGCTGCGGGCCGGCCGCCTGGAGCAGTGCGCGGCACCCGCCGAGCTGTACGCCCGTCCGGCCACCGCCTTCGTCGCCGAGTTCGTCGGCACCATGAGCCGCATCCCCTGCGAGCGCGCCGGCGCCGGCGTCGCCCTGCTCGGCCGGACGTACCCGGTCGACGGCACGCTGCCCGCGGACGGCCCGCTGGAGGTGCTCGTCCGGCCGGAGAACGTCGTACTGCGCCCCGACGCCGACGGCACCGCCCAGGTCACCGGCGCCTCCTTCCTCGGCGCCGTCACCCGGCTCACCGCCCGGCTCGCCGACGGCACCGAGGTCAAGGCCGACCTGGCCACCGAGGCGGCCGCCGCCCTGCCCCCCGGCAGCCGCGCCCACCTCGCCCTGCCCGACCGCCCCGTCCTGGTCGACCGCCCCGTCCTGGTCGACCGCCGGCGGTAGATCGGGAAACCCGTCAGGGGCGCGTGGAACTGCGCGATTCGGATGCGGGTCACGTACGGATCCGGGCTCGGCCCGTGCTGTCGCGACACCCGCACCGGACTGCGCGGTCCCCCGCGCCCCTCATTTCATCCGACTGCGTAAGGTTCACCCATGCCGCACACCCCCGCCGCCGTCCTGTTCGACATGGACGGCACACTCGTCGACACCGAGCCCCTCTGGTGGCAGGCCGCCGCCGAGACCGCGGCCGAGCTCGGCCTCTCCCTCGACGACTCCGACCTCCCGCACGTGCTCGGCCGGGCCGCCGAGCACACCGCCGCCCACCTGCGCCGGGCGAGCGGCACCGACCGGGCCGAGACCGAACTCGTCGAGCAGCTCAACCGGGCCTTCGCCGGCAAGGTCGCCGCCGAGGTCGTCCCCCGACCGGGCGCCCTCGGCCTGCTCGCCGCCCTGCGCACCGCCGAGGTGCCCACCGCACTCGTCTCCGCCTCGCCGCGGCGCGTCGTCGACCTGGTGCTGGGCGCGATCGGCGACCGCTGGTTCACCACCACCCTCGCCGCCGAGGACACCGAGCGCACCAAGCCCGACCCGGACCCGTACCTCGCCGCCGCCGCCCGCCTCGGGCTCGACCCGGCCACCTGCGTCGCCGTCGAGGACAGCCCGGCCGGGGTCGCCTCCGCCGCGGCGGCGGGCTGCGCGGTGCTCGCCGTGCCGTCCACCGTGCCGATCGCCGCGCACGGCCGGATCACCCTGCTCGGCAGCCTCGAAGAGGCCGACGTGGCCCTGCTGCACGCGCTCGCCGCCGCCCGGCCGGCCTGATGCCGTACCTGCTGCTCGCGCTCGCCATCGCCAGCGAGGTCTGCGCCACCAGCCTGCTCAAACTCACCGACGGCTTCAGCCGGTTGTGGCCGAGCATCGGGGTGGCCCTGGGCTACGTGCTCTCCTTCCTGCTGCTCGGCCGCGCCCTGAAGCACATCCCCGTCTCGGTGGCCTACGCCGTCTGGTCCGGCGCGGGCACGGCGGCCGTCGCCGCGATCGGCGCCACCTTCTTCGCCGAACCCCTGGGCCGCCTCCAGTGGCTGGGCATCGCCCTGGTCATCACGGGCGTCGTCGTCATCAACCTCCGCGGCGGCCACTGACGTCCGGACCGGCGGGCACGGGGTGACCCGCCGGTTCGGGGCAGGGTTCGCGGTTCTTCCGACGGGGCGTCATGTCACGTTCATCCGCGGGCCGCCGAGGGCCGGGTCAATGGTCCGAGTTGTTCAGCCAACTCGAACCAGCTGCGCCAAGGGCGGTGCGGCGGACAGGACTTCCGTGGCGACAGGCTCGACGCTCGTCATCGCGACGCCGGCGAACCCGACCGAGGGCGACCGGATCACCTTCCACTGGACGACCGGCTCCCCGGACCCGAAGAACTGGGTGGGGATCTACGACGGCACCCGGCAGCCGGGCAACGGGTCCTCGCTGCTGTGGAAGTACACGCCCGGCACCTCCGGGGACGTCCAGTTGGACACCTCGGCGCTGACCGGCGGCCCGTACACCGCGTACCTGCTGGCGAAGGACGGCTACGGCGTCCTGGCGCAGACCGCGCCGTTCACCTTCCGCCCGAAGCCTGCGGCGCCGCGGCCACACGCCGTGGTGGACGCCCTGACGACCACTCAGGTGGCGCCCGGCGCGGCCGTCTCGGTGAAGCTGGCCGGCCTGTGGACGAAGGGCACCGGCACGGCGGTGTACCGGAAGGTCTCCGGCGACTCCTGGCTGTCGGTGGCGGCCGACGGCACGGTGAGCGGCACCGCGCCCGCCGTGCAGGCGCACCCCGCGGTGGTGACCGTCGGCACGGTGAGCGGCACCGCGCCCGCCGTGCAGGCGCACCCCGCGGTGGTGACCGTCGGCATCAAGGACCCGGCGGGTGCCGCCGACACGGTGACGGTGCAGGTCCCGGTCCGCGACCCGGCCGGCCCGCTCACCCTCAAGTCGGCGAGCTGGAACCTGGCGAACGCCGGTGCGGCGTTCACCGACGCGGTGGAGAAGCAGTTGGCCGCCGTCCTCACCCAGGGCCTGGACGTGGTCGCGCTGCAGGAGACCGCCGGCACCGCCGCGCAGTCCCTGGCGACCGCACTCGGCTGGTACGCGTACCAGAGCTCCGGCAGTGTCGGCATCCTCAGCCGCTGGCCGCTCACCTCCGTCACCGCGCCGACCGCCTCGCTGCCCGCCGCCGGCGCCACGGTGCAGCTGCCGGGCGGCCGCACCGTCCGCTTCTGGGCCGCGCACCTGGACGAGTCGAACTACGGCCCGTACGCGGTCCAGGACGGGCAGAGTGCCACCCAGGTGCAGGCCGCCGAGGCCGCCTCCACCCGCGGCAAGCAGGCCGTCGCGCTGGCCGCCGCCGTGCAGGCCGACATCGCCGCCGGGCAGCGGGTGGTGCTCGCCGCCGACCTCGCCTCGCCCTCGCACCTGGACTGGACGGGCCAGGGCGGCCGTCCGGCGCTGGCCTGGCCGGTCACCACCGCCCTGCGGGACGCCGGCCTGACCGACGCCTACCGCGGTGCGCACCCCGACCCGGTCGCCTCCCCCGGCAACACCTGGTCGCCGACCCGGGCGGTGCGCGGCGGCAAGGCGGAACCGCAGGACCGGATCGACCAGGTCCAGTTCGCGGGCGCGCTGACCCTCGTCGAGGCGCACACCCTCGCCACCGGCTGGCCGCAGGCCGAGCCGAACGCCGCCGCCAACGGCTGGCCGAGCGACACCGCCGCCGCCGTCGCCACCTTCACCCTCTGAGAGGCCGTGCCATGACCCCCCAGCTCAGCCGCCGCAGCTTCGTCGCCGCGACGGCGGCCACCGGCACGGCCGCCGCCGTCGGCCTGCCCGCCACCGCCGCCCGGGCGGCCGGTGCGACCGGTTCGATCGCCGACGTCAAGCACGTGGTGATCCTCATGCAGGAGAACCGCTCCTTCGACCACTACTTCGGCACCCTGAACGGTGTCCGCGGCTTCGCCGACAAGCAGGCGCTGCAGTTCCCGGACGGCACCGACGTCTTCCGCCAGCCCGACGCGGGCCGCAGCGACGGCGGCGCGATGCTGCCGTTCCGGATGGACACCACCCGGTACAACGCGCAGAACGCCGGCGGCCTCGCGCACGACTGGGCGACCGGCCACCAGGCCATCAACGGCGGCGCGATGAACAAGTGGATCGCCGCCAAGGGCGAGCGCGCCATGGGCTACTTCACCCGCGAGGACATCCCCTACCAGTACGCGCTGGCCGACGCCTTCACGCTCTGCGACGCGTACTTCTGCTCGATGGCCGGACCGACCGACCCCAACCGGCTCTACCTGTGGACGGGCACCGCCGGCCCCGGCCGGGACGGCACCACCGGGCCGTGGATCGACAACACCCCCGTCACCGACAATCCCGTCGCGGACTGGACGACCTACGCCGAGCGGCTGCAGACCGCCGGGGTGAGCTGGCGGGTCTACCACAACCCGAGCAAGGACGACCGCACCGGCGACTACGACGACAACGCGCTCTCCTACTTCAAGCAGTTCCACAACTTCCCCGCCACCGACCCGCGGTACGTGAACGCGATGACGAAGTGGGACCCCACCGCCTTCGACCAGCACTGCAAGGACGGCACCCTGCCGACCGTCTCCTGGCTGGTCGCGCCCTACCTGTTCTGCGAACACCCCAGCGCCAGCCCGGACTACGGCGCGCACTGGGTCAACACCGCGCTGCAGTCGCTGATGTCGAACCCGGCGGTCTGGCAGCACACCGTCTTCCTGGTGATGTACGACGAGAACGACGGCTACTTCGACCACGTCGTGCCGCCCACCCCGGAGCCGGGCACGGCGGAGGAGTACACCCAGGGCCGGGCGATCGGCCTGGGCAACCGGGTGCCGCTCTGGGTGGCCTCGCCCTGGTCGCGCGGCGGCTGGGTGAACTCGCAGGTCTTCGACCACACCTCGGTGCTGCGCTTCCTGGAGCTGGTGACCGGCGTCCAGGAGCCGAACATCTCCGCCTGGCGGCGGGCCGTCTGCGGCGACCTCACCAGCTGCCTCGACTTCACCGCACCGGACTTCAGCATCCCCGCACTGCCGGACACCGTCGCCCTGATGGCCAAGGCCGACGCCGGGGCCAAACTGCCCGCGGTCAAGCTGCCCGCCACCGGCGCCCAGGCGATGCCCGCCCAGGAGCCGGGCGGCCGGCCGCACCGGAAGCTGCCGTACCGGCCGTGGGCGGACGCCGCGGTCGACCGCGGCACCGGCGCGGTCACCTGCACGCTGGCCAACTCCGGTGCGGTGGCCTTCCCGTACACCGTCTACCCGAACATCGCGCTGCCGTTCGCCGGCACCCCGTACACCGTCCCGGCCGGCGGGAGCCGCACGTACACCTGGGACGCCGCGTCCACCGACGGCCGCTACGACTTCACCGTGCACGGCCCGGACGGCTTCGTCCGCCGCTTCGCCGGCACGGTGGTGCGCGCCGCGCAGGACGACGTCGCCGTGCCCTCGGTGACCGCCGCCGTCGGCACCGGCAGCATCACCCTGCGGCTCGCCAACGACGGCCGCACCGAGTGCTCGTTCGCCCTGACCCCGAACGACTACGCCGGCACCGCCCGCACGGTCTGGGTCGCCCCCGGCTCGGCCACCACCGTCGACTGGCCGCTCGACCGGGGCCGCTACGACGTCGTGGTGACCGCCGGAACCGGCACCCGCTTCCTGCGCCGGTACGCGGGCACCCTGCACTGACGTCCCGCCCGCGGGACGCCCGGCGACTCACCGCAGGGCGCCCCGCAGGGCGGCGATCCGGGCGGCCGCGGCGGTGAAGCCGGCCCGGTCCAGCCGGCCGTCGGCGAGTGCCCCGGCCAGGGCCTGCGCCGCCCGCCCGCCCTGGTCGGCGTCGCGGGCGGAGCAGAGCATCAGGTCCATCCCGGCCGCGGCGGCCGCCACCGCCCGCGCGCCGGTGTCGCCGAAGCCGTCGAGCGCCCCGGCCTCCAGCGCGTCGGTCACCGTCACCCCGCGGAAGCCCAGCCGCTCGCGCAGTTCGCCGCGGACCACGGTGGGCGACAGCCCGGCGGGCCGTGCGGCGTCCAGCGCCGGGTAGACCGCCCAGGAGAGCATCACCAGCGGCACTCCGACCGCCAGCGCCGCCCGGTAGGGCGCCTCCTCCGCGGACCGCAGACGTTCCAGCGGCACCGGCAGGCTCACCGGGCCGGCGTCGGTGTTCATCCCGGCCGGCGCCGTGCCCAGCCCCGGGAAGTGCTTGGCGGTGGCGGCCACCCCCTCCTGCCGCTGGGCCACCGCGAAGGCCGCCGCCAGGTCGGCCACCACGGCCGGGTCCTGGCCGTAGGAGCGGTGCTTGGCGTCGATGAAGTTGCCGGGCGCCCCGTACACGTCCAGCACCGGCGCCAGGTTGACGTTCAGTCCGGCGGCGGCGAGGTTCCTGCCCGCCTCGGTGCCCGTGCGGGCGGCCACCGCCACCGCGTCCGCAAACTCGCCGACCTCCCGCGCCGAGAGTTCGGGCGCGCCCGGCAGCCGCCGGACCTTGCCGCCCTCCTGGTCGGTCATCAGCAGCAGCGGGGCCGCCACCGGGCTCTGCCGCTGCGCCTCGCGCAGCCGGTCCACCGCCGTCCGCAGGGTGGCGGTGTCGGGGATGTTCTCCGCGAAGAAGATCACCCCGGCGGCCCGTCCGTCGCGGACGGCCGCCAGCACGGAGTCGGGGACGACCGGGCCCGGGTAGGAGTACACGATCCGCTGCCCGGCCAGCTGCTCGTCGGTGACCGGCCCGGCCGCCGGGGGCGTCAGCGTCCGCCGGGTCGGCTCCGCCGAGTCGGCCGACGCGGACGAGGGCGCTTGCGACGGACCCACGGCGGCACTCCCCGCTCTCGACGCGGACGTCGACCCCGGCCGCGGGGTCGCGGACGACTGTCCGGCGCCGGTCCGCGGCGCGGTCGCGCAGGCCGCCATGAGCATCACCAGGGAGACGGTCAACCAGCGGGCATGCGACGACACGGGCGCCCTCCTCAGCCGCGGCCGGTCCGGCCGACCCCCTCACGCTAGACCGGGCCGTCCCGATCACCGGCGGAGCCACGCACGCCGTCCGGGCGACACACCGCGGACGCGGGCCCTCAGCGCAGGTCGGCCCAGGTCACCTTCCCGCACGCGGTCGGCGCCGTCCCCCACCGGTCCGCCAGCGTGTCGACCAGGGCGAGTCCGCGGTGGCACTCGTCGTCCTCGGTGGCGGTGAGCAGGGTCGGCGGGGTGCGGCAGGCGTCCTCGACGCTGATCCGGACCCGGCCGTCGAGCCGGCGGCGGACGGCGACCCGGATCCGCCGCCCGCCGCAGTGCCGGACGCTGTTGCCGACCAGTTCGGAGACCACCAGTTCGGCGTCCTCGACGAGCGCGGCCAGCCCGAGGTGGCCGAGGCGGGCCCGGACGAGCCCGCGGGCGAGCTGCGCCGACCGCTCCTCGCACGGCAGTTCGGCGACGGCGGGCGGCGCCTGGCGCGTCACGGCGGTCGATGACCTCGCGGCGGTCGTCATGGGTCGCTCCTGCTCTCCCGGGACGGCGGGGGACGCGGCCTGCCGCCGGTGGGGGGAAAACCGGGGCAGGCCGCGGGGAGCCGCCGGATCCAGTCCCTCCAACGGCTCACGTTCAGTCAACTCGTTTACTCCACAGGAGAGAACAGTCCATGCTGTGGACAGGGTTGAACCGGTTGAACACGAGTCGAGGCCGACATGGGACGACGCACGCGTACACCGAACGCCGCTCTCGCCGCGCTGATGCGCGAGGCGGACTGGGGCAACGACCAGCTCGCCCGGGCGGTCCGCCGCACCGGCGCGGAGGCCGGGCTCAGACTCACGTACGACAAGACCACCGTGTCGCACTGGCTGGCCGGGTCGCGGCCGCGCGCGGAGGTCGCCGGGGTCGTGCGGGAGGCGTTCGCGCGGCGGCTGGGCCGGCCGGTGGCGGCCGAGGAGACCGGGCTCGGCGACCACGAGGCCACCGATCCGGTCAGCGGGCTGGTGGCGCTCGGTCGGGCCGACATGGACCCGTCCCGCCGGAGCGTGCTGGCCGCCGGACTGTACTCCGCGGCGCTGGCGGTGCCCGGGTTCGGCGAGGCCGCCGAGCGGATCGACCGGGCGGCCGCGGGCCGCACGGTGCGGATCGGCGACGGCGAGGTGGCCACCGTCCGGACGATGACCGACCGGCTGGCCGGCATCCTGGACGAACTGGGGGCGGCGCACGCCCGCCCGATGATGGCGAGCTTCCTGGTGAACAGCGTCGGCCCGTGGCTGCAGGCGGCCGGCAGCGACCGGTCGAAGGCCGACATGCTCGCCGCCGCCGCGGACCTGACCTACCTGGCCGGCTGGTCCGCCGTCTACGAGCTCGCGCAGGGCCTCGGCCAGTCGTACTACGTGCAGGCGCTGCGCCTCGCCGACCAGGCCGGCGACCACGTCACGTACTGCCGCACGCTGCGCGGCATGTCGCTGCAGGCCTCCAGCCTGGGCCACGGGCCGCGCGCCCTGGAGTACGCGGACTCGGCGGCGCAGGCCGCGCCCGCCGCCGGTCCCCGGCTCACCGCCTTCCTGCGCGGCCAGCAGGCGCACGGGGCGGCGATGGTGAAGGACCGGCGGCAGGCCTTCGCCCGGCTGGCCGAGACCGAGGCGGCGCTCGCGAAGGCGGACGGCCGCAACGACGCCGTCGGCGGCTACGACCTGGCGGCGTACCAGTTCCACCTCGCGCACGTGCTGTACGAGCTGGGCGACCTGCCGGGCTCGATCGCGGCGCTGCAGACCTCCAACCGGGTCCGGCCGCGGGCCGAGCGGCAGGGCCGGGTGCACGGCCTCGGCCTGCTGGCACGCCGCCAGATGGAGCACGGCCACGTCGAGGCGGCCGCCGCGACCTGGTCGTCCTTCCTCGACGACTACGCCGGGATCAGCAGCGTCCGCGGCGACGAGCACTTCGGCGCGCTGCGCAGCGGCCTGCGCCCGCACCTGGGCAACCGGACGGTCGCCCACCTCGACCAGCGGGCCCGCGAGGTGGCCCGGCTGAAGGCGGCCTGAGGCGCCCCGACCCGCCGTCAGACGCCGAGCAGCTCCGGAAGGTCGGCCACCGAGGCCAGCACGTGGGTCGCACCGTCCGCACGCAGCCGCTGCTCCTCGTGGGCGCCGGTGAGGACGCCCGCGACGACGGCGGCACCGGCCCGGGTGCCGGTCAGCATGTCGTAGCCGGTGTCCCCGGCCACGGCGACCTGCCGGACGGAGTCGGTGCCGGTGCGCAGCAGCGCGGTCAGCACCATGTCCGGGTAGGGGCGGCCGCGGCCGGCGTCGGCGGGGCAGAGGGTGAGGTCGGCGATGTCCTGCCAGCCGAGCGCCGCGAGGATCCGGTCCTGGGTGGCACGGGAGAAGCCGGTGGTGAGGACGGTCCTCAGGCCGGCGCCGCGCAGCCGCCCGATCGCCTCGGCGGCGCCGGGCAGCGGGCTGCAGTGCCCGGCGTCGACGAGGTCGTGGTACGCGGCCTCGAAGGAGCGGTTGGCCTGCCGGGCGCGGTCCTCGTCGCCGAAGAGGTGGCGGAAGACGGAGATCTTGGACTCGCCCATGGTGGCGCGGACGTGGTCGAGCATGCGGGCGTGCTCGGCGCTGCCGTCGGCGACGCCGAGTTCGGCCGCGGCGGCGCGGAAGGCCCGCTCGACCAGGCCGCCGTCGGCGACGGTGGTGCCGGCCATGTCGAGGACGACGAGGCGGATGTCGGTGCTCATGCGGGGTGTTCCTTACGGCTCGGCTTACAGCTCGGCGAGGTCGGCGGTGGTCTCGGCGATGGCCGGGGAGCAGGTCATGCCGCGGCCGCCGGGCCCGGTGACCAGCCAGACGCCGTCGCGGATCCGCTCGCGGTGGACGACGCGGGTGGTGTCGAGGCACTGGGCGTAGACGCCCGCCCAGCGGCGGCGGATCCGCGGCAGCGGCCGCCCGAGCAGGGCCTCGGCGACGGCGGTGAAGTGCTCGTACGGCTCCTCGACGGTGTCGAAGCCGAAGGGCTGCTCGTACTCGTGGGTGTCGCCGATGGTGAGCCCGCCGTCGGTGCGCTGGACCACGAGCAGCTGCATCCGGTGCTCGGCGGCGGTCGCGCCCTGCGGCTGACCGGCCTTCAGGGCGTCCAGGGCGGTGCCGGCGTAGGCGGGGTAGTAGCGGAAGCTGTCGCCGTCGGCGACGGAGGTGGTGAGCGGCTCGTCCAGCGGGTCGGTCTGCATCATCTGCAGCCGGACGCGGCGGACGGGCAGCTCGGGGGCGAGTTCGCGGACGAGGCCGCCCGTCCAGGCACCGGTGCAGAGCAGGACGAGGTCGCCGGCGTGCACCCGGCCGTGGTCGTCGCGGACGGCGGAGCTGCCGATCACCTCGCGGACCTCGCGGCCGGGCAGGAAGGTGTAGCGGCCGGTGGCCTCCAGGGCGGCGCG
Source organism: Kitasatospora sp. NPDC093679 (assembly GCF_040683455.1). NCBI lineage: Bacteria > Bacillati > Actinomycetota > Actinomycetes > Kitasatosporales > Streptomycetaceae > Kitasatospora > Kitasatospora sp. NPDC093679. The sequence continues at coordinate 66,820 of NZ_JBFBDW010000014.1, forward strand.
CAGCGCGGGCTGGGCGGCGCGGGGTTCGACGGCGGCGTCGCGGGTGCAGTGCAGGGCGCCGAGGTGGTTGCCGCGCAGGGCCGGGTTGACGGCCCGGGTCTCGGCGGCGTCGAGCAGCCGGAAGCCGCGTCCGGCGGCCTCCTCGCCCTTCACCACCTCCTCGGCGACGGCGAGTTCGGCCTCGGTGCGCAGCACGGTGAGCGAGCCGTTGGCCCGGAAGTGCAGGCCGGGGATCCGCTCGCCGATCCGCTGCCACAGCTCGCGGGCGCGCTGTGCGGTGGCGAGCTCCTCACCCCGGGCGCGGCCGCCGACCCAGATCAGGCCGAAGTTCCGGACGGAGGCGCCACGGGCCTCCGCCTCGCGTTCCAGGTGGACGACCTCGTGGCCGCGCTCGACGGCGTGCCAGGCGTGCATGGTGCCGAGCACCCCGGCTCCTACGACGATGACTCTCATGCGGCCAGCCTCGGGCGCCCGGGTGTCGGAGGGTCGTCCGGTCGGCGGCCCGGAGATGAACCGGCCGCAAAGTTGTACAGACAAGATGCGTCGGTCGTCCCCGGACGCGGCTCCGGACCAGCCGTCAGCGCAGACGGACGGTGCGCTCGACCACCGCCTCGGCGCCGACCCGCACGGCGGCCCCGGGCCCGCTCCCCCGCAGCGCGGCCGTGACGGTGGCGGGGGCGCCGAGCGCGTCACCCATGTCGACCGCGACGGAGGGCACACCGGCCCCGGCCAGACGGGCGGCGACGCACGCGGTGCTGTTGACGTTGGCGATGTCCTCGGGGACGCCGATCGACGGGGCGAACATCCGGGCCGCCAGCCGGCCCTCGGCGGTCGGCGGGCTGTACACGTAGCAGCCCAGCAGGCCGAGCCGGTCGCAGGCCGCCCGGAGCCGGTCGGCGTCCGGGGCGAGCGCGGCCAGTTCGGACCGGCCGGCCACCGGGACGAGCAGCCGCGGCCGCCCCGCCGAGGCGACCCGGGCACCCCCCGCGGGCCCGCCGGGCGGAAGACCGAGCGCCTCCAGCACCTCGTCGAACGCACCGGCCGCCGCGGGCCCGCACACTTCGACGGCCCCGACGTCGAACGAGGCCGTGAGCACGCCGCCGACCCGGGCCGCCCGACCTGCGAAGACCCCGGCCGCCGTCCGCACGACGGCCCGCAGCTCCCCGCCCCCGGCACGCTCGGCCAGCAGGGCCAGCGCCGCCAGCGTCCCGTGGCCGCACGCGGGCAGCTCCCCCGCGGCGGTGAAGAAGCGCAACGCCACCTCCCGACCGCCCGGCCCGGTGTCCCCCACCGACACGAACACGGCATGCGAGGCCCCCGCCCGAACGGCCACGTCCCGCCCCACGGCCTCCCCCGCCTCGGCCCCGACCACCACCGCCGTCGGACTGCCACCGCGCCCGTCCCGCAGACAGACCCGCACGACCACCACCGCCGACCCCCCGTCCTCGACCACCACCCCAGCACGGCACCCGCCCCCCGGCAACCACCGTTTCAGGGATGGCAGCAACCACCCAGGGGCGCGTGGGGGCACCTCCCGGCCGAAGGCTGGGGGAGAACTGCGCAATCGGGGAGCGGTCGCCGCGGCAATTCGGGCCGTTGTCAGCTCGGGGCGCGTGGGGGATCACCTTTCCTGCGCAAGCACCCGCAGGTGTCCGTCCCGTACCTCGGCGACCTGGTCTGCGGCGGCGAGGTGGGTGCGGTCGTGGGTGACGAGCACGGTGGCGGTGGAGCGCTCGCGGGTGAGGGCGGCGAGCAGGTCGACGACGGCGGCGCCGCGCTCGTGGTCGAGGGCGCTGGTCGGTTCGTCGACCAGCAGCACCCGCGGTTCGTTCATCAGTGCCCGGGCGATGTTGACCCGCTGGCGCTGGCCGCCGGAGAGCCTGCCGGGGCGCCGGTCGGCGAGGTCGGCGAGGCCGACCGCGTCGAGCAGGTCGAGGGCGCGGGCCCGGGCGGCACGGGCCGGGCGGCCGGCGAGGTGGGCCATCAGCTGGAGCTGTTCGGCGGCGGTGAGCGAGGGCAGCAGGTTGGGCTGCTGGAAGACGATGCCGATCCGGTCGCGCCGCAGTTCGGCGCGTCCGGCGGCGGTGAGGCCGGCGGTGTCGGTGCCGTCGACGAGGACCCGGCCGCTGTCGGGGGTGATCAGGGTGGCGGCGACGGCGAGCAGGCTGGACTTGCCGGAGCCGGACGGGCCGACCACGGCGGTGAGCGAGCCGCGCGGCACGTCCAGGCCGACCCGGTCGAGGGCGGTGAGGCGGCCGTCGCCGTCGGGGTAGCTGAGGGTGACGTCGAAGATGTGGAGGCTCATCGGGTGCTCCCCAGGGCGGTCAGCGGGTCGACGGCGGTGATGCGGCGCACGGCGAGGGCGGCGCCGGCGGAGCCGAGCGCGACCATCACCAGGGCGGGCAGCAGCAGGGTCGGCGCGTCGAGGACGAAGGGCACGGTGCCGGAGACGGCGGCGCCGGCCACGGCGGCGATGCCGCTGCCGAGCGCGGTGCCGAGCACCAGCAGGACGGCGGCCTGGCCGAGGGCGTCGCCGGTGAGGCGGCGGGTGGAGGCGCCGAGCGCCTTGAGGACGGCGATGTCGCCGGTCCGCTGGATCGTCCAGACGGTGAAGAAGGCGCCGATCACCAGGGCGGAGATGGCGAACAGGAAGCCGCGCATGAGTTGCAGCGAGCCGTTCTCCGAGGTGTAGGCGCCGATCGCGGTGAGCGAGTCGCCGCGGCTCAGGGTGCGGGTGCCGAGCCGGGCGTCGGCGGCGGCGAGGTCGGTGCCGGGGCCGGTGCGCAGGGCGACGACCGTGGCGTGCGGCCCGTCCCCGGCGGCGCCGGGGGCGATCGCCTGCCAGTCGGCGAGGCCCGTCCAGACGACCGGGGTGTGGTTGTAGGCGGCGTCCCCCGCGACCGCGGCGACCGTGAGGGGGCGGCGGGCGAGGAGGACGGTGTCCCCGGTGCGCACCCCGAGGTCCTCGGCCGCGGTGGCGGAGAGCACGGCCGTGCCGTCCTGCACGGGCTGTGGGGCGAGGCCGGCGTCGGGGCGGCTGCCGAAGGCGGAGACCGCGGTGGAGCGGCTGCCGGCGGTGGCCTTGGCGGTGGTGATGCCGAGCGGTTCGGCGGCGCGGACGCCGGGCACCGCCGCCCACTGCTGCCAGCTCCGCTCGGGGAGGACGGAGTCCCCGAAAGAGGGCCCCCGTCCGTCGGCCGGGGCGGCGAACGCCAGGTGGTCGGCGTCCAGTCCGGTGACGGCGGAGACGTTGCCCCGGGCGAGGCCCGCGGTGAGGCCGGACAGCAGCCCGACCAGCACGGTGATCAGCACGACCACCGCCCCCATGAGGGCGAACCGGCCCTTGGCGAACCTCAGGTCCCTCCAGGCGACGAACATGACGGCGCGGGCTCCTTCCGCGGTGGTTCCGGTGGACGGGATCCACTCTCGCCACCGCGCCTCGCCTTCACATCGCGCCGCGGTTCGATCCTCCGGAATCGAAGGGCGGTGACCGGAATCAACCTTTTGATCGATCGGTCGGCGGGGTGTCGCCCGGTACCGTGGAAGGACCATGAACCCCCGTGCCCTGACCCCCGTGCTGCGTGTCGTCAACCACTGCCTGCACCTGCTGGTCGCCGGGCTGCTGGCGCTGGCGGCGGCCCGGGCGGTGCACGGCGGCGGCCCGGACGCGCCGCGCGCGGTGCTCGCCGCACTGGCCGCGGGCGCGGTGTACGCGGCGGGTCCGCTCACCCCTGCGGTGGGCCGGCGGCGGGCGGCCACCGCGCTGTGGCTGGCCGCGCTGGGCGCCGTCTGGCTGACGCTGCTGGCGGTCAGCCGGGACGGCGTGTGGCTGGCCTTCCCGCTGTACTTCGTGCAGCTGCACCTGCTGCCGCGCCGGGCGGGCCTCGCCGCGGTGCTCGCCACCGCACTGGCCGCGGCCGGCGGATTCGCGCTGCACCAGGGCACGCTGGAGGCGGCCGTCTTCATCGGCCCGGTGCTCGGCGCGGCGGTCGCCACCGCGACCGTGCTCGGCTACCAGGCGCTGTACCGGGAGAGCGAGCAGCGGCGGCGGCTGATCGACGAGCTGCGCGCCGCCCGGGCCGACCTCGCGGCGGCCGACCACGCGGCGGGGGTGCTCGCCGAGCGCGAGCGGCTCGCCCGCGAGATCCACGACACCCTGGCGCAGGGCCTGTCCTCGATCCAGCTGCTGCTGCGCGCCGCCGAGCGCGCCCTGCCGGCCGACCCGGCGGCCGCCGAACGGCACGTCCGGGTGGCCCGGGAGGCCGCCCAGGACAACCTGGCGGAGGCCCGGCGCTTCGTCCGCGAGCTGGCCCCGCCGGTGCTGGACGGGCTGCCGCTGGCCACCGCCCTGGAACGGCTCTGCACGACCTCCGCCGAGCGGTACGGGCTGCCGGTGCACTTCACGCTCTCCGGTTCCCCGGCGCCGCTGCCCGGCCCGTTCGAGCCCGCGCTGGTGCGGGTGGCCCAGTCAGCCCTCGCCAATGCTGCGCAGCACGCCGGCGCCCGGCAGGTGGAGGTGACCCTCAGCTACATGGGCGCCGAGGTGGCGCTGGACGTGGTCGACGACGGCTCCGGCTTCGACCCCGCGGCCGTCGCCGACCGCAGCCACGGCAACGGCGGCAGCCACGGCGACGACGGCGGCGGTTTCGGGCTGGCCGCGATGCGGCACCGGGTGCAGGCGCTCGGCGGCAGCCTGACGGTGGAGTCCGCGCCGGGCCAGGGCACCGCGGTCGCGGCCCAGCTCCCGCTGCCCGCCCCCGCCGCCCACCGCGGCGCGACGGCCCCCGCGGAGCCTGCGGACCGGGGTGTGCCGGCGGCGCGCGAGGCGCAGGAGGAGCGGGTATGACCGCCCCGATCCGGCTGCTGCTCGCGGACGACCACCCGGTGGTGCGGGCCGGGCTGCGCGCCGTCCTGGAGACCGAACCGGACCTGGTGATCGTCGCCGAGGCGGCCACCGCCGAGGAGGCCGTCCGGCTCGCGGCCGAGCAGCCGGTCGACGTGGTGCTGATGGACCTGCAGTTCGGCGCCGGGATGAACGGCTCGCAGGCCACCGCCGAGATCACCGCCCGGCCGGGGGCGCCCCGGGTGCTGGTGGTGACCACCTACGACAGCGACGCCGACACCCTGAGCGCGATCGAGGCGGGAGCCACCGGCTACCTGCTGAAGGACGCGCCGCCCGCCGAACTGGCCGCCGCCGTGCGGGACGCGGCCGCCGGGCGCACCGCCCTCGCCCCGGCGGTGGCCGACCGGCTGCTGCACCGGATGCGCGCCCCCGCGACGGCGCTCAGCCTGCGCGAGGTGCAGGTCCTGGAGCTGGTCGCCCGCGGCCTGGCCAACCTGGACGTGGCCCGCGAACTGCACATCAGCCAGGCCACCGTGAAGTCCCACCTGGTGCACATCTACGCCAAGCTCGGCGTCGACTCCCGGACCGCCGCCGTCGCCGCCGCCACCACCCGCGGCCTCATCCGCCGCTGACCGCCCGGAGGCCGGGACGCCGCGGCCCCCGGCGCCGGGGACCGGAAGCCGGGGGCCGGGGGTGGGGGCGCGGTTCTCAGGCCGGGGCGCCCACGCCGAGCACCCCGCCGAGGCGCCCCGCCCGGGCCCGCTCGACCAGCGGCGCGGCCCGGCCCGCGGCAGCCCCGAGCAGGACGCCCGCGGCCACCCCGATCACGGCGCCCGCCAGCACGTCGTGCGGGTAGTGCACGCCCACCCAGACCCGGGAGGCGCCCATCAGCACGGCGGCGACTAGCGCCACCGCGCCGAGCCGCCGGTCCGCCGTCCACAGCGCCGCCGCGGCGGCGAAGGCGATCACCGTGTGGTTGCTGGGGAAGGACCAGTCGCCGGCGGCCGGGCAGCCCTCCAGGGTGGCCCGGACGGCGAGCTGCCGGCACGGCCGGACCTCCTCGACGGCCGACTTGAACACGGTGTCGGCGGCGTACGCGGCGACCACCACCACCGGGGCGGCCAGCGCCCGGGCCATCACCTCCGGTGCGGCGCCCCTCGCCCGCCACCAGCCGCCGAGCATGAGCAGGGCGAACACGCCGAGCCCGAGCGCCGACCAGTCGGCGATCAGCCCGTCCAGCCAGGCCGGGGCGGAGGCCGCCCAGCCGACGACCCGGGTGTAGAGACCGCCGTCGATCCCGCTCCCGTCGTAGGCGAGCAGTGCAGGTGTCATCGGCGGACCTCCGGTGCGTGTGCAGCGGCGCCTGGCGGGGACACCGCAATCGTCTACACAGGTGTAGACGGTCGACACGACTGTAGACGACCGCCGGACGCCCCGCCGCCGCACCCTCCGCACGCCGGCCCGCACGCCCGCCCCGCGCGCCCCGGGCGCAATCCCTGACGCAACGTCACCACCCGTGCACGCGGCGGACATCCACGTCGCCGTCCGGCCCCCGCAACCACACGAACCGGCCATCATGGCCGATCCCGGACGGGAAAAATGAGAATTCCGACTCCCTCGGCATGTCCAGATCGAGCAGCCTTACCCTGTCTGCGGACCGGGGAGAGTCGACGAGGGGCGGGTGATGGGCATGCGCAGTACGCACCGGCCTGCCCGGAACCACCGCGCACCGATCTCCACCGCCGCCCTCACCACCACCTACGACCTCGTCCTCGGCAGCGGCCCGCACGACGCCGACTTCGCCGGCCCCGTCCCCAGACCCGAGATCACCGACTCCTGGGAACGCCTGCGCCGGCTCGGCCTCGACCCGGACGCGGGCCGCAACGTCCGCCGGATCGGCGTCGCCGACGTCCAGCACCGCCGCCGCGAGTCGCAGCTCGACACCGTCCTGCCGATGCTCCGCACCACCCTGCTCGCCTCGGACGACGCGCCCGTCCTGCTCGCCGTCACCGACCCCCAGGGCCACCTGCTCTGGCTCGACGGCGCCCGCCACCTGCGCCGGAACGCCGACGACATCGGCTTCGAGACGGGCGCCCGCTGGACGGAGGACGAGGTCGGCACCAACGGCATCGGCATGGCGCTGCGCACCGAGCGGCCGATCGCGGTCCACTCCGCCGAGCACTACCTGCGCAGCCACCACTCCTGGACGTGCGTCGCCGCCCCCGTCCGCGACCCGCGCACCGGCAGGCTGCTCGGCATCCTCGACCTGAGCGGGCCCGCCCACCAGGTGCAGCCCCACCTGATGCGGCTGACCGCCACCGCCGCCCGGCTCGCCGAGACCGAACTGCGGGCCGCCCAGCTGGAGTCGCTGCACCGCCTGCGCACCCTCGCCACCGGCCTGCTCGCCCGGGTCAGCGGCCCGGCCCTGGTCGTCGACGGGGCCGGCTGGACGGCCGCCGCGGTCGGCGTCCCGCCGGTGCAGCGGCTGCGGCTGCCCGCCGAGGGCTGGGGCAGCCGGCCGGTGGAGTGGCTGCCGACGCTCGGCGAGTGCGCGGTGGAGCCGCTCGGCGGCGGTTGGCTGGTCCGCCCGCTCGGCACCTCGGCCGCCGGCATCGACGAACTGAGCACCGGCGCCCGGATCCGGCTCGACCTGCGGCAGCCCGGACGGCCCGAACTGCACGTCTCCGGCGGGGCCGGCAGCTGGTCGCACGTGCTCAGCCCGCGGCACGCGGAGGTGCTGCTGCTGCTCGCGGTGCACCGCACCGGCCTGAGCGCCGCCCAGCTCGCCGAGGGGCTGTTCGGCGACCGGGCCCGCACCGTCACCGTCCGCGCCGAACTCTCCCGGCTGCGGCGCTACCTGGGCGCCCTGCTGGACCACCGCCCGTACCGGCTGACCGCCTCCGCCGCCGTCACGGTCGACGGCCCGACGGAACCGCTGGACCTGCTCGCGACCTCCTCCGCCCCGGCCGTCCGCGACCTCCGCGCCGCCCTCCACGCCGGCACCGCCCGCCTGCCGGCCTGAGCGGCCCCCGAGGGGCGCCCGCCGGTCAGCCCGCGGCGAGGAGCGCGGCGAGCTCGGCGTCGGTGGGGCCGGCGCCCAGCTCCTCGTCGGCGGAGATCAGCGCGTAGGTGCGCTCCAGCCAGGCCCGCACCCGCGGCAACGAGGCCTCCAGCAGGGCGCTGCCGTGCGGGGAGTCCAGCGCGACGTGCAGGGTGGAGCCGTGGCAGGGACAGTACGCCGGCCACAGCTTGATGTCGCCCTGTCCGCTGAGCGCGTCCAGCCCGTCGCGCAGCAGCTCGCGCGAGAACACCCAGTCCGCCTCGTCGGGACGGCCCAGGTGGAAGGTGAGCAGCACCTCGCAGGGCCGCTCGGTGTCGTACCGGAACCGGGTACGCACCTCTCCCACCTGGTCGTCGTCCAGTGCGATCCGCAGGGTCATCACCTCGTCCAGCACCGCTCGTGCGGTGCCGGCTCGGCCCGGGTCGTCGCCCGTGGGGGTGGCGGCGATCGGGTCGGAGGGTACGGACAGCGGGTCGCGCGGCATGACGGTCTCTCCGAGGCGGCTGGGGTTCGCTCCAGCCTGCGGCACGCGGGCGCGCGCGGCAACGGTTGCAAGAGGTTGCAGCGATCGGGTGACCGCCCGATTGGACGGTGCGTCAGTTATCCGACACAGTACGTCATTACGGTTAACACATCCGTTGCGTTCCGGGACTGGCGGAGACCGCGGTCACCGCTGCTACATTCGTGCCCTTGTCACTGCGGCCCAGGGCCCGTGGCGAGCCCGGGAGCAACGGCGTCGGGTGGGGAGGAGGGGAGCCGGTGGCGCTCCGCGAGGACACCGGGCCGGTCCGCACGGCCGTCCGGTACGGACGGCACAGCCGGCCCAAACCGATCGGGGGCAGGTTCCGGCTGCCCACCATCCGCTTCTCGGGTGCGGCGGTGGCGATGTCCACCGTGGTCGGCATCAGCATCGCCACGACCTGGCTGCTGAACGAGCAGCAGGGCATCGGGCGCCGGCCGGGCATGTCGAACGTGGGCGCCAGCCCGCCGCTGCCCAGCCAGGACGGACACGGCACCGCGAGCACCGCCCCCGTGGCGGAGACCGTGCACACCGCGCCCACCGCGCCGACCCGCAGCACCCACACCGGCAGCGCGCCCGCGGCCGCCTCCGGGCGCCCTTCGGCGGCGGCGTCCTCGGGCGGCACGCCGTCCGCGGGGGCACCGAGCGGCTCGCCCTCGCCGTCCGGCTCCACGACGACCGGCACGGCCGGCACCTCGCCCTCCCCGCAGCCGACCGACGCGCGGCCCGCCGCCCCGGGGCCGACCCGGCCCGGCCCGACCCTGTCGACCGGCGGCCCGTCCCCGGACGAGCCGGTCGGGATCGAGCCGCTCTCCGGCCGGGCGGGCGTCGAACTGATCGGCCCGGTCGGTACCCGGCACACCCTGGTGCTGGAGGTGCGCGAGCCGATGACCGCGCTCCAGGTGGAGCTGCGGCTGCAGCGTCCGGCCGTGCTGCCGGGCACGGCGCCGTGGACCAGCCTGCCGGGGGTGGTCACCACCGTCTCCCAGGAGCACGGCGTCCTCGTCCACCGGTACACCCTGCAGCCCGGGCTGGACGTCGAGCCCGGCACGTACACCTTCGAGGTGCTCGGCACCCGGCTGCCCGGCGGCCGGCCCGCGGACACCGCCCAGGAGGTCTGGAGCGCCTCGGCGTTCGTCCCGTACGGCCGCGATCCGCGGGCGGTCGCCGTCCGCGGCGTCTTCGAGCGGCCTCGGAGCTCCTGACCGGGTGCCCCGCAGCCGGCTCCGTCCCCGGGCGGGGGACGGAGCCGTCCGGGCGGGTCAGGCCCGGTGGGCGACCGCCCGCCGCAGGTCGTCCAGTTCGTCGGCGAGCACCCGGCGGACGGTGGGCGTGAGGTCGGTGCGGGCCAGGCACGCCTCGGCCGCCCGGACGGTGCCCGACAGCGCCAGGCCGACCGGGAAGAGCGAGTGGCCGAGCGCCTTCACGACCGCGCCGCCGCGCGCACCCACCGCCGGCATCTGCTCGAAGTACCGCCGCATGTAGGCCTGCTGGAGGTCCGGCCGGCCGGAGCGCCAGAAGCCGTCCGCGGTGGCGACGAGCAGGTGGTTGGAGAGCCCGTCCGGGGTGAACATCGCCTGCCAGGCGCGCTCCTTGGCGGCCGCGTCGGGCAGCGCGGCGCGGGCCCGGGCGGCGCCCTGCTCACCGGTGTTGCTGGGGTCGGCGGCGAGCTCCGCGGCGATCCGCTCCTCGTCGGCCTCGCCCGCGGCGGCCAGCTGCACCAGCACGGCCCAGCGCAGCTCGGTGTCGAAGGGCACCCCGCCGGGCAGGTCGCGGCCGTCCAGCCAGCCGGCCAGTTCGGCGAGCCGCTCGGGGCCGGCGGCGGTGGCGACGGCGGCACGCAGCGCGGCGATCCGCAGGCTCTCCCCGGCGTCCGGCCGGGCCAGCACCGCACGGGCGGCGCCGTTGACCAGGGCCAGCGCGGCGGGCCGGTCGGCGGGGTCGAGGTAGCGGGCGACGACGTGCTCGGCGGCGAACTTCAGCACCGCCTCGACGATGGTCACCGCCGTCTCGGCGGGCAGGTGGTCGGCGACCAGCCGCAGGTATCCGGCGGCCGGCAGTTCGGCGGAGCGCACCAGGTCACGGGCGTGCTCCCAGAGCACCGCGCGGGCGAGCCCGTCCTCGATCCGGGAGAGCGAGCTGCCGACGGTCGCGGCGGAGTGCTCGTCGAGGCGGATCAGCGCCCAGGTGAGGTCGCCGTCGTTGGGCAGCAGCAGCGCCGGGCGGGCGGCGCCGGCCAGCTCGGGCAGCGGGGTGCGGCCGCCGGGGGCGACCTCCGCGTCGATCCGCCCGCGGAGCACCACCGCGCCGTCCGCCAGGTCGTAGACGCCGACCTTCACCCGGTGCGGGCGGATGCCGTCGTTGACCAGGGCGACCGAGGCGAGCACGTCGCCCTCGGCCTCGACCTCCAGGCGCAACGTGTCGACGCCGCTGGTGCGCAGCCAGGCCTCGGCCCAGGCGGGCACGTCCCGGCCGCCGGCGGCGCTCAGCGCGGCGAGGAAGTCGGCGAGGTCGGCGTTGCCCCAGCGGTGTTCGGCGAAGTACGCGTTGAGGCCGGCGAAGAAGGCCTTGTCGCCCAGCCAGTGGACGAGCTGGCGCAGCGCCGAGGCGCCCTTGGCGTACGAGATGCCGTCGAAGTTGACCAGCGCCTCGGCGACCGAGCCCATCCCGACGGCGGCGACCGGGTGGGTGGAGCCGCGCCGGTCGGCGTCGTAGCCCCAGCCCTTGCGCTTGACCGCGAAGGAGGTCCAGGCGCCGGTGAAGCGGGTGGAGTCGGCGGCCGTCCGGTAGCCGAGCATCTCGGCGAAGGACTCGTTCAGCCACAGGTCGTCCCACCAGGCCATGGTGACCAGGTCTCCGAACCACATGTGCGCCATCTCGTGGCAGACCACCATGGCCCGCATCTCGCGCTGCGCCTCGGTCGGCGCGGAGCGGAAGAGCAGTTCGTCGCGGAAGACCACGCAGCCCGGGTTCTCCATCGCCCCCCAGTTGAACTCGGGGACGAAGGCCTGGTCGTACGTCCCGAACGGGTAGCGCTCGTCGAAGAGGCCGTGCAGCCGGTCGAAGGAGGCCCGGGTGACCTCGAACAGCTCCTCGGCCTCCCGGTCGAGCTCGGCGGCGAGCGAGCGGCGGGCGTACAGGCCGAGCGGGATGCCGTCGTGCTCGGTGCGGACGGCGTGCAGCGGGCCGCCGACCACGGTCACCAGGTAGGTGGAGACCGGGCCGACCGGGGCGATCTCCCAGCGGCCGTCGGGCAGCCGGGCGGAGGTGCCGTTGCCGATGACCGTCCAGTCGTCCGGTGCGGTGACGGTAACGGTGAACGGCGCCTTCAGGTCCGGCTGGTCGAAGCAGGCGAACATCTGCGGCGCGAGGTCGGGGCCGAGGCTCGCGAAGACGTACACGGCGCCGTCGGCCGGGTCGGCGAAGCGGTGCAGGCCCTCGCAGGTGCGCGAGTAGGCCATGTCGGCCTCGACGAGCAGCTCGTTCTCGGCGGCCAGCCCGGGCAGCACGAGGCGGTTGCCGTCGAGGGCGGCGGGGTCGAGCGGCCGCCCGTTCAGCTCGGCGCGCAGCAGCGCTGCGGGGTTGACGTCGACGAACGAGTCCTGCCCGGGCTCCGCGCAACCGAACCGGATCACGGTGGCGCTGCGGAAGAGGTCCTCGCCCCGGGTGAGGTCGAGGTCGACGGAGTACGAGCGCACGTCGAGCAGCTGGGCACGGACGGCGGCCTCGGAACGTTGCAGTGCTGGCATTCCAGCATGCTTTCCCAGCCGGGCGGGTGCGACAAGCCCTGTTCTCTCACAGCGGGAAGCGGCTGACAGCGGGTCACCCGCCGTCCGGCGGCCGGGGTGTCCTAGGGTGGCCGGGAAGAAGCCCGGCCGCCGCGAGGAGCGAGGAGGAGCACCGTGACCACGGTCCTGACCCAGGGCGGAAACGCCCCACTCAACGCCGCCCGGGTGACGGTCGAGGTGACGGCACCCAAGGCCCTGGACGTCTCCGGCCTGCTGCTGACCGAGGCCGGCAAGGTCCGTTCGGACGACGACTTCGTCTTCTTCAACGCCCCGCACGGCCCCGGCGTCACCCACCGGCCGGGCGGCGGCGGCACGCCCGACGCGATCACCGTGGACACCGCGTCGGTGCCGGACGGCATCGACAAGATCGTGGTGACGGCGAGCCTCGACGAGGCGGGCGCGACCTTCGCCGGCACCGAGCCGACCGCCACCGTGCGGGACGCCGGCAGCGGCGAGGTGCTGGTGACCTTCACCCCGCCCAGACTCAGCAGCGAGACGGCCCTGGTGGTCGTCGAGGTCTACCGGCGCGGCGGCGTGTGGAAGGTCCGCGCGGTCGGCCAGGGCTACGCGAACGGCCTGGCCGGTATCGCCACCGACTTCGGCGTCAACGTGGAGGACCCGGGTCCGGCGGCCGCCGCGGCGCCGCCGCCGATGCCCGCCGCGCCGCCCCTGCAGGCCCCTCCCGCACAGGACATGCAGAAGCCCGCCGCGCCGCCGCAGCCCTCGGCACCCCCGGCGGCCGCTGCGCCCGCTCCTGCTGCGCCTGCTGCGCCTTCGATGAACAAGGTGACCCTGGACAAAGGCCGGGTCAGCCTCACCAAGGGCGGCTCGGTCTCGCTGGAGAAGGGCGGCAAGCCGTTCCTGTCCGCCGTGCGGATGGGCCTCGGCTGGGAGCCTGCGGGGCGCGGCCGCAACGTCGACCTGGACGCCTCCTGCATCGCCTTCGACGCGCAGCGCAAGAAGATCGAGACGGCCTGGTTCATGAAGCTGTCGATCTTCAACGGCGCGATCGCGCACTCCGGCGACAACCTCACCGGTGCCGGCGCCGGGGACGACGAGTCCATCACCGTCCACCTGGACGGGCTGCCGCCCGAGGTGTGCGGTCTGGTCTTCGTCGTCAACTCCTTCTCCGGCCAGAAGTTCACCGACGTCAAGAACGCCTACTGCCGTCTGCTGGACGCGGGCAGCGGCCAGGAGCTGGTCCGCTTCGACCTCACCCACGCCGAGTCGCGCACCGGCGTGGCCATGTGCAAGCTGGTCCGCCAGTTCTCCGGCGAGTGGGTGATGACCGCGCTCGAGGAGTACGTCGACGCCAAGACCGCACGCGGCATGGTCGACCCCGCGGCCCGCATGCTCTAGGGACGTGTCTTCGAACGCGCTCGGGGGGTCACTCAGGGGCGCGGGGAACTGCGCGATCCGGGGGTGGGTGTCACGAGGGCACGGGCCGAGCCCTGATGCGTACCGCCGCGCGCATCCCGACTGCGCAGGTCTCCCCCGGCTTTTGAACACGCAGCTTGGGCCCGGCGGGCCCGCAGCACGGCATGACGAAGGGGACGGGCGCCCACACGCCCGTCCCCTCCTTGGACCGGCCGGCAGCTGTCGGCCGGTCCCACATCCCCCGCGGCGGACGGTGCGATCAGCCGCGGGTGGCCATGGCGCGCAGGAAGAAGGTCAGGTTCGCCGGGCGCTCGGCGAGGCGGCGCATGAAGTAGCCGTACCACTCCTGGCCGTAGGGCAGGTAGACGCGCATGGTGTTGCCCTCCTCCGCGAGGCGCAGCTGCTCCTCGGGGCGGATGCCGTACAGCATCTGGTACTCGAAGCTGTCGGTGTCGCGCTTGTTCCACTCGGCGAGCTGGCCGGCGATGCGGACCATGCGCGGGTCGTGGCTGGCGATCATCGGGTAGCCCTCGCCGCCCATCAGGACCTTGAGCGCGCGGACGTAGGCGAGGTCGACCTGCTCCTTGCCCTGGAAGGCGACCGACTCGGGCTCCTTGTAGGCGCCCTTGCAGAGGCGGACGCGCGAGCCGGCGTGCGCCAGGTCGCGGCAGTCGGCCTCGGTGCGGCGCAGGTAGGCCTGGAGGACGACGCCGAGCCACGGGAAGTCGGCGCGCAGCTCGCGGGCGATCTCCAGGGTGGAGTCGGTGGTGGTGTGGTCCTCCATGTCGAGGGTCACCGTGGTGCCGGCCGCGGCGGCGGCCTCGCAGATCCGCCGGGCGTTCTCCAGCGCGATCTTCTCGCCGTCCGCCGGCAGGAACTGGCCGACCGCGGAGAGCTTGACCGAGACCTCGGCGTTCGCGGCGAGGCCGGTCTCCGCCAGGGCCGCCAGCAGGTGCTCGTACGCCTCCGCGGTGCCGGCCGCCTGGGCGGCGTCGGCGGTGTCCTCGCCGAGGTGGTCCAGGGTCACCCGGCGGCCGCTGGCCACCAGTTCGGCGGTGGCGTCGATGCCCTGCTGCAGGGTCTCGCCGGCGACGAAGCGCTTGACGATGGCCTGGGTCGGCGGGAACTTCTCGACGACGGTGCGCACCTGCGGGGAACGGGACGCTGCGAGGAGGGCGGAACGGAGCATCGGTGACTCCTGGGCTTTCTTCCGGAGTGGTGGAGAGGGCGGGACGGCGGCCCGGGGTGCCGGCCGCCGTCCCGGAGGTGCAACGGGGTGTCAGCCCATGTGCGGGTAGCGGTAGTCCGTCGGCGGGACGAACGTCTCCTTGATGGAGCGGGTGGACGTCCAGCGCATCAGGTTCTGCTTGGCGCCGGCCTTGTCGTTGGTGCCGGAGGCGCGGCCGCCGCCGAAGGGCTGCTGGCCGACGACGGCGCCGGTCGGCTTGTCGTTGATGTAGAAGTTGCCGGCGGCCTGGCGCAGCACGTGCATGGCGTGCTGCACGGCCTCGCGGTCCTGGGCGATGATCGAGCCGGTCAGGGCGTACGCGGCGACGGACTCCATCTGGGCCAGCATCTCGTCGTACTTCTCGTCCTGGTAGACGTGCACGGCGAGGATCGGGCCGAAGTACTCGTCGCGGAAGTACTCGCTCGCCGGGTCCTCGCAGACCAGGACGGTCGGGCGGACGAAGTAGCCGACCGAGTCGTCGTACGTGCCGCCGGCCAGGACCTCGACCTTCGGGTCGGCCTTGGCGCGGTCGATCGCGGCCTTGTTCTTCGCGAAGGAGCGCTCGTCGATGACGGCGCCCATGAAGTTGGACAGGTCGCAGACGTCGCCCATGGTGAGCCACTCGACCTCGTCGCGGAACTCGTCCTTCAGCTCGGCCCACAGGGAGGCCGGGACGTAGGCGCGGGAGAGCGCCGAGCACTTCTGGCCCTGGAACTCGAAGGCGCCGCGGGTCATCGCGGTCTTCAGCACGGCCTTGTCGGCGGACGGGTGGGCGACCAGGAAGTCCTTGCCGCCGGTCTCGCCGACGATCCGCGGGTAGGTGCGGTAGCCGGCGATGTTGGTGCCGACCTCGCGCCACAGGTGCTGGAAGGTGGCGGTGGAGCCGGTGAAGTGGATGCCGGCGAGCGCGGGGTGCTTGAGGGCGACCTCGGAGACGGCCAGGCCGTCGCCGGTGACCATGTTGATGACGCCCTTGGGCAGGCCGGCGGCCTCCAGCAGCTGCATCAGGTAGTGCGCGGCGAACTGCTGCGTGGGGGACGGCTTCCAGATCACCACGTTGCCCATCAGCGCGGGCGCGGTCGGCAGGTTGCCGGCGATCGCGGTGAAGTTGAACGGGGTGATCGCGTAGACGAAGCCCTCCAGCGGGCGGTGGTCGCTGCGGTTCCACACGCCGTCCGAGGAGATCGGCTGCTCGGAGATGATCTGCCGGGCGAAGTGCACGTTGAAGCGCAGGAAGTCGACCAGCTCGCAGGGGGTGTCGATCTCGGCCTGCTGCGCGGTCTTGGACTGGCCGAGCATGGTGGCGGCGGCCAGGGTCTCGCGCCAGGGGCCGGCCAGCAGGTCGGCGGCCTTGAGGAAGATCGCGGCGCGGGAGTCGAAGGAGAGCGCCTGCCACGCCGGGGCGGCGGCGAGGGCGGCCTCGACCGCGTCCTTCGCGTCGTCCCGGGTCGCGTTGCGCAGGGTGCCGAGGCGGGCGGCGTGATTATGCGGCTGGACGACGTGGATCTCGTCGCCGCCGCCCATCCGGTGCTCGCCGCCGATGGTCATGGTGAGCTGGAGCGGCTCCTGGCCACCCAGCTCCTTCAGCTTCGCCTCCAGGCGGGCCCGTTCCGGGCTGCCGGGGGCGTAGCTGTGGACCGGCTCGTTCACCGGCGCGGGGACCTGGGTCACAGCATCCATGGCGCGCACGCTCTCCTTCTCGTCATGGGTCGGCCGGCGGGGGTCGCACGTCGGCCATGCGGCAACGCTATGCCGCGGCCGGGGCCCGCTTGATTGGCCTGGCCGCCAAAGTGCGGCCGATACCCTTGTACGTGTGAACAGACCCGCCGACCAGCCGAAGGCCGCCGTCCGGTGAGCGGCGCCCGCTCCGCGCCCGGGGCGGTCCGGTGACCGCCGTTCCGGGCCTGCCGCTGCGGCAGTTGCTGATGTCCCTGGGCGAGCCGCTGGTCGAGCTGCAGGCCGCCCCGGCCGGCCTGGACGTGCCGGTGCGCGACGTGGCGATCCTCGACCCGGAGGAGCCGCCCGCGGCCGGCCCCGGCGAGCTGGTGCTGGCGATCGGCGTCCGCGGCCGGGCCGCGCTGCCGGTGGTGCGCGCGGCGGGCCGGGGCGGGGCCGCCGCGGTCGCCGTCAAACTGGACGCGGGCGGTGTCCCGGACGCGCTGCGGGAGGCCGCGGCGGAGGCCGGGGTGGCGCTGCTGTCGGTGCGCCCGGAGACCCGCTGGGAGCACCTCGACGGGCTGGCCCGGATGCTGATCGCCGGCCCCGACACCCCGGAGGCCGCCGAGCCGAACGCCGGCGACCTGTTCTCGCTCGCGCAGACGGTCGCGGTGCTCACCCACGGCGTGGTCTCCATCGAGGACACCTCCAGCCGGGTGCTCGCCTACTCCCGCTCCTCCGACTCGGACGAGCTGGACGACCTGCGCCGGCTGTCCATCCTCGGCTGGCAGGGGCCGGAGCCGTACCTGTCCAAGCTGCGCGAGTGGGGCGTCTTCCAGCACCTGCGCGGCTCCGACGCGGTGATCGAGATCGACGCCCACCCGGACCTCGGGATCCGCCGCCGGCTCGCGATCGGCATCCGGGCCGGCGCGCAGCCGCTGGGCACCATCTGGGTCCAGGAGGGCGCCCAGCCGCTCGCCGAGCAGTCCGAGCAGGCGCTGGTCGGTGCCGCCCGGGTCGCGGCCGGGCAGCTGGTGCGGCGGCGGCGCGAGCTGTCCGCGGACGTCCGGCTGACCCGCACCCTGCTGACCGGCCTGCTGGAGGGCTCCACCGGGCCGCAGTCGCTGGCCACCCACCTGGGCCTCGGCCTGCGCCGCCCGGCGACCGTCCTGGCGTACGCCGCCGACTCCCCCACCGGGGGCGCCGACCCCGAACTCACCCGCGCCGAGGTGACCGGCCTGATCTCGGTGCACGCCGCGGCCCGGCACCGCGGGGCGCTGCTCGCCCCGATCGAGTCCCGGGTGTACGTGCTGCTGCCCGAACTGCCGCCCGCGCTGCCCGCCGCCACCCTGCGCGGCTGGGCGCAGGAGGTGGTCGACGCGGCCCACGAGCACCTCGGGGTGCGGCTGCGGGCCGCGATCGGCACCACCGTGGACGGCCTGGCCAAGGTGACCGAGTCCCGGGCGCAGGCCGACCGGATCCTGGACGCGATGGTCCGCGGCGGGGTCGCCCGCCAGGTCGCTGCGCTCTCCGACGTCCAGGCGGAGGTGCTGGTCAGCGAGGTGCTGGCGCTGCTGCAGGAGCACGCCCGGCTGCGCGACCCGCGGCTGACCGAACTGGCCGAGTACGACCGGAAGCACGGCACCCGGCTCGCCGAGTCGGTGCTCGCCTGGCTGGACGCGCTCGGCGAGGTCCGGGTCGCCGCGGACGCCCTGCACATCCACCCCAACACCCTGCGCTACCGGGTCCGCCGGGCCGAGCAGATCACCGGGCTCGACCTCGCCCAGCCGCAGCAGCGGCTGCTGGCGATGCTGCAACTGCGGCTGCCCGCCGAGGACGCCTGACGGCGTCGACGACGGGCAGCGCACCGGTCCTGTCCGGCCCGCGGGCCGGGACGGTCAGTGGTGGCGGCGCAGGCGGTGCCACGGGCCGGTGATCGCGAGCATGATGCCCGGCTCCTGGATGTTGGCGAACAGCGTTCCGCCGTCGGCCGAGAAGGTGACGCCGGTGAACTCGCTGTACTCCGGCTCCTCCGCGGTGCCGAGGTTGAGCTCGTTGCGGGCGATCGGGAAGGTCCGGCCTTCGTCCGTGGTGCCGAACAGGTGCTGCTGGCCCTCGCCGTCCTCGGCGATCACCAGGCCGCCGTGCGGGGAGACGGTGATGTTGTCCGGGCCGTCGAAGTTGCCGTTGTCCGCCCAGACGTCCTTGTTGACGCCGAGCAGCACCTTCAGGGTGACGGTGCGGCGGGCCGGGTTGTAGAACCACACCTGGCCGTCGTGCTGGACGGGGCTCTCCTCGCGGGCGTAGCTCGCCACGAAGTAGGTGCCGCCGTCACCCCACCACATGCCCTCCAGCTTGCGGGAGCGGGTGATCTCGCCGTCCTTGAACTGCTTGCGGACGGAGACCGTCTTCGCGTCGCGGTCCGGCACCTTCACCCAGTCCACGCCGTAGGTGGTGCCGATCGCCGTCGCCCGGGACAGGTCGTCGACGAGCTTGCCGTGCGGGTCGAAGCACTTGAAGGCCTCCAGCACGCCGGCGTCGTCGGCCAGCGTCCGCAGCCTGCCCCGGCCGTGGTGGAAGCCGGCCGGCGGGGTCCAGCGGTAGAGCAGGCCGTTCGGGCCGGACGCGTCCTCGGTCAGGTACACGTGGCCGCGCTTCGGGTCGACCACCACCGCCTCGTGCGGGTAGCGGCCGAAGGCCTTGACCGGCTTCGGGTCGCGGTTGGCGTCCTGGTCGTACGGGTCCACCTCGAAGATGTAGCCGTGGTCCTTGGTCATGCCGTTCTGGCCGGCCCGGTCCTCGGTCTCCTCGCCGGACAGCCAGGTGCCCCACGGGGTGGCGCCGCCCGCGCAGTTGGTGGAGGTGCCGGCGATGCCGACCCACTCGCGGACCCGCCTGCCGTGCCCGGCGACCTCGACGACGGTGCAGCCGCCGGCCGCGGCCGGGTCGTAGACGTGGCCCTCCAGCAGCGGCACCGGGTGCGGCCAGTTGCTGCGCTTGCCCTTCAGTTCGTGGTTGTTGACGAGCAGGGTGGCGCCGTGCCGGCCGGGGAAGGCCGCGGTGCCGTCGTGGTTGCTGGGCGTCGACTCGCCGGTGACCAGCGTGGTCTTCCCGGTCCGGGTGATGATCCGGTACGTGAAGCCCTTGGGCAGGGCCAGGATGCCGTCCGGGTCGGAGACCAGCGGGCCGTAGCCGAGCGCGGTGTGCGCGCCCTTCCCGGCCGCCGGGGCGTCACCGCCGAGCGGGGCCGCGATCGCGCCCGGGGCGGTGGCCAGCACCTCGGCGCTGCCGGCGATGAGGACACCGGCCCCGAGCACGGTCGAGCGGTTCACGAAGTCCCGGCGGGACAGCGACATGGCGGTCACTCCTGAGGGTGGGCGTACGGGAAGGACGCGCAGCAGACTCTTCGCGGCGGGTGAACCCGGTGTGAACCGGGGGCTGCGGCGCGGTGGTGTTTTGCCGTCCTCATGCGAACCCATGACCTGCTCTTCACCAAGGACCGCAGAAACCGCTCCAGCCGCACCGGGGCTCTCGCGCGAGCCGCACCGGGGCCCGACCGCCCCGGTCGGCAACGCCTCAGTCGCGGCGCAGGGCCCGCCAGTCCTCCCAGGCCGCCAGCCACGCCTCCTCGGCACCGTCCGCTCCGCCCGGCGCCCCGCCCGCCCACAGCCGGGCCCAGGCCAGCTGCGCCGCCAGGCTCGGCACCTCGCTGGCGAAGACGGTGTACCGGACGGACTCCGCGACGGCCGCCTCGCCCTCCGCCGTCCCCACCAGCCAGTCCGTCCGCTGCGCCAGCCAGGTCAACTGGTTGACCAGGGCGGACACCGCCTCCACCGCCTCCCGGCGGGACTCCGAGGCCAGCCGCATCTGCTGGCGCACCGCCGACTCCCAGCACTCCGCCCCGGCCTCGCCGCGCAGCCGCCGCGGGATCCGGCCGGTCCGCCGGGCGCACAGCTGCGCCTCCATCGCGATGGCCTCCTGTATGCCGTGCTCGACCACCGCCCGGTGCGCCTCCAGCCCGACGGCCGGCGGCAGCTCCCGTTCCTCCACCGGTACGGCACGCCGCCACTGACGTGCCGCCAGCTCACGGGCCTGCGCGGTGCGGCCGCGCACGAAGGGAGCGGCGTCGCCGACCCGGCGCAGCTCGACGCCGCCCGGCGGCAGCCCCCGCGCGGTGACGGTCACGGCGACGCCGCCCAGCTGCAGCCGGCCGGCCCAGACCGGTGCGCCCCCGGCGGGGTCCGTGCCCTCGGGGCCGGACGGCCGGACGTCCTCGTGGATCTCCACCGGACAGGGCTCTCCGTCGACGGAGATCCAGCCGCGCAGCGCCCTCGTCCGCCCGGGCCCGTCGCCCTCGTCGATGTCCAACTGGTCGTAGACGCGGTCGCGTTCGTCCTCCACCGCGTCCTCCAGCTCGGGCAGCGGCAGCGCCCGGGCGGGATCGGCGGGGTCGGCGGTGCGCTGGGTGCGGACGGTGACGTGGGGGCCCTGCGGGCTCGTCCAGTCGCCGGAGCGCAGCTCGACCCAGCGGAGCCGGCCGTCGAGCACCTCGTACCCGGCCAGGCAGTCCCGGCCGGCGGGACCGCCGGCGGCGGCGTAGAACGGGAAGTCCGCACCGGCCAGCACCCGGAGGTCGTGCTCCTCGTGCTCCCGGTGCCGCTCCTGCGGGGTCCGCGCGGGGCCGGCCGCGCCCTCGGGGTCGTGGGGCCCGCCCACGTGCCGTCTCGTCATGCTGGCCGCACCCCCGGTCCTCGCCGCGCCGTCCGCGGCGGCCGCCGGGCGCCGACCCGACCACCGCACCGCGTCCGCCCCACGATACGGGTCGGCGCACCTGGCAGGCCATCAGGCCGCACGACCCGCCGACCGCCCGGGAACACCCGCCGGATGTCGGCGGCGCTGCCTACCCTGAGCGGCATGACTTCGACCACCGACTTCCCGGCCCGGATCAGCATCGTCACCCTCGGGGTCACCGACCTGGGCCGCTCCACGGCCTTCTACGAGGCACTGGGCTGGCGCCGCTCGGCGGCGTCCAGCCCGGAGATCGTCTGGTTCCGCACCGCCGACTCCGTCCTGGGCCTGTTCCCCGCGGACGAACTGGCCGCCGACGCCGGCGTCCCGGCGGCCGGCGAGCCCTCCTTCCGCGGGGTGACCCTCGCGGTGAACCTGGAGTCCACCGCGAAGGTGGACGCCGCCCTCGCCACGGCCGTCGCCGCCGGCGCCACCGTGGTCAAGCCCCCGACCGCCACCTCCTGGGGCGGCTACTCCGGCTACTTCGAGGACCCGGACGGCCACCTCTGGGAGCTGGCCCACAACCCCTTCTTCCCCTTCACCGAGGACGGCAGCCTCGACCTGCCGTAGGCCCCGCCCCGCGGTCCCGCCGGCCGCGTCCGCAGCAGGGCCCGGTCAGCCGTTGCCCTGCTGGGACTTGGCCTTGAAGGCGGCCTTGCGGGCCTCCTTGGCGACGGCGCGGTCCGTGTGCAGCTCGCCGACGGTGTCGAGGACCAGCGCCGTGTAGGGGTGCGGCACCCGCCAGAGCTCGCCGAAGTAGGAGGCCGGGTTGTCGGTCACGGGCAGGCCGGCGACCAGTTCGCGGAGCTGGCCGGCGTCGCCGCGACCGACCAGCAGCACGGCCGAGAAGTGGTCGACGGTGCGCCAGAGGGCGACCGGCCGCTCGGCGGCGGCGACGTCGTGGCCGTGGCTGCGCAGCAGCTCCCGGGCGAGCCCGCCGAGCTCCGGGTCGTCGACGACCTCGGCCAGTGCGGTGTCGCCGGCCTCGCCGAGGTCGTCGAGCGCGGCCGCGGTGAACATCCGCCGCACCGGGCTGTGCGCGTCCAGCCCGCGGGAGGCGGCGAGCAGGTCGCGGGCACCGTCCAGCGGCTCGCGCCGGGCGAGCCAGACCCGGATCTCCCGGTCGGGCAGCACGTTCGGGGACTCGGTGAGTCCGCGCAGCAGGGCGGCGGCGTCGCCCTGGGCGAGGTCGCCGATCAGCGGGGCGTCGTAGCCGTCGGCGAGCAGCCACTCGCGGACGCCGTACTGGCCGAGCGGGGTGAGCCGGACGAGGCCGAAGCGGGCCGTGTCCTCCTCGCCGGGCTCGCCGGCGGCCTCGGCGGCGGGTGCCGCCTCCTCGCCCTCTTCCTCCTCCTCGAAGAGCTCCGGGTCGATCGGCCGGTGCTCGACCAGGCCGAGTTCGGCGAGGTCGGCGAGCATCGGGTCGAGTTCGACCATGAGGTCGGTGATCTGGCCGAGCATCTCCTCGTCCGGCTCCTCGCCCTCGGGAACGACCAGCAGCGCGGCGAGCACGCCGAGCGGCACGGTCTCCTCGCCGGGCTCGGCGAACGCGGTCAGCTCGTACAGCACCTGGAGCGCCTCGTCGAGGAGCTCGGCGGCGGCCTCGCTGGCCTCCTCGACCTCGGCGAGCGCGCTCTCCGCGGCGTCCTCGTCGTCGGCGTCCCCGGCGGCGCCCGCCCCCGCCCCCTCACCCGGGCCTTCGCCCTCGATGTCGAGCAGGTCGGTGTCGACGGCGAGCTCGCGGACGATGCCGGCCGCGGTCAGCCACAGGTCGAGGACGGTGGACGGGTCGCCGGCCTCGGCGTCCGCGACCTCCTCCATGGGGACGGCGACGTGCTCGCCGGCCTGGGTGGTGCCGAGCTCGACCAGGTCGAGGTCGCACGCCAGCGACCAGGCCCGCAGCACCTCGACCACGGCCTCCTCGGGCACCTCGCCCTCCTCCGGGGCGAGCCCGATCAGCCGGGCGGCCGGGCCGCGGTCGTCCTCGACTAGGTCGCCGAACTCGTCCACGACCCGGTGCGGGGCGGCCCAGCGGGCCAGTGCGACCGCCCGGGCGATCAGCGGGACGGCCAGCGCGGCGGCGGCCAGCTCCGCCTCGGGGGGCAGCGCGATCGGCGGGACGAGCACCGCGGTGTCGTCGAGGTCCTCGTCGTCCTCGTCGCGGCCGCCGGCCCCGTACAGCTCGGCCAGGTCGTAGTCGGCGGGCAGCAGGCTCTCGGCGGGTGCCGCCTGCGGCCCGGCACCGGCCGAGTGGTCAGGGGTGTTGCGGCGTCGTCCGGCCATCGTTGGCGATCTCCCGTGGTGGCTGTGCTGGGCCCGGGCCGTCGCGTGTCGGCCCATCCACTCAGCGTATCGGGCGGGGCGGCCCGCCGCCGTGCCCGCGGGGCGCGCGCCGCCCGGGGTGTGACGCAGAACCGCCGGTGGAGGGGGGTCCGGACGGCCCGGCGGCCCCGCTCGGGCGCGTAAACTGCTCCGGGCGCCGCGCACACCCCGCGCGGGCCCCTCGGGCAACGAAGCCCTCCTCCCTCCGCCCCTCCCACGGGCCGGAGGGTCCGTACGCTCACCGCGCCGCCCGGGCTCGTTGTCGCGGCCGCCACCCCTGGCCACGTCGTCCCCGGTGGTGCCCGGCCACAGGAGACCCCTGCCATGGCGGACCTCTCCCCCGCCGGCCCCGGCCTGCGCTCCGCGCACTTCCCCGGACGCCGACTGTCGGAGGCCCTGCTCCCCCCGGAACTCGCGCCGCGCGCGCAGCTCCGCCTCGCCGCGATCAGCCGCTGGAACGCGCTGCGCGGCATCCGCGTCGGCCTGGTGGCCGGCGCCCTGCTGCTGATGCTGGTCGGCGCCAACCTGGCCACGCCGATCTACCCGCTGCTGCAGCAGCAGCTCGGCCTGACGCCGCTGCACACCACCGTGCTGTTCACGGTGTACGTCTTCGCGGTCGTCCCGGTGCTCGCCGTGGTCGGCCACTGGTCGGACCACCTGGGCCGGCGGGCGCTGATCCTGCCGGCGGTGGCGCTGGCCGCGGTCGGCGACCTGATGTTCGCCTACGCGCACGGCTTCGGCCTGCTGGTGGCGGGCCGCGCCGTCCAGGGCGTGGCGGTCGGCCTGTCGACCGGCGCCGCCGGTGCGGCGCTCGGCGACCTGCTGCCGGACCGGCCCTCGCTGGCCGCGAAGCTGACCCTGGCCTGTTCGGCGGGCGGCGTCGCGCTCGGCCCGGTGGTCGGGGCGAGCCTCGCCACCGGCGCGCACCCGCTGCTGACCCCGTTCCTGCTGCACGCGCTGGCGCTGCTGGCGCTGTGCGTGCCGCTGGCCGTCGTGCACCCGCGGATGCCCGGCCGGTTGCGCCCGCCGGCCGCGCCGCCGCGCATCACCACCCCGGCCCACCTGCGTCCGCAGCGGCTGCGGCTGCCGCGCCGCGGTCGCCGGACCTTCCTGCTGACGGCCGGCGCCGGTTTCGTGTCGTACGCGGTGTTCGGGGTGTACCTGTCGCTGGCGCCGGCCTTCGCGGCGCGGCTGCTGCACTCGGACTCGCACCTGACCGGCGCGGTGGTGGCGGCGCTGCTGCTGGGCTCCTCGGCCGCGGCGCAGCTGCTGGTGCCGCCGACCGCGGACCGGCCGGTGATCGCCGCGGGCCTGGGCGGCCTGGCGACGGGCCTGGCCCTGGTGGTGGCCGCCGGGTACACGGGCACGCCGGCGCTGCTGTTCATCGGCAGCGTGCTGGGCGGGGCCTGCCAGGGCGTGGCGTTCCGCTCACTGTTCACCACGGCGGTCGCGGCGATGGACCCGGAGCGCCGGGGCAGCGAGCTATCGGCGCTGTGGGTGATCGTCTACCTGGGCAGTTCGCTGCCGATCGTGGCGGTCGGCTGGCTGACCCAGCGCTACGGCCTGCTGCCCGCGGTGAGCGGATTCGCGGCCGTGGCGGCGCTGGTCTGCCTCGGGCTGGCGGGCGCGGTGCTGCTGCCGCGGGGTGCCCGCAGGCCGTAGTAGCCGTTGTCGTCGTCGTTGACGAAGGCCCGGACGCTTCCGCTGACCAGGCCGAGCACGAGGAACAGCACGACCAGCGCCTTGGCGCCGCCCGAGAGGATCAGCGGGCGGGTCGCGGAACGGGCTGCCGCCACCGGCGGCAGCCCGTCGTCGCCGAAGAGCCGCTTGGGGTAGGCGGAGGTGAGCATCAGCACGTAGGCGCTGAAGCGCATCGCGTAACGCAGGGTCGCGGCGGTCGCGCCGAACAGCGGGTCGGGCATCCGGCCGAGGATCAGCGCGATCAGCCAGATGACGAAGGCGGCCGCGTACCAGCCGCTGAGCACCAGGCTCTGCACGATCGCCGCCGGGATCATCAGGATCAGGCGGAAGAACACGGCGAGCCGGTTCAGCTCGCCCGGCCGCAACTCCACCCGGACGGGGTAGTCCTCGGGGCGCCAGGCGAACGGCGGGTAGTCGTCGACCAGCAGCATGGCGGAGGCTCGCACCCGGGTGTCCCAGCCGACGAAGCCCGAGAGGTACTCCTCGATCGGCTCCGGCAGCCGGCCGAGGAACAGCGCGCCGAACCAGCCGACGATGACGGCCGGGATCGCCAGCACCCCCAGCACCCACACCACGACGAACTGCGGGATCAGCAGCAGCCAGCGCAGCAGGATCGTCCAGCGGCGTTGCGGCCCGGCCTTCGGGACGTCCAGCTCCGGGAGGAATTCCAGCGGCATGCTGCCCTGGGGGACCTGCCAACTGCCCGTCGCCACGCTGTGCTCCCTGGTCTCGACCGGTGCGGACGAGGGGATGACATTCCCGGCGGGGACGGGCGCCGACACCTGGCCGGACCCGTACGGCCCAAAGCCGGGAAGCGGGAACGCCGCCGCCCCCGGCCCGGCGAGCGGGACGGGGGCGGCGGGAGCACCGCGCGGGCGCGGGACTCAGACGTTGAAGCCGAGGGCGCGGAGCTGGTCGCGACCGTCGTCGGTGATCTTGTCGGGGCCCCACGGCGGCATCCAGACCCAGTTGATCCGCAGGTCCTTGACCAGGCCGTCGGTGGCGGTCTTCGCCTGGTCCTCGATGACGTCGGTCAGCGGGCAGGCCGCCGAGGTGAGCGTCATGTCGACGGTCGCCACGTCGTCCTCGTCGATGTGGATGCCGTAGATGAGGCCGAGGTTGACCACGTCGATGCCGAGCTCGGGGTCGACGACGTCCATCAGGGCCTCGTGGAGGTCCTCGACGGACACCGTGCCGGCGGTGGTGAAGGCGCCTGGGGCCTCGGCCACGGGCTCGGCGGCCTGCTCGGCCGGGGTCTCGCTGTCACTCATGGGAGAGTCCGTCCGTTTCAGTCGTTGATGGCGGGCTGCTCGCCCAGGGCCTTGGCGGTGGCGTCCTTCCAGGCCATCCAGCTGAGCAGGGCGCACTTGACCCGGGCCGGGTACTTGGAGACGCCGGCGAACGCGACGGCGTCCTCCAGCACGTCCTCGTCGCCCTCGCCCTGGCCCTTGCTCTGCATCAGCTCCAGGAAGGCCTCCTGGACGGCCTGGGCCTCGCCGACGGTCTTGCCGACCACCAGGTCGTTCAGCACCGAGGCGCTGGCCTGGCTGATCGAGCAGCCCTGCGACTCGTAGCTGACGTCCGCCACGGTGGCGCCGTCGAGCTTCACCCGCAGGGTGATCTCGTCGCCGCAGGTCGGGTTGACGTGGTGCACCTCGGCGTCGCCCTCCCGCAGCCCCTTGCCGTGGGGGTTGCGGTAGTGGTCCAGGATGATCTCCTGGTACATCGAGTCGAGCTTCATCCCGTCACCTCAGCCGAAGAAGTTGCGGACGTGGTGCAGACCGTCGATCAGCGCGTCGACCTCGCCCGGCGTGGAGTACAGGTAGAACGACGCCCTGGTGGTCGCCGGAATTCCGTACCGCAGGCAGACCGGCCGGGCGCAGTGGTGGCCGACGCGCACGGCGATGCCCTGCTCGTCGAGGACCTGGCCCACGTCGTGCGGGTGGATGTCGCCGAGCGTGAAGGAGATCGCGGCACCGCGGTCCACGGCCGTGCGCGGGCCGATGATCCGCAGGTCCGGGACCTCCAGCAGGCGCTCAATCGCGTACTCGGTGATCGCGTGCTCGTGGGCGGCGATCTTCTCCATGCCGATCGCCGACAGGTAGTCGACGGCCGCGCCGAGGCCGACCGCCTGCGCGATCGGCGGGGTGCCGGCCTCGAACTTGTGCGGCGCCGGGGCGTAGGTGGACGAGCCCATGGTGACGGTCTCGATCATCTCGCCGCCGCCGAGGAACGGCGGGAGGTCCTCCAGCAGCTCCTGGCGGCCCCACAGCACGCCGATGCCGGTCGGGGCCAGCATCTTGTGGCCGGTGAAGGCGACGAAGTCGGCCTCCAGCGCCTGCACGTCCAGCACCATGTGCGGGGCGGCCTGCGAGGCGTCGATCACGACCAGCGCACCGACCGACTGGGCCTTGCGGACGATGGTCTCGACCGGGTTGAGCGTGCCGAGCAGGTTGGAGACCAGGGTGAAGGAGACCACCTTGGTCTGCTCGGTGATCAGCTCGTCGATGTTCGACAGGTCGAGCCGGCCCTCGTCGGTCAGCCCGAACCACTTCAGCTTCGCGCCGGTGCGCTGCGAGAGCAGCTGCCACGGAACGATGTTGGAGTGGTGCTCCATCTCGGTGATCACGATCTCGGCGTCCGCGTCGACGCGGTAGGGCTCGTCGGCCCAGCCGAGCATGTTGGCCACCAGGTTGAGCGACTCCGAGGCGTTCTTGGTGAAGATCACCTCGTCCCGGCTCGGCGCGTTGACGAAGGCCGCGACCTTGTCGCGGGCGCCCTCGTACAGCGCCGTGGCCTCCTCGGCCAGCACGTGCACACCGCGGTGCACGTTGGCGTTGTGCCGCTCGTAGTACGCGTTCAGCGCCTCCAGCACCTGGCGCGGCTTCTGCGAGGTGGCCGCGTTGTCCAGGTAGACCAGCGGCTTCTCGTCGTGCAGCAGGCGCTGCAGGACGGGGAAGTCCTTGCGGATCGCGTCGGTGTCGAGGAGCCCGGTCAGCGCCGAGCCGGTATGAGTCGTCGTCACTCGGAAGCGCCGCCCTTCACGTAGCTCTCGTAGCCCTCTTCCTCCAGCTTGTCGGCCAGCTCGGCACCGCCGGACTCGACGATGCGGCCGCCCGCGAAGACGTGGACGTGGTCGGGCTTGATGTACCGCAGGATGCGGGTGTAGTGGGTGACCAGCAGGGTGCCGACCTCGCCGGTCGAGCGGACCCGGTTGATGCCCTCGGAGACGACGCGCAGCGCGTCGACGTCCAGGCCGGAGTCGGTCTCGTCGAGGATCGCGATCTTCGGCTTGAGGAGCTCCAGCTGGAGGATCTCGTGGCGCTTCTTCTCGCCGCCGGAGAAGCCCTCGTTGACGTTGCGCTCGGCGAAGGCCGGGTCCATCTGGAGCGCGGCCATGGCCTCCTTGACCTCCTTCACCCAGGTGCGCAGCTTGGGGGCCTCGCCGCGGATCGCGGTGGCGGCGGTGCGCAGGAAGTTGGAGACCGAGACGCCGGGGACCTCGACCGGGTACTGCATGGCCAGGAAGACGCCCGCGCGGGCCCGCTCGTCGACGGACATCGCCAGCACGTCCTCGCCGTCCAGCAGCACCGAGCCGCCGGTCACGGTGTACTTCGGGTGCCCGGCCAGCGAGTAGGCGAGGGTGGACTTGCCGGAGCCGTTGGGGCCCATGATGGCGTGGGTCTCGCCCTGCTTCACGGTCAGGTCGACGCCGCGGAGGATCTCGCGCGGGCCGCTCTCGGCCTCGACGGAGACGTGCAGGTCGCGGATTTCAAGCGTTGCCATGGGGCTCAGGACTCCTGGTTGACGGAGACGAGCACGTCGTCCCCTTCGATCTTTACGGGGTAGACGGCGACCGGCTTGGTGGCGGGCAGCCCGGACGGCTTGCCGGTGCGCAGGTCGAAGCTCGATCCGTGCAGCCAGCACTCGATCATGCAGTCCTCGACCTCGCCCTCGGACAGCGAGACGTTGGCGTGCGAGCAGGTGTCGTTGACGGCGAACACGCCCTCGTCGGTGCGGACCACCGACACCGCGACACCGTTGAGCTCGACCCGGCGGGGGACGTCCTCGGCCAGGTCGCTCAGCGCACACGCACGGAGGAAGCTCATGCGACCGTCGCTTCCAGCTCGGCCTCGATCTTCTCCATCAGGTGGTCCTGGATCTCGGCGACGCCGATCTGCTGGACGAGCTCGGCGAAGAAGCCGCGGACCACCAGGCGGCGGGCCTCCTCGGCCGGGATGCCGCGGGCCTGCAGGTAGAACAGCTGCTCGTCGTCGAAGCGGCCGGTCGCGGAGGCGTGGCCGGCGCCGACGATCTCGCCGGTCTCGATCTCCAGGTTCGGGATCGAGTCGACCCGGGCGCCGTCGGTGAGCACCAGGTTGCGGTTGTGCTCGTAGGTGTCGGTGCCCACGGCGGCGGCGCGGATCAGCACGTCGCCGACCCAGACCGCGTGCGCGTCCTGGCCCTGCAGGGCGCCCTTGTAGACCACGTTGGACCGGCAGTGCGGGGTGTCGTGGTCGATGACCAGGCGGTGCTCCAGGTGCTGGCCGGCGTCGGCGAAGTACAGGCCGAAGAGCTCGGCCTCGCCGCCTGGGGCCGCGTAGACCACCCGCGGGTGGATGCGGACCAGGTCGCCGCCGAAGGTGACCGCGACGGACTTGAAGGTGGCGTCGCGGCCGACCAGGGCGGTGTGCTGGGCGGCGTGCACCGCGTCGCGCTCCCAGTCCTGGACGGAGACGAAGGTCAGCTTGGCGCCCTCGCCGACGAGCAGCTCGACGTTGGCGGCGCGGGTGCCGGTGCCGGTGTGGTTGATCACCACGACGGCCTCGGCAAACGGCTTGACGTCGACGACCACGTGGGCGAAGCGGACGCCGCCCTCGCCGTGCACGTCGATCTTCACCGGCTCGGTGAGCACCTGCTCCTTGGGGACGGTCACCACCAGGGCCTGCTCGAAGGCGCTGAACGCCTGGGCGGCGACCCGGTCGACCGGCTTGCCGGCGGTGCCCAGGCGGGCGTCGTCGCGGCCGACGGTCTCGGCGGTGACGCCGTCCGGCAGGGCCAGCTCCAGCTTGTCCTGGCCGGTGGCGCCCTCGGCGGCGGTGCCGTCGTGCAGGCCGTTCAGGCGGTGCAGCGGGGTGAACCGCCAGTCCTCCTCGCGGCCGTGCGGCACGGGGAAGTCGTTCACGTCGTAGGACGGCTTGACCGCGACGCGGGCGTCGATCGGCTGCTGCACGGCGGTGCTGCGGCCGGTGCCGGGGCCGGCCAGCTGCGCGCCGGCTCCGGCGGTGCCGACCTCGATCGAACCGGCGGTGGTGGCACCGCTAGGGGTGTTGACGTCAGCCATGGCTGTCGTAGTGCTCTCTTCCTGGGGAACGGGACGGACGGGGGCGGCGGGGCGTCAGCCGACCGCTCCCTCCATCTGCAGCTCGATCAGCCGGTTGAGCTCCAGCGCGTACTCCATCGGCAGCTCGCGCGCGATCGGCTCGACGAAGCCGCGGACGATCATCGCCATCGCCTCGGTCTCGCCCAGGCCGCGGCTCATCAGGTAGAAGAGCTGGTCCTCGCTGACCTTGGAGACCGTCGCCTCGTGGCCCATGGAGACGTCGTCCTCGCGGACGTCGACGTAGGGGTACGTGTCGGAGCGGGAGATGGTGTCGACCAGCAGCGCGTCGCAGAGCACGTTGGACTTGGCGCCGTGCGAGCCCTCGCCGATCTCGATCAGGCCGCGGTACGAGGTGCGGCCGCCGCCGCGGGCCACCGACTTGGAGACGATGGACGACGAGGTGTTCGGCGCCATGTGCACCATCTTGGCGCCGGCGTCCTGGTGCTGGCCCTCGCCGGCGAAGGCGATGGACAGCGTCTCGCCCTTGGCGTGCTCGCCCATCAGGTAGACGGCCGGGTACTTCATGGTGACCTTGGAGCCGATGTTGCCGTCGACCCACTCCATGGTCGCGCCCTCGTACGCCACGGCGCGCTTGGTGACCAGGTTGTAGACGTTGTTCGACCAGTTCTGGATGGTCGTGTAGCGGCAGCGGCCGCCCTTCTTGACGATGATCTCGACGACCGCGGAGTGCAGCGAGTCCGAGGAGTAGATCGGCGCGGTGCAGCCCTCGACGTAGTGGACGTAGGCGTCCTCGTCGACGATGATCAGCGTCCGCTCGAACTGGCCCATGTTCTCGGTGTTGATCCGGAAGTAGGCCTGCAGCGGGATGTCGACGTGCACGCCCTTCGGCACGTAGATGAACGAGCCGCCGGACCACACCGCCGTGTTCAGCGCGGCGAACTTGTTGTCACCCGCGGGGATGACGGTGCCGAAGTACTCCTTGAAGAGCTCCGGGTGCTCGCGCAGCGCGGTGTCGGTGTCCAGGAAGATGACGCCCTGCTGCTCCAGGTCCTCGCGGATCTGGTGGTACACGACCTCGGACTCGTACTGGGCGGCGACACCGGCGACCAGGCGCTGCTTCTCCGCCTCCGGGATGCCCAGCTTGTCGTACGTCGCCTTGATGTCGGCGGGCAGGTCCTCCCAGGACTCGGCCTGCTTCTCGGTCGAGCGCACGAAGTACTTGATGTTGTCGAAGTCGATGCCCGACAGGTCGGAGCCCCAGGTCGGCATGGGCTTCTTGCCGAAGAGCTTCAGGCCCTTGAGACGCAGGTTGAGCATCCACTCGGACTCGTTCTTCTTCGCCGAGATGTCGCGCACGACCTCCTCGCTGAGACCGCGCTTGGCGACCGCGCCGGCCTCGTCGGAGTCGGCCCAGCCGTACTCGTAGGTGCCCAGGCCCTCGAGCTCGGGGTGTGCGATGTCAGTCATGCGAATTTCCTCCGCGCGGACGAGCCGTTTCATTGGGGGACGTACCGGCAGTCGGCACGGCACCGGGCGCCCGCTCGGCGGACGACGGTGCGGCACCGGATGCCGGCACATAGGTGGTGCAGACCCCGTCGCCGTGGGCGATCGTGGCCAGCCGTTGCACATGGGTGCCCAGGAGCTGCGAGAAGACCTCGGTCTCGGCCTCGCAGAGCTGCGGGAACTGCTCGGCGATGTGCGCGACCGGGCAGTGGTGCTGGCAGAGCTGGGCGCCCGCCGGGGCCTTCGCGGCCGCGGCGGAGGGCACACGCCGCACCGTGGCAGCGTACCCGTCGGCGCTCAGCGCCTCGGCCAGCGCCTCGGCGCGGTGGCCGGCCGCCGCCCGCTCCACGCTGCTCAGGTACTTCTGGCCCTGCTTGGCGAAGCGGGCCCGGGCGAAGGCGGCGACCGCCTCCTCGCCCGCCTTGCCGCCGCCCACCGACTCCGAGATCCAGCGCAGGGCGTCGGCGGCGATCTGGTCGTACGCCTGGTAGAAGGCGTCCCGGCCGGACTCGGTGAGGGCGAACACCTTCGCCGGGCGGCCGCGGCCGCGACTGCCGTAGACCCGCTGCTCACGGGACTCGACCAGGCCGGCGGCGGCCAGCGAGTCGAGGTGGCGGCGGACGGCGGCGGCGGTCAGGCCGAGGCGGCTGGCCAGGTCGGCGGCGGAGGACGGGCCGTGGTCGAGGATCGAGCGGGCGACCCGGTCCCGGGTCGCCCGATGGCCCTCCAGCAGGACCTCCGCAGCCGTCGCGGGCACGGCGCAGCCGGGGGCCGTCTCGGCCGCCCCGTCCTGTGCCAGGTGCTCGCGCATGTTTTTCACAACACCATTGTTGCGTAATTCGTTCCGGGGGAACAAGCCGTGATCCACGCCTCAGCGGTGTCCTCAATCACGCAGGTAAGGCTTACCTGGCCTGCGCGGACGGGGCCGGCGGCCCGGTGTCCGGGGCCGGGCCGGCCGCCTCTTACACTCGCCGGTATGCGACTCGAACCCGCCGTAGAGGTGGCCGGGCTGGTCAAACGGTACGGCGAGAAGACGGCCGTGGACGGCCTCGACCTCACCATCGCCCGCGGCACCGTCACCGCCGTGCTCGGCCCCAACGGCGCCGGCAAGACCACCACGATCGAGGTCTGCGAGGGCTACCGCCGCGCCGACGCGGGCACCGTCCGGGTGCTCGGCCTCGACCCGGTCGCCGACGGCGCCGCCCTGCGCCCGCGGATCGGCGTGATGCTGCAGGCCGGCGGCGTCTACCCGGGCGCCCGCGCCGTCGAGATGCTCCGGCACACCGCCAAGCTGTACGCCGACCCGCTGGACGTGGACGCCCTGGTCGAGCGCCTCGGCCTCGGCTCCTGCGGTCGCACCGCCTACCGCCGGCTCTCCGGCGGCCAGCAGCAGCGGCTCGCCCTCGCCATGGCCGTGGTCGGCCGCCCCGAGCTGGTCTTCCTGGACGAGCCCACCGCCGGCCTGGACCCGCAGGCCCGCCGCGCCACCTGGGAGCTGGTCCGCGAGCTGCGGGCCGACGGCGTCACCGTGGTGGTCACCACCCACCACATGGACGAGGCCGAGGAGCTCGCCGACGAGGTCGCCATCGTCGACCACGGCAGGGTCGTCGCCACCGGCACCCCCGAGGAGCTCTGCCGCGCCGAGGCCGGGGTGCGCTTCGGCGCGCCGGGCGGGCTCGACCTGGCCGGCCTGCGGGCCGTGCTGCCGGCCGGCGCGGTGGCCGTCGAGCACGCCCCCGGCGCGTACCGGGTGGACGCCCCGGTCGACCCGAAGCTGCTCGCCGCCGTCACCGCCTGGTGCGCGGAGGCCGGCGTGATGCCGGAGGGGCTGGCCGTCGGACGGCGCAGCCTGGAGGACGTCTTCCTGGAACTCACCGGACGGGAGCTGCGCTCGTGACCGACCACTCGCCGCGGCCGGGCGCCGCCCCGGTCGGCCGGATGCTGCTGGCGCAGACCGCGCTGGAGACCCGGATGCTGCTGCGCAACGGCGAGCAGCTGCTGCTGACGGTGATCATCCCGACCGTGCTGCTGGTGCTGTTCAGCGCGGTGGACATCGTCGCCGCCGACGGCCCCGGCAAGCGGGTCGACTTCCTGGCGCCGGGCCTGCTGGCGCTCGCGGTGATGTCCACCGCCTTCACCGGCCAGGCGATCGCCACCGGCTTCGAGCGGCGCTACGGCGTGCTGAAGCGGCTCGGCGCGACGCCGCTGCCGCGCTGGGCGCTGCTCACCGCGAAGACCGGCTGCGTGCTGGTGACCGAGGTGCTGCAGGTGGCGCTGCTGACGGTGATCGCGCTGGCGCTGGGCTGGTCGCCGCAGGGCGGTCCGCTCGCCGTCGCCGGGCTGCTGGTGCTCGGCACCGCCGCCTTCTCGGGCCTGGGCCTGCTGATGGCCGGCACGCTGAAGGCCGAGGCCACCCTGGCCGGCGCGAACCTGGTCTTCGTCCTGCTGCTGCTGATCGGCGGCGTGGTGGTGCCGCTGTCGCGCTTCCCGGAGGCCGTCCGCCCGGTGCTGGAGCTGCTGCCGATCAGCGCGCTCTCGGACGGGCTGCGCTCGGTGCTGCAGTACGGCGCAGGGGTGCCCTGGTCGGACCTCGGGGTGCTGGCCGTCTGGTCGGTGCTGGGGCTGGCCGCGGCGGCGCGGTTCTTCCGCTGGGAGTGAGTCCCGGCGCGGCGGTGCCCCCGCACCCGAGGGGTGCGGGGGCACCGCCGCGTCCGGGGCCGGTCAGGCGCGGCGCCGGCGCACCGCGAGGACGATGCCGCCGCCCGCGGCGAGCACCAGGGCGCCGCCGACCGCCAGCGGGATCACGCCGTCGGCGCCGGTGAAGGCGAGGCCGCCGGTGGTGGAGCCGGTCGTGGCGGGCGGGGTCGCCGGGACGGAGCCGGAGGGCGTCGGGGACGGGCTTCCGCCGCCGGTGGTGCCCGTCGTGCCGGTCGTGCCGGTGGTGGTGCCGCCGGTGGTGGTCGTGCCGCCCGTGGTGCCGGTCGTGCCGGTGGAGCCGCCGGTGGTGGCGGGCGGGGTGGAGCCGGAGGGCGTGGGCTTCGGGGTGTCGGCGCCCGGCAGGCAGCCCTCGAACGGGTAGTGGTGGGTCTCGGCCCCGCCGCTGCCCTTGAGCGACTTGGCGATCACCGAGCCGTTGACCGGGCCGCCGGAGCCGAGGTCGACGTGGGCGTCGGGCGCGAGCACACTGCCGGGCCAGGCGTTGCCGCTGTTCTTGACGACCTTCGTGGCGGTCGGGAAGTTCCACAGCAGGCGGGCCCGGACGGCGCCGCCGGAGGCGGACTGCGTCTTGTCGTCCAGGACGTACCTCCCGGCGGCCGCGTCCCACAGGAAGAAGCCGCCGGTGTGCGCCGCCGCCTGGTCGTAGCCGTTTCCGGTGACGCTGACCACGGTGACCGCGCCGGCCGGCACGTGGAGGTAGACCTCCTTGGCGCCCTGGAGCTGCGCGGCCGTCACGACGAAGGCGTTGAGGCCGGCGTCGGTGCCGGTGAGGGTCAGGGTGCCGCCGGCGGCCTTGATCGCGGTGCCGGGGGTGGTCAGCTCCGCCAGGTCGGCGGAGACCGCGCGCAGCTTCGCGAACTCGGCGGCGAAGTCGATCGGCGAGGCGCCGTGCACCACCTTGCCGTGGTGGGCCTCGGCGGTGCCGGCGAGGGTGCCGCCGTACACGCCGTTGCCCTTCATGACCTGGACGCCGCCCCTGATGCCGCCGGCCACGACCAGGGCGTTGCCGCCGGGCAGGGCGGCGACCTGGGCGTCGGTCAGCTCGTTGCCGACCGAGAAGCCGCCGCGGAAGTCGGCGTTGCCGCCGACCGCGACCGCGCCCTCGGCGTCCGGCGAGTGGGTGTCGTCGCCCTCGACGAACTCGCCGTAGAGGGTGGCCGTGCCGAGGCTCCGGCAGGTGCTGCCGGCCGGGGCGGCGTACGCGGCCGGGACGGCGAGGGCACCGAGGGCGAGGGATCCGCCGAGCGCCAGGGCGGCGGCGGGTCGGGATATGCGCATGGGAAGGGGGGCTCCGCGGAGAGAGTGGGAGTGATCACTGCGCACTCTCCCGACCCGCCGGGACATTGGTCAAGACCAATGGGCGGAGCGTCCCCGATTGCCCGCTTTCCCACGTGCAGTGCCGGATGCCCGGAACCGCGCACGCCCGCGCCCCCTCCGAGGCGGTCGGGTCCGCACCGGAGGCGCGCGCCGCACGTCTCGATCCGGTCACAAGCTCACCGCATATCTCCCCACATCGGACATTGACACTGATTCAGGTCGACCGGGTGCACTACGGTCTGGCTCGGCGGTTCTGCCTGCCCGCCTGACCCTGGAAGGCCCGGATCCCGATGTCGATCTCCCAACCCCGGACCGACGACCGGAGCGGCATACCCGCCGAAGCCGAACCGGCGCCGGTCTTCGTGGACGAGTCCGGGACCCGCGGCCGCCGTCTGCGGCACCTGGGCTGGCTGGTCGGCGGCAGCGGCCTGCTCTTCGCCATGGCCATGGTGGTGAGCCTCTTCGGCGCGGTCGCCCAGGCCCCTCCGCTGGAGCTGCCCGACTCGCTCGCCTCGTCCACCGCCGTGCCGAGTCCGCAGCCCCAGCCCTCCGTGACCGCCGCCCCCTCGCCCACCGCGTCCGGCAAGGCCACGCAGGTCGGCCACGCCGGCGCGTCCGGCAAGCCGAGCGCCTCCGCGTCCAAGTCCGGCACCGCCAAGGCCACCGCCTCGCACCCGACCGGCACCAAGACCTCCGCCAAGCCCGGTACCGCGACGAAGACCGGCACCACCACCAGGACCGGCACGACCGGCGTCACCGCGACCACCGGCTCCGTCGGCCACTGAGCCGGCGCACCGCCGTCCGTCGCCCGTACCGGCCCACCAGGAAAGCCCTTGTCCCGCAGTCAGCACCGCCGGCAGTCGGTCCACCGCTCCTGCCGCCCCGCCGCCCCGCCGCCCCGCCGCCCCCTGCCGGCGGCCCCCGCGGTCCGCCCGCTCGGCCCGACGGTGCTCGGCGACACGGCGACCGGCGAGGTGTTCCACGCCGGGCCGGTCAGCCACCGGACCCCCGGCCCCGCCCTCGTGCTCGGCTCCGACGGAGGCCACGGGACCGGCCTGCGCACCTTCACCCACCCCGACCTCGCGCTGCAGTCCACGGCGCCGCGAACCGGCGAGGTCTCCGCCCCGATCGTGGAGGTCTGAGCGTGTCCGAGCCGACCGAGCCCGCCGACAGCTTCTTCACCCCGCGCAAGCGCCCCCAGCCGCAGCCCGCCGAGGGCACCGACCGCCCGACCGCGCAGGGTCGGCCGGGTGCGCCGTCGGGCCCCCCGCCCGGCGTCCCCCGCGACCCCGGTGCGGGCCGCGACCCCGGTCCGGCCGGCCGTCCCGGCGGCATGCCGCGCCCGGACGGCCCGGGCCGTCCGGGCCCGCAGGGCGGACCGCAGGGTCCGGGTGCACCGAACCCGCCGCAGGGGACGGGCGGCGGCCACCGCCCGCAGGGCCCGGCCGACGGCACCGGTCGGCCGCGGCCCCGTGCCGCCGAGCGTCCGGGCGGCGGGGAGCACCCCGCGTCCGCACCCCGGAGCGGCTTCTCCCCCGACGAGACCATGGCCCTGCGCGTTCCGCCGCCGCCCGGCGGCCGCGGCGGCCTGCCCCCGCAGCGCCGCTCACCCGGGTCCTCGGCGCCCGGCCGCCCCCAGCCCGGGCCTGCGGCCGCACAGCGCACCGCCGAGCGGCCGTCCTTCGACGAGCCCGCGCACGACCGGGCCGCCGAGGCCGGCTGGACGGCCCCGCCCGCCACGGGCCGCAGCACCCTGCCCCGGCACGAGGAGACCCTCAAGCTCCGCGTCCCGGACGAGCTCGCCGCGCTCGCCAAGGCCTTCGACGCCCAGTACGCCCGGCCGCCGGGCACCCCCGCGGAGGACGAGGAGGAGGCCGCCCCCGAGCAGAAGCCCGCCCGCTCCGGCGGCGGCCGCGACCGCTACCTCGACATGCTGCGCGGCCTGGCCCTCGTCCGCGTCGTGCTGTACCACAACTTCAGCTGGGCCTGGCTGCCGCTGGTCTTCCCGTCCATGGGCGTGATGTTCGCGCTGGCCGGCTCGCTGATGGCCCGTTCGCTGAAGCGGCCCGCGCTGACCGTCATCCGCGGCCGACTGCGCCGCCTGCTGCCGCCGATGTGGCTGTTCGGCGTCGTGGTGATGACCCTGTGGATCCTGGACGGCTGGGGCCCCGACGCCGAGGGCCACCCGAACTGGTGGTGGGGCAAACTCGCCTTCTGGATCCTGCCGATCAGCACCCCGCCCTACCCCCAGGGGGACCTGCCGGGCTTCGGGCTCATGGAGGACAGCTGGGGCACCCAGGTCGGCGTCCCGCTCTGGTACCTGCGCGCCTACCTCTGGTACGTGCTGCTGTCGCCGCTGATGCTGCGCGCCCTGCGCCGCTTCCCGCTGGTGACGGTGCTCACCCCGCTGGTGCTGACCTTCTTCTCCGGCCTGCTCCCGGAGGACGGCCGGATCTGGGAGACCTGGTCCGACTTCACGATCTTCGGCTCCTGCTGGATCCTCGGCATGGCCCACAACGAGGGCCTGCTCAAGAAGCTCCCGCAGTACGTCGCCCCCTCGGTGGCGCCGATGATCATGGTCGCCGGGTACTGGTGGTACGTCAGCCGGCCGGTGCTCGACCCGACCGACGTCGGCGACCTGGAGGGCGTGCCGATCGCCCAGGCCGTCTGGTCCTTCGGCTACGTGCTGCTGCTGCTCCACCTCAGCCCCTCGTGGGAGCAGTGGCCGCGACGCCTGGAACCGTTCAACGGCATCATCAGCCTGCTGAACGCCCGGGCCGTCAGCGTCTACCTCTGGCACACGCTCGCCCTGGAGCTGTCCGTCCCGGTGATCGACCAGCTCTGGCGGGTCGACTACCTCGCCGACAACTGGGGTTCGGTGCTCGGCAGCCCCTATCCGCAGCTCTTCGCGGCGATCCCGCTGATCGGGTTGTTCGTCCTCAGCTTCGGCTGGATCGAGGACGTCGCGGCGAAACGCTCGCCACGGCTCTTCCCGTATCCCCGCAAGGTCCGCGGAAAACGGCGGGCCGCAGCCTGACGACCGCGGCCCGGTCGCGCGCCGGCCCGCACGGGCGGCCCGCGACCGGGCCGCGGTCGGTGATCGGATAAGGGCAATCTAGGATGAAGCGGTGTTCACCCCCACCGCACTCCTCGCCGACCGCTGGCACCCGACGGCCGCGACCGTCCGCCGGGCGGCGCTGTCCGCCCTGGTGATGAGCGTGGTCATCGTGCTCACCGGCGGCGCCGTACGGCTCACCGCCTCCGGCCTCGGCTGCACCACCTGGCCGCGCTGCACCGGCGAGAGCATCACGCCGACGCCCGAGATGGGCATCCACGGCGTCATCGAGTTCACCAACCGGATGCTCACCTACGTGCTGTGCGCGGCGATCGCCTGGGCCACCCTGGCCGCGCGCTGCGCCACGCCGTGGCGCCGCTCGCTCACCCGGCTCGGTTGGGCGCAGTTCTGGCTGGTCATGAGCAACGCCGTGATCGGCGGCATCACCGTGCTCACCGGCCTGAACCCGTACGTGGTGGCGGTGCACATGGTCGCCGCGATGGGCCTGGTCTGGGTCGCCGTGCTGATGTGGGAGCGCACGGCGGAGGGCGACGGCGCCCCCGAACTCCTGGTGCCGCGGCCGCTGCAGCGGCTGTCGTACGTCCTCGTCACCGTGGTCGGCCTGCTGGTCGCGGCCGGCACCCTGGTCACCGGCGCGGGCCACCACCCCGGCTCCTCCAGCGACGTCTGGCGCATCCCGGTCGACTACGACCGCCTCGCCCAGGCCCACGCCGACCTGGCCTTCCTGTCGATCGGCCTGACGCTGGCGGCGGTGTTCGTGCTCGCCGCGGTGAAGGCCCCGCCGGCGGCCCGGGCGCGGGTCCGGGACCTGCTGGTCGTGCTGCTGCTGCAGGGCGTCCTCGGCTTCGTCCAGTACTTCACCGACGCCCCCGAGATCATGGTCGGCCTGCACATGCTGGGCGCCGCCCTCACCTGGGCCGCCGCCCTCCGCATCCCGCTGGCCCTGCGCACCCGCCCCGCCACCGACCCGGCCCCCGTCCCCGCCCAGCTGGTCCCCGCGAGCTGACGCGGACGCACGTCAGGGGCGCGGGGAACTGCGCGAGACCGGAGGAGGCCGACCGTGGCCCTCCGATTCGCGCGGTCCCCGCGCCCCTGAGCGGTTCTCCGCGTGCCTCAGATCTGGATGCCGGCCATCCGCTTCCACTCGTAGGCACCGGTCTTCACCTTCAGGCCGAGCTCGCCCTCGAAGGTGTCGTGCAGGGTGACGCCGGCGAGCTGCGCCGCACGCTGCCCGATGGCGTAGGTCGGGGCGACCTGGTCGCCCCAGGTGCCGTCCGCGCCGACGAGCACGATCCGGGTGGCGGTGCGGCCGACGTACTCGACGACGCCGTCCGCGCTGCCGCCGTGCCGGGCGGTGAAGGCGGTGATGTGCTTGGCGATGCGCTTGGCGCGCCGCTCGGCGCGCGCGTCCTGCGCGGTGGGGGTGGCGGTCTCTGCGCTGGTCATGCCCGCATGCTACCGAGCGGTAGAACGCGTGGCGACGGCGGCGAGGTGTGCGGCGGGCCACACCGGCCCCCTACCCTGGCGGGATGACCTTCGATGGCTGGCCGGCCGAGGCGCTCGAGTTCTACGAGCAACTGGAGGCCGACAACTCCAAGACCTTCTGGACGGCGCACAGGGACCGCTACGAGCAGTCCGTCCGGGCCCCCACGGCCGACCTGCTGGACGCCCTGGAGGACGAGTTCGGCCCGGGGAAGATCTTCCGTCCCAACCGCGACGTCCGGTTCAGCGCCGACAAGTCGCCGTACAAGACGCACATCGGCGCCTTCCTGGAGGCCGGCGGCTACATCCAGCTCTCGGCGGACGGCCTGGCCTGCGGCAACGGCATGTACCGGCTGGCGACGGACCAGCTGCGCCGCTACCGGGAGGCGGTCGCGGAGGACGTCACGGGCGCCGAGCTGGAGCGGGTGATCGCCTCGGTCGAGGAGGCCGGGCCCTCGGTGGTCGGCCGGGACCCGCTGAAGTCGGCGCCGCGCGGCTATCCCAAGGACCATCCGCGGATCGGGCTGCTGCGGAACAAGGGCCTGATCGCCTGGCAGGAGTGGGAGCCCGCCGCCTGGCTGGGCACCGCGCAGGCGTACGAGCGGATCGCCGGCTTCCTGCGCGCCTCCCGTCCGCTCAAGGACTGGCTGGACGGGCACGTCGGCCCGAGCGAGCTCCCGCCTCGCTGACACCGGCGCAGCCGCCCGGCACTCCTGTCCGTACCCTGGCAGCCCCGCACCGCCTCTGGTAGACCTGCCGCATGCAGCCCCCCCGAGGTGACGCGAACACGCCCGAATCCCCCGTCCGCGGCCGCTACGACGTCGTCGTGGTCGGCGGCGGCCACAACGGCCTGGTGGCCGCCGCCTACCTGGCCCGGGCCGGCCGCAGCGTGCTGGTGCTGGAGCGGCTCGGCCGCACCGGCGGGGCCGCGGTCTCCACCGAGGCCTTCCCCGGCGTCGCCGCCCGGCTCTCCCGGTACTCGTACCTGGTGAGCCTGCTGCCGCAGAAGATCGTCGACGAGCTGGGGCTGCACTTCGCGGTGCGGCCCCGGCGGATCTCCTCGTACACGCCGGCCGTGCGCGGCGGACGCCCGACCGGGCTGCTGGTGGACCGGGCGGACGACTCCCGCACCGCCGCGTCCTTCCGCGCCCTGACCGGCTCCGACCGGGAGTACGCGGCCTGGCAGGAGTTCTACGGGCGGACCGCCCGGGTCGCCGAGCGGGTCTTCCCGTCCCTCACCGAGCCGCTGCCCACCCGCGCGGAGCTGCGGCGGCGGGTCGACGACCCGGCCGCCTGGGAGGCGCTGTTCGAGCGGCCGATCGGCGAGGCCGTGGAGGGCGCCTTCGCCGACGACCTCGTCCGCGGCGTGGTCCTCACCGACGCCCTGATCGGCACCTTCACCCACGCCCACGACCCGGGGCTGGCGCAGAACCGCTGCTTCCTCTACCACGTGATCGGCGGCGGCACCGGCGACTGGAACGTGCCGGTGGGCGGCATGGGCGCGCTCACCGACGCGCTGGCGGACGCGGCCCGGGCGGCCGGCGCCGAGATCCGCACCGGCTGCGAGGCCACCGCGATCGACCCGGGCACCGCCGGCGGCACCGCCGAGGTCGCCTTCCGGCACGACGGCCGCGAGCACCGGGTGGGCGCCGGGGCGGTGCTGTGCAACGCCGCCCCGCAGACCCTCGCCCGGCTGCTCGGCGAGGCGCCGCCGGAGCCCGCCCCGGAGGGCTCCCAGCTGAAGGTCAACATGCTGCTGCACCGGCTGCCCCGGCTGAGGGACACCGCGGTGGACCCGCGGGACGCCTTCGCCGGCACCCTGCACCTGGCGGAGTCGTACACCGAGCTGGAGACCGCCTACCGGCAGGCCGCCGAGGGCCGGACGCCCGCGCCGGCGCCGTCCGAGATCTACTGCCACTCGCTGACCGACCCGTCGATCCTGGGCCCGGAGCTCGCCGCGCAGGGCTTCCACACCCTCACCCTGTTCGGGGTGCACCAGCCGGCCCGGCTGTTCGCCGACGACCCGGAGAAGGCCCGGGCGGCGGCGCTGGAGGCGGTGCTCGCACCGTTGCAGGAGTGCCTGGACGAGCCGCTGGCCGACTGCCTGGCGGTGGACGGCGAGGGCCGGCCCTGCATCGAGGCGAAGAGTCCGCTGGACCTGGAGGCCGACCTGGGCCTGCCGGGCGGCAACATCTTCCACCGCGAGCTGGCCTTCCCCTGGGGCGAGGACCCGGCCGACCGCTGGGGCGTCGCCACCGCCCACCCGAACGTGCTGCTCTGCGGGGCCGGCGCGGTGCGCGGCGGCGGGGTCAGCGGGATCCCCGGGCACAACGCCGCGATGGCCGTCCTCGGCCGCTAGGCCGTTTCTTTCGGATCTTGCCGGGCGCGCGACGCCGGGCATCTCCCCCAGCCCCGAGGGGGCCGGGAGGTACCCCCAACCTGGACGCACCGGCGAATCGTCCAAGTACGGTCCAGTACGAGGCCGATCCGCCGGCACACCCAGCCGGGCGCCCAACGCCGCGCGCTGATCCGGCAAGATCCGAAAGAAACGGCCTAGCCGCACGAGCGCGACGGGAAGCGACGGGAACGACGGAGCCCCGGGGCGCAGGCCCCGGGGCTCCGGTCGGTGTCAGGCGCTCGCCGTCACTTGACGAACGGGTCCACCGCGATGACCACGAAGAGCAGGGTCAGGTAGGTGATGGACCAGTGGAAGAGGCGCATCTCCTTGAGCTTGGCGCCGACGACCCCGGCCTTGGCGCGGGCGTGCAGGCCGTGCGCCTCCTTCAGCCAGAACCCGCCGAGCAGCACCGCGGAGACCGGGTACAGCCAGCTGGTGTGGCCGAGCGGCCACAGGGCCAGCGAGACGGCGACCATCACCCAGGAGTAGGCGACGATCTGCCGGGCGACGGCCAGGTTGCCCTTGATGACGGGGAGCATCGGCACGCCGGCCTTGGCGTAGTCCTCGCGGACCTTCATCGACAGCGGCCAGTAGTGCGGCGGCGTCCAGAAGAAGATCACCAGGAAGAGCACCAGCGCGGACCACGAGAGCGAGTTCGTCACCGCCGCCCAGCCGACGAACACCGGCATGCAGCCGGCGATGCCGCCCCAGACGATGTTCTGGGCCGTGCGGCGCTTCAGGCCGAGGGTGTAGACGAAGACGTAGAACAGCAGCGCGGCCAGCGCCAGCGCCGAGGAGAGCGCGTTGACCAGCAGGCCCAGCCAGAGGGTCGAGCCGATCGCCAGCGCGATGCCGAAGACCAGCGCCTCGCGCGGGGACACCATGCCGGTGACGATCGGCCGCCGCTCGGTGCGGGACATCACCGCGTCGATGTCGCGGTCGATGTACATGTTGAGGGCGTTGGCGCCACCCGCGGAGAGGTAGCCGCCGACCACGACCTTGACGACCAGCCACGGGTCGGGTACACCGTGCTGCGCCAGGAACATCACCGGGACGGTGGTGATCAGCAGCAGCTCGATGATCCGCGGCTTGGTCAGTGCGACGAATGCGCCGACACGGGCCCCGAACGGCCGGTGCGCAGGCGTCGCCCCGACCGCCCCGGCGGGGCGGGATTCGACGGCGGTCACGAACACCCCAACTCACGATGAACTTCCACAGGCGTCCTCTGGGCCCGTGGGCTCCGGTGCGTCCGCGCTGCGCGTACCACGCCACCTTAGACGCTCCATATGTCCCGTCCCGCCCCGGGGTGCCCCGGCGAGCCGGAGCCGCACACCCGCGGGTGAATCGCCGCAGCTCGCACCGGACGGGCGCGGCCCGCCCGTCTTGCCCCTCGGACGAGCGGACCGTTCGCGTCCGGGTGAGGGTAGGACAGAGCCCGCGAAGCCCTTCGGGAATGCCGATAGCGCCACCCCGGTTGCCCCGGCACGCAAGGTGAGGCCCCTTGTGAGCGGTAGGCTCGCACAGAGAAGCGGGATCAACCCTCCGTGACCGGCACCAGCGAACGTCAGGACCACAGCGACGTGGCCGACCGGTCCCCTTCACGGGGTCACTCTTCACCACCAGGAAGGAGCCCTGAGACAGGGTGAGCACCACGCCGACGAACGCATTCGAATGGACCGAACTGGACCAGCGGACCGTCGACACGGCCCGCGTCCTCGCGATGGATGCCGTGCAGAAGGTGGGCAACGGGCATCCCGG
This sequence comes from Kitasatospora sp. NPDC093679, assembly GCF_040683455.1. NCBI lineage: Bacteria > Bacillati > Actinomycetota > Actinomycetes > Kitasatosporales > Streptomycetaceae > Kitasatospora > Kitasatospora sp. NPDC093679. The sequence goes on from NZ_JBFBDW010000014.1 coordinate 111,700, forward strand.
CACCGCGATGTCGCTGGCCCCGGCTGCATACGTGATCTTCCAGCGCTTCCTGCGGCACGACCCGACCGACCCCGCCTGGGTCGGCCGCGACCGCTTCGTCCTCTCCCCCGGGCACACGTCGCTGACTCTCTACACCCAGCTCTACCTCTCGGGCTACGGTCTGTCCCTGGACGACCTGAAGGCCTTCCGGGTCGCGGGCAGCCGCACCCCGGGCCACCCCGAGCACGGCCACACCGCGGGCGTCGAGACGACCACCGGTCCGCTCGGCCAGGGCGTCGCCAACGCGGTGGGCATGGCGATGGCCGCCCGCTACGAGCGCGGCCTGTTCGACCCCGAGGCCGCGGAGGGCGAGTCCCCCTTCGACCACACCATCTGGGCCATCGTCTCCGACGGCGACCTGGAGGAGGGCATCTCCGCGGAGGCGTCCTCGCTGGCCGGCCACCAGAAGCTGGGCAACCTCGTCGCGCTCTACGACGACAACCACATCTCCATCGAGGGCGACACCGAGACGGCCTTCTCCGAGGACGTCCTCGCCCGCTACGAGGCGTACGGCTGGCACGTCCAGCGGATCACGCCGAAGTCCGACGGCGACGTCGACGTGCACGCGCTGGCCACCGCGCTGGCCGCCGCCAAGGCCGAGACCGAGCGCCCGTCGATCATCGCGATGCGCACCATCATCGCCTGGCCGGCCCCGAACGCCCAGGACACCGCCAAGGCGCACGGCTCCGCGCTCGGCGACGCCGAGATCGCCGCCACCAAGAAGGTGCTCGGCTTCTCGCCGGAGAAGACCTTCGAGGTCACCGAGCAGGTCATCGAGCACGCCCGCAAGGTGGTGCACCGCGGCAAGGCCGCCCGTGCCGAGTGGGAGGCCTCCTTCCACGCGTGGCGCGCGGCCAACCCGGAGCGCGCCGCCGAGTTCGACCGGATCCAGATCGGCGAGCTGCCCGACGGCTGGGAGAAGGCCCTCCCGGTCTTCCCGGCCGGCAAGGACGTCGCCACCCGCAAGGCCTCCGGCGACACCCTCAAGGCGGTCGGCAAGCACGTCCCCGAGCTGTGGGGCGGTTCGGCGGACCTCGCCGAGTCCAACCTCACCACCATCGACGAGGAGTCCTCCTTCCTCCCGGCGAGCAACCCGCTGAAGACCGCCTCGCCGTACGGCCGGACGATCCACTTCGGCATCCGCGAGCACGCCATGGGCGCGATCATGAACGGCATCGCGCTGCACGGCCGCACCCGCATCTACGGCGGCACCTTCCTGGTGTTCTCCGACTACATGCGCCCGGCGGTGCGCCTCGCCGCGCTGATGAAGCTGCCCGTCACCTACGTGTGGACGCACGACTCCATCGGCCTCGGCGAGGACGGCCCGACCCACCAGCCGGTCGAGCACCTGGCCGCGCTGCGCGCCATCCCCGGCCTCGCGGTCGTCCGCCCCGGCGACGCCAACGAGACCGCCGTCGTCTGGCGCACGATCCTGGAGCGGCAGACCAGCCACCCCGGCCCGGTCGGCCTGGCGCTCACCCGCCAGGGCGTGCCCACCTACGACCGCGAGGTGTTCGGCTCCGCCGAGGGCGCGGCCAAGGGCGGCTACGTGCTGGCCGAGGCCGAGGGCGCCTCGCCGAAGGTCATCCTGATCGGCACCGGCTCCGAGGTGCAGCTGGCCGTCCAGGCCCGCGAGGCCCTGGAGGCGGACGGCATCCCGACCCGCGTCGTCTCGATGCCGTCGATCGAGTGGTTCAACGAGCAGGACCAGGCGTACCGCGACAGCGTGCTGCCGCCGAACGTCCGTGCCCGGGTCTCGGTCGAGGCGGGCATCGCCCAGGGCTGGCGCGAGCTGGTCGGCGACGCCGGCCGGATCATCAGCCTGGAGCACTTCGGTGCCTCCGCCGACTACAAGGTGCTGTTCCAGGAGTTCGGCCTGACCGCCGACGCCGTGGCCAACGCCGCCCGCGCCTCGCTCCGCACGGTCGAGGCCGTCTCCCGCTAGCAGTTTCGCTCCAGGCCGGGTGTCCGACCGCACATCGGGTACCCGGCCTGTCTGACGACCCCACAGCAGACGTACGAAACACAGAGGATGTAGCACCATGACTGACGCTCTGAAGCGCCTCAGCGACGAAGGCGTGGCGATCTGGCTGGACGACCTCAGCCGCGAGCGGCTCAACAGCGGCAACCTGGCCGAGCTGGTGCAGGAGAAGCACGTCGTCGGCGTGACCACCAACCCGACCATCTTCCAGAAGGCCATCGGCGGCGGCAGCGCGGCCTACGACGGCCAGCTGAACGACCTGGCCGTCCGCAAGGTGACCGTGGACGAGGCCGTCCGCATGATCACCACCTCGGACGTCCGCGACGCGGCCGACGTGCTGCGCCCGGTCTACGACGCCTCGAACGGCCGCGACGGCCGGGTCTCCATCGAGGTCGACCCGCGCCTGGCGCACGAGACCGCCGCCACGATCGCCGAGGCCAAGCAGCTGTGGTGGCTGGTGGACCGCCCGAACGTGTTCATCAAGATCCCCGCCACCGAGGCCGGCCTGCCCGCCATCACCGAGGTCATCGCCAAGGGCATCAGCGTCAACGTCACGCTGATCTTCTCGCTCGAGCGGTACCGCGCCGTGATGGACGCCTACCTGTCCGGCCTGGAGAAGGCCAAGGCCGCCGGCCTCGACCTCTCGCAGATCGAGTCGGTCGCCTCCTTCTTCGTCTCCCGCGTGGACACCGAGATCGACAAGCGCCTCGACAAGATCGGCGGCGACGCCAAGGAGCTGCGCTCCAAGGCCGGCGTGGCCAACGCCCGCCTCGCCTACCAGGCGTACGAGGAGGTCTTCGGCCCGGTCGACGCCAAGCGCGACGACTCGGACCGCTGGAAGGCCCTGGAGGCCGTCGGCGCCAAGCCGCAGCGCCCGCTCTGGGCGTCCACCGGCGTCAAGGACCCGAACCTGCCGGACACCCTCTACGTGACCGAGCTGGCCGCCCCCGGCACCGTCAACACCATGCCGGAGGCCACCCTCAACGCCACCGACGACCACGGCGTGGTCACCGGCGACGCCATCACCCCGAACTACGGCGACGCCAAGTCCGTGATGGACGCCGTCGCCGCGGCCGGCGTCGACTACGACGACGTCGTCCAGCTGCTGGAGGACGAGGGCGTCGAGAAGTTCGAGGCCTCCTGGAAGGAACTGCTGGACACGGTCGCGGCCTCGCTCGCCGCACACGGCGACCAGAACTGACACGACTGCTCACGACCAAGCGCACGGAGAGCGGAGCCAACACCAGTGAGCAACACCCCTGCTTTTCCCGATGTCGAGGGGGCCGAGGTCGGGCAGGGTGACCCCCTGCTGCCCTCCAACCCGCTGCGCGATCCGGCGGACCGCCGGCTGCCGAGGATCGCCGGGCCGTCCGGCCTGGTGATCTTCGGCGTCACCGGCGACCTGTCGCGCAAGAAGCTCATGCCGGCCGTCTACGACCTCGCCAACCGCGGACTGCTGCCGCCGGGCTTCTCGCTCGTCGGCTTCGCCCGCCGCGAGTGGGAGGACGAGGACTTCGCGCGGGAGGTGCACGACGCGGTCAAGGAGCACGCGCGCACGCAGTTCCGCGAGGAGGTCTGGCAGCAGCTCGCCAAGGGCATGCGGTTCGTCCAGGGCGACTTCGGCGACGACGAGGCCTTCGACACCCTGCGGAAGACCATCGAGGACCTCGACCGGGCCCAGGGCACGGGCGGCAACTTCGCCTTCTACCTGTCGGTGCCGCCGAAGTTCTTCCCCACCGTCGTCCAGCAGCTCAAGAAGCACGGTCTGACCGACCCGCCGAAGGGCTCCTGGCGCCGCGCGGTGATCGAGAAGCCGTTCGGCCACGACCTGGAGAGCGCCCAGGAGCTGAACCGGATCGTCCACGAGGTCTTCCCCCGGGACGAGGTCTTCCGGATCGACCACTACCTGGGCAAGGAGACCGTCCAGAACATCCTGGCGCTCCGCTTCGCCAACCAGATGTTCGAGCCGATCTGGAACCGGTCGTACGTCGACCACGTGCAGATCACCATGGCCGAGGACATCGGCATCGGCGGCCGCGCCGGCTACTACGACGGCATCGGCTCGGCCCGCGACGTCATCCAGAACCACCTGCTCCAGCTGATGGCGCTCACCGCCATCGAGGAGCCCGCGTCCTTCCACCCCAAGGCCCTGGTCGCCGAGAAGCTCAAGGTGCTCAGCGCCGTGAAGCTCCCCGCCGACCTCGGCAAGCACACCGTGCGCGGCCAGTACGCGTCCGGCTGGCAGGGCGGCGAGGAGGTCGTCGGCTACCTGGACGAGGACGGCATCAACCCCGAGTCCAAGACCGACACCTACGCGGCGATCAAGCTGGAGATCAACAACCGGCGCTGGGCCAGCGTCCCGTTCTACCTGCGGACGGGCAAGCGCCTCGGCCGCCGGGTGACCGAGATCGCGGTCGTCTTCCAGCGGGCCCCGTACCTGCCGTTCGACTCCTACGCCACCGAGGAGCTGGGGCAGAACGCCCTGGTCATCCGGGTGCAGCCGGACGAGGGCGTCACCGTGCGGTTCGGCTCCAAGGTGCCCGGCACCGCGCTGGAGGTCCGCGACGTCACGATGGACTTCGCCTACGGCGAGTCCTTCACCGAGTCCAGCCCGGAGGCGTACGAGCGCCTGATCCTCGACGTGCTGCTCGGCGACGCCAACCTCTTTCCGCGGCACCAGGAGGTCGAGCTCTCCTGGCAGATCCTCGACCCGATCGAGCAGTACTGGGACGCCCACGGCAAGCCCGCGCAGTACGCGGCCGGGACCTGGGGCCCGATCGAGGCCGACGAGATGCTCGCACGAGACGGCAGGAGCTGGCGCCGGCCATGAAGATCGACCTGACCCACACCACCTCCGGTAGGATCAACGCGGCGCTGATGGACGCCCGCCGGGCCAGCGGCTCCACCGCGGCCGGCATGGTCCTGACCCTGGTGATCGTGACCGACGAGGGCAGCGCCTACGACGCCCTCAAGGCCGCCAACGACGCCTCCCGCGAGCACCCCTCGCGCACCCTGGCGGTCATCAAGCGGGCCGGGCGCTCGCCGCGCGCCCGGGCCGAGACCCGCCTCGACGCCGAGATCCTGGTCGGCAGCGACGCGGGCTCCGGCGAGACGGTCGTCCTGCGCATGCACGGCGAGCTCGCCGCGCACGCCCAGTCCGTCGTCCTGCCGCTGCTGCTGCCGGACGCCCCGGTCGTCGTCTGGTGGCCGGACAACGCCCCGCTGCACCCGGCGAACGACCCGCTCGGCGCGCTCGCCCAGCGCCGGATCACCGACGCGGTCACCGCCGAGTCCCCGGTCGGCCAGCTCGCCCAGCGGGCGGCCAGCTACACCCCCGGCGACACCGACCTCGCCTGGACCCGCATCACCGGCTGGCGCTCCATGCTGGCCGCCGCGCTCGACCAGCATCCCGCCACGATCACCGGCGCGGTCGTCGAGGGCGAGTCGTACAACCCCAGCGTCGAGCTGCTCGGCCTGTGGATGACCAACCGGCTGCGGGTGCCGGTCGAGCGGATCGTCACCGGCGGCCCCGGCATCACCGCCGTCCGGCTGCGCACCCAGGACGGCGAGATCGTCCTGGACCGTCCCGACGGCCTGATGGGCACGCTGTCCATGCCCGGCTCGCCGGACCGGATGGTCGCGCTCAAGCGCCGCGACACCGCCGAGCTCATCGCGGAGGAGCTGCGCCGGCTCGACCCGGACGACATCTACGCGGCGGCCGTCCGCACTCCGGTGGACCGGCTGCGCGAGAAGCTGCCCGCGGAGCCCGCGCCGTCGTCCGAGGCCGTCCCGGCCGAGGCCGCGGCGCCGGCCCGGGTCACCGCGAAGCTGCCGGACGCCGAGCCGGCGGCAGCGGAGCCGGCCGGTCCCGAGCCCACGGACGCCGAGCCGACGCCGAAGAAGCCGTCCGCCAAGAAGGCCGCCCCGCGCAAGCGGAGCACCTCGTGACGGCGGCGACCCCGCAGCTGGTGGTGCACCGGGACAAGGAGCTGATGGCGCAGGCCGCGGCGGCCCGGCTGATCACCCGCATCGTGGACGCCCAGTCCGCCCGCGGTACCGCCTCGGTGGTGCTGACGGGCGGGCGGAACGGCAACGCCCTGCTGGCCGCGATCGCCGCCTCCCCGGCACGCGACGCGGTCGACTGGGCGCGGCTCGACCTCTGGTGGGGCGACGAGCGCTTCGTCCCCGCCGGCGACCCGGACCGCAACGCCGTCCAGGCCCGTGCCGAACTGCTCGACGGCGTCCCGCTGGACCCGGCCCGGGTGCACGAGATGCCGGCCTCGGACGGCCCGGACGGCTCGGACGTCGAGGCGGCCGCCGCCCGGTACGCCGAGGAGCTCGCCCGGGCCGCCGGGCCCGGCGAGCACGCCGGGGTGCCGGCCTTCGACGTGCTGCTGCTCGGCGTCGGCCCGGACACCCACGTCGCCTCGCTCTTCCCGGAACACCCCGGTGTCCGGGAGAAGGAGCTGACCGTGATCGGCGTCCGCGGGGCGCCGAAGCCGCCGCCCACCCGGATCTCGCTCACCCTCCCGGCGATCCGGGCGGCGCGCGAGGTCTGGCTGCTCGCCGCCGGCGAGGACAAGGCGGGGGCGGTCTCCCTCGCCCTGCGCGGCCCCGGGGAGCTCCAGGCGCCCGCCTCCGGCGCGTACGGCACCGCCCGGACCCTCTGGCTGCTCGACCGCTCCGCGGCGGCCGAGCTGCCGCCCCAGCTGTACCCGCCCGCCTCGGCCTGACCGAGCCTGCGGCACACGCCTGCGCCCCGCCGGACGTCCTGTCCGGCGGGGCGCACGTGCGTACGGGGTCGGGCGGCGGCCGGCGTCAGGCGGCGGCCGGGGCGGGCGCCCGCTCCTCGGCGGCCGGGCCGGCCTCCGGCGCGGGCGGGGTCGGCCCGCCCGCGGCACCGCGGGCGTCCAGCCGCTTGATCAGCTTCCGGCCGAGGACGATCATCGGCTGCTCGACCCGGTGGTACAGCACGTCCGCCGCGAACAACGCGACGACCGCCACCGCGACGCCCGCGGCCGGCGAGCCGTGGTGCAGCTTCGGTGCCATGCCGAAGACCGCGGACGCGGCCACCGCCTGCACCAGGTAGAGGCCGTACGAGCGCTCGCCGACGAAGACCAGCGGACGGCGGGAGAGCAGCCAGCGCCCGGCTCCCGGGCCGAGCAGCGAGGGCAACAGCAGCGCCACGCCCACGCCGTAGACCACGACGGCGTGGCGCTCGCCGTGCAGGGCCGCGGTGAGCCGGGGCACCGACAGGTGCAGCACCAGGAACGCGGCGCCCACCACCGCCCCGGCCACCGGATGGGTCAGCGGGGCGAGCAGGGCGAACCCGCGGCGGCTGTGCAGGACGAGGGCCAGCAGCGCGCCGGTCATCAGCACCGTGTAGTGGACGGCCAGCGACTCCCACGCCGCCGAGAACGGCACCAGCAGCACCGCGATGCCGAGCAGCGCCACCGGGATCCGCAGCCGGAGCGCGACCGCGCCGGCCAGGATCAGCGCCAGCGGCCAGACCAGGTAGAACTTCTGCTCGATGCCGATCGTCCAGGAGTGGAAGAACGGCGTGTCGGCGGCCAGGTCGTACTCGTTGAGGAAGGTCGCGTAGTGCGTCAGGTGGCCGCGGAGCAGCTTCCAGCCCTGGCCGTTGTGGTACTGGGTGACCGCGGTCGCCGCCAGCACCACGTAGTAGAGGGGCATGATGCGGAAGATCCGGCGCAGGTAGAAGTCGCGCAGGGATATCCGGCCGGTCCGGTCCCGTTCGCGGAGCATCAGCGTGGTGATCAGGAAGCCGGACACCACGAAGAAGACGTGCACTCCGATCCAGCCGGAGAGGAACGCCGCGCGCGGCCCGGCGAAGTGGAAGAACACCACGATCACCGCGGCGAAGGCGCGCAGACCGTCGAGCGCGTCGAACCTGCGCATCCCCAGGAACTCGGCGTGGGTCAGCTTGCGCACGGGGTCACTCCAGTCGGTGGTACGGGGACGGCTCGCTCGGAACAGCCCGAAGGGCGCCGCCGTCACCGGCGGCGCCCTTCGTGTCGCTCCCTCAGATCTCGCCGCGGAGCTTGGCCAGCGCCTCGGCGAGGATCGCCTCGCCGTCGGCGTCGGTGCGGCGCTCGCGCACGTACGCGAGGTGGGTCTTGTACGGCTCGTTGCGGGCCGGGGCCGGGGGGTTGTGCTCGTCCTGGCCTGCCGGGAACCCGCAGCGCGGGCAGTCCCAGGTCTCCGGGATCGCCGCCTCGGCGGCGAAACTGGGGCGCGTCTCGTGCTTGTTCGCGCACCAGAAGGAGATCCGGTTACGGGGGGCGGACTCGCCGCGCTCCGCCTCGCCCATGGGGCCTGCGCCGACTCTGCTTCCTCGGATGGCGTTGCCACTTGCCACGGTTGGACTCCCTGCGTGCTGGTGCCGCCCGGCCGCGGCTGTGCGGACGGTGGCGAAGTCGTCCTAGTGTAAGCGGGAGTTAAAGCTCTGCCACCACCGCCTGCCGAACCGGGCTGCGACCGGCCCGCGGGGGGCGGACGGGACGTCGGCTACTTGTACTTGAGCAGCAGGCTCAGCACCACGATGCAGGCGAACCAGGCGATGCCCACCAGGATCGTGATGCGGTCGAGGTTCCGCTCGGCCACCGCGGAGCCGCCGCCGGTGGACATCGCGCCACCGCCGAACATGTCGGACAGGCCGCCGCCCTTCCCCTTGTGCAGCAGCACCAGGAGGATCATCAGCAGGCTGAAGATGATCAGGGCAATCGAGAACCCGAGAACCACGGCGGGACCAACTCTCTCGTATCTTCGGCGAAGGGGCCGGGCCGCGTGGAAGCGGTCCGGCCCCAAAGCCTACGTTGCTGCGGCGGCGTTAGCCTACTGCCTGCTCGCGGTAGCGCACGATCTTGACGAACTCCTCGGCGTCCAGCGAGGCACCGCCGATCAGACCGCCGTCGATGTCCGGCTTGGCCATCAGGCCGGCCGCGCTGGAGGACTTCACCGAACCGCCGTACAGGATGCGGACCTTGCCGGCCAGCTCGGCGTCGTACAGCTCGGCCAGGCGGGCGCGGATCGCACCGCAGACCTCCTGGGCGTCCTCCGGGGTCGCCACCTCGCCGGTCCCGATCGCCCAGACCGGCTCGTACGCGACGACGACCGTCTCCGCGTCCGAGGCCGGCACGCCCTCCAGGGCGCCGTCCAGCTGCGCCAGGGTGTGCTCGACGTGGGTGCCCGCCTTGCGGACGTCCAGCGGCTCGCCGATGCACAGGATCGGGGTGATCCCGCTGCGGTAGGCGGCCTTCACCTTGGCGTTGACGATCTCCTCGTCCTCGCCGTGGTACTGGCGGCGCTCCGAGTGGCCGATCACCGCGTAGGTGACCTTCAGCTTGGCCAGCATCGGCCCGGAGATCTCACCGGTGTAGGCACCGGAGTCGTGCTGCGAGATGTCCTGCGAGCCGTACTTGATCTTCAGCTTGTCGCCGTCGACCAGCGTCTGCACCGACCGCAGGTCGGTGAACGGGGTCAGCACGGCGACCTCGACGGCCTCGTAGTCCTTGTCGGCCAGCGCGAAGGCCAGCTTCTGGGTGTGCTGGATGGCCTCGAGGTGGTTGAGGTTCATCTTCCAGTTGCCCGCCATCAGCGGGAGGCGCTCAGTCATCTTCCTCAGCCTTCCAGGGCGGCGAGACCGGGGAGGGTCTTGCCCTCCAGGTACTCGAGGCTTGCGCCACCGCCGGTCGAGATGTGCCCGAACTTCGTCTCGTCGAAGCCCAGGGTGCGGACGGCCGCGGCGGAGTCGCCGCCGCCGACCACGGTGAACGCGTCGGAGTCGATCAGGCCCTGGGCCACGACCCGGGTGCCCTCGGCGAACGCCGGGTGCTCGAACACGCCCATCGGGCCGTTCCAGAACACGGTCTTCGCGTCGGCGATCTTCTCCGCGAACAGCTGCGCCGTCCGCGGGCCGATGTCCAGGCCGAGCGCGCCGTCCGGGATGGCGTCCGCGTCGACCACCGCGAAGTCCTCCACCGGGGCCCCGCCCTTGACGTCCGGGAACGAACCGGACACCGCGGTGTCCACCGGGATCACGAACTCCACGCCCTGCTCGGCGCCGCGCTTCAGGTAGTCCTGGACGACCGGGATCTGGTCCTCCTGCAGCAGCGAGGCACCGACGCCGTGGCCCTGGGCCGCGATGAAGGTGTACATCATGCCGCCGCCGATGAGGATCTTGTCGGCCTTGCCGAGCAGGTTCTCGATCACGCCGACCTTGTCGGAGACCTTCGAACCGCCGAGCACCACCACGTACGGGCGGGCCACCTCGTCGGTGAGGCGCTTCAGCACCCCCACCTCGGTGGCGATCAGGTCGCCGACCGCGTGCGGCAGGCGGGCCGGCAGGTCGTACACCGAGGCGTGCTTGCGGTGCACCGCGCCGAAGCCGTCGCCCACGTACACGTCGGCCAGGCCGGCCAGCTCGTCGGCGAACGCGCCGCGCTCGGCGTCGTCCTTGGCGGTCTCGCCCGCGTTGAAGCGCAGGTTCTCCAGCAGCGTGACCTCGCCGTCGGCCAGGGCGGCGACGGTGGCCTTCGCGCTCTCGCCCACGGTGTCGGTGGCGAAGGACACCGGGACGCCGAGGATCTCGCCGAGGCGGACGGCCACCGGCGCGAGGGAGTACTGCGGGTCGGGCTCGCCCTTCGGGCGGCCCAGGTGCGAGGCGACGACCACCTTGGCGCCGGCCTGCACCAGCTTGGCGATGGTCGGCGCGACGGCGCGGATCCGGCCGTCGTCGGTGATGGTCCCGCCGGACAGCGGCACGTTCAGGTCGGCGCGGACGAACACCCGCTTGCCGGCGACCTGGAGGTCTTCGATCGTCTTCACGGTCTTGGGTCTCCCGAGGAAGGTGGTGCGTGTCGGCGGCACGGCGGCGGGCCACCAGATAACACGACGGGCGAGGGTGGAGACGCGAAGCGGGGGCCCGGACGGCGTCAGCCTTCCGGGCCCCGCACCTCACGTCACGTCAGCTCCCGCGCAGGGGTCAGAGCTGGCCGCCGACGAGCGTGGTCAGGTTGACGAGACGGTTCGAGTAGCCCCACTCGTTGTCGTACCAGCCGAAGACCTTGACCTGGTTGCCCTGGGCCATGGTCATCAGGGAGTCGAAGATCGTGGAGAACGGCGAGTTCACGATGTCGGAGGAGACGATCGGGTCCTCGGTGTACTGCAGGATGCCCTTGAGGTCGCCCTCGGCCGCCTTCTGGAAGGCCGCGTTGACCTCCTCCACGGTGACCTCGCGCTCCAGGGTCACGACCAGGTCGGTGATCGAGCCGGTCGGCACCGGGACGCGCAGCGAGGTGCCGTCGAGCTTGCCCTTGAGCTCGGGCAGGACCAGGGCGGTGGCCTTCGCGGCACCCGTCGAGGTCGGGATGATGTTCAGCGACGCGGCACGGGCACGGCGCAGGTCCTTGTGCGGGAAGTCCAGCGTGACCTGGTCGTTGGTGAACGCGTGGACGGTGGTCATCAGACCCTTGACGATCCCGAAGTTCTCGTTCAGCACCTTCGCCAGGGGGGCGACGCAGTTGGTGGTGCAGGAGGCGTTCGAGATGACGGTGTGGTTCGCCGGGTCGTACTTGTCGTCGTTGACACCCATGACGATGGTGACGTCTTCGTCCGTCGCGGGTGCCGAGATGATGACCTTCTTCGCGCCGGCCGTGACGTGCTTCTTTGCAAGCTCGGCCTTGGTGAAGATACCGGTGGACTCGATGACGATGTCGACGCCCAGCTCGCCCCAGGGGAGGTTCGCGGGGTCGCGCTCGGCGACGACCTTGAAGGTCTTGCCGTCCACGGTGATGCTGTCGGCGGTGTGGGAGACCTCGGACTGCAGGGTGCCGAGGATCGAGTCGTACTTGAGCAGGTGCGCGAGGGTCTTCGTGTCGGTCAGGTCGTTGACACCGACGATCTCGATGTCCGCGCCCTGAGCCTGAACCGCACGGAAGAAGTTGCGGCCGATGCGGCCGAATCCGTTGATGCCTACCCGGATCGTCACGAACCGATCTCCTCTTAGGTACGCCGGACTGAATTCCGACGGGGGTTGAAATGGGATGTCCCCGACCACCCATGACCCTACCTCCCCGCGGCTCCGCTGGGCACATCGCCTCTCCGCCCGGGGGCGGCCAGGCACAGCGCGGACCGCCCATCGGATTACCCGCGAGTAACTCCTGTGGCGGGCGTGCATAAAGGGGCGCGGGGAACGGCGCGAATCGGAAGGCGCAACTGCGCACCAGCCGATTCGCGCCGTTCCCCGCGCCCCTTTATGTGTCCGAATGGCGAAACATGGATTGTCAGCTGAGCGCCATCTCGTCGGTGAGGTTGGCCTCGGTGCTCGGCAGCCCGAGCTCCGCGGCGCGCTTGTCGGCCATCGCCAGCAGGCGGCGGATCCTGCCGGCCACCGCGTCCTTCGTCAGCGGCGGGTCGGCGAGCGCACCGAGCTCCTCCAGCGAGGCCTGCTTGTGCTGCATCCGCAGCTGGCCGGCGGCGGCCAGGTGCTCGGGCACCTCGTCGCCCAGGATCTCCAGCGCGCGCTGCACGCGCGCGCCCGCCGCGACCGCCGCGCGCGCCGAGCGGCGCAGGTTGGCGTCGTCGAAGTTCGCGAGCCGGTTCGCGGTGGCGCGCACCTCGCGCCGCATCCGGCGCTCCTCCCAGGCGAGCACCGCCTCGTGCGCCCCCAGCCGGGTCAACAGCGCACCGATCGCGTCACCGTCCCGGATGACCACCCGGTCGACGCCGCGGACCTCGCGGGCCTTGGCCGGGATGCCGAGCCGGCGCGCCGCGCCGACCAGGGCGAGCGCCGCCTCGGAGCCGGGGCAGGTGATCTCCAGCGAGGAGGAGCGGCCGGGCTCGGTGAGCGAGCCGTGCGCCAGGAAGGCGCCGCGCCAGGCGGCCTCGGCGTCGCAGGTCGCACCGGACACCACGGCCGGCGGCAGGCCGCGGATCGGCCGCCCGCGCCCGTCCACCAGGCCGGTCTGCCGGGCGAGCAGCTCGCCGTCCTTGACCACCCGGACCACGTACCGGCTGCCGCGGCGCAGCCCGCCGGGGGCCATCACGACCAGGTCCGAGGAGTGTCCGAAGATCTCCAGCAGGTCCTTGCGCAGGCGCCGGGCCGCGATGGCCGTGTCCAGCTCCGCCTCGATCACGATCCGGCCGCTCACGATGTGCAGGCCGCCCGCGAACCGCAGGATCGCCGAGACCTCGGCCTTCCGGCAGCAGGCCCGGGTGACCGGGAGCCGGGAGATTTCGTCCTTCACCGCAGGAGTCATCGCCATGGGCCGATCCTTCCATGTGTCCGGAAAATCCGGTCGTACGCAGCCGCCAGGAGCTCCGGGTCGTGTCGCGGGGTCCCGTCCGCCCGGGCGACCCGCCCGAGCACCAGGGCCGCGCCCATCCGCTCGGCGGCCTTCTCCAGCCCGGCCAGGTCGGCGAGGCCGAACGCCCCGCCGGTGACCGCCCGCTCGTCGACCAGCACGGCGTCGACCTCGAGGTCCGGCGCGTGGTCGGCGATCACGTCGAGGTGCCGCTGCGGGCTGAAGCCCTCGGTCTCCCCGGGCTGGGGGGCGAGGTTCAGGGTGAGCAGCCGGCGCGCGCGGGTCTCGACCAGCGCCTTGGCGAGCTCGGGCACCAGCAGGTGCGGCAGCACGCTGGTGAACCAGGAGCCGGGGCCGAGCACCACCCAGTCCGCCTCCAGCACGGCCTCCACGGCCTCCGGCACGGCGGGCGGCTCCTCCGGCAGCAGCCGCACCGACTGCACGGTGCCGGGGGTCACGGCGACGCTGGCCTGGCCGCGGACGGCGCTGAGCTCGTACGGACGGGCCGGGTCGTGCCCGCGGACCTCGGCCTCGATCTCCAGCGGGACGGCCGACATCGGCAGCACCCGGCCCTGCACGTTGAGCAGCCGGCCCACCCAGTTGAGCGCCTCGACCGGGTCGCCGAGCTTCTCCCACAGGGCGACGATCAGCAGGTTGCCGACGGCGTGGCCGCCGAGGTCGCCGTCGCCGGTGAAGCGCTGCTGGAGGACCTCGGACCAGGTGCGGCCCCAGTCGTCGTCGCCGCAGAGCGCGGCGAGCGCCTTGCGCAGGTCGCCCGGCGGCAGCACGCCGAGCTCGGCGCGCAGCCGCCCGCTGGAGCCGCCGTCGTCGGCGACGGTGACCACGGCGGTGAGCTCGTTGGTCAGCCGGCGCAGCGCGGAGAGCGAGGCGGACAGCCCCTGGCCGCCGCCGAGCGCGGTGATCCTGGGTGCACCGGGGCGCGACTTCTGGGCAGCCGGACTGCTTCCGGCCGGGGCTCGCTCGCCAGACCTCTGCTGGAACTGCCGTGCTGGCGAGTATCCCGTCACACCGACCCCATGTTCCTGTCTCGTGCTCCCTTGGGCGGACCGGAACGTCCGGCCGGGGTCAGCCCCGGCCGGTCACTCCCGGCCCATGTCGCGGTGGACGAGCACCGTTTCGACGCCGTCCGCGATCAGACGCCTGGTCAGCCGCTCGGACATGGCGACGCTGCGGTGCTTGCCACCGGTGCAGCCTACGGCAAGAGTCATGTAGCGCTTGCCTTCCCGGCGATACCCTTCGGTCACGATCCTCAGCAACTCCGCGTAACCGTCCAGGAACTCCTGGGCACCGGGCTGCTTGAACACGTAGTCGGCGACGTCGCTGTCCGTACCGGTGTGGGCCCGCAGCTCCGGCACCCAGTGCGGGTTCGGCAGGAAGCGGCAGTCCACCACCAGGTCGGCGTCGACCGGCAGGCCGTACTTGAAGCCGAAGGACATCACGGTGGCGCGCAGCTCGGGCTCGTCGTTGTCGGCGAACTGGGCGTCGAGCTTGGCGCGCAGCTGGTGGACGTTGAGGTTGGAGGTGTCGATCACCAGGTCCGCCTCGCCGCGCAGGTCGCGCAGCAGCTCGCGCTCCTGGGCGATGCCGTCGACGATCCGGCCGTCGCCCTGCAGCGGGTGCGGACGGCGGACGGACTCGAAGCGGCGCACCAGCGCCTCGTCCGAGGAGTCCAGGAAGACGACGCGCAGCCGCACGCCGCGCTTCTCCAGCTCCTCCAGCGAGGTGAGCAGGTCGTCGAAGAAGCTGCGGCCGCGGACGTCGACGACGGCGCCGATCCGGGGCACGGAGCCCTGCGAGCGGGCGCCGAGGTCCACCATGGTGGGGATCAGCGCGGGCGGCAGGTTGTCCACCACGAACCAGCCCAGGTCCTCCAGGCACTTGGCCGCGGTGCTCCGGCCGGCGCCGGACATGCCGGAGATGATCACCAGCTCCGGTGCGTTGTCGCCCACGTCGGACACGTTCACTTCGGTTCCCCGCTCTCGGTGATTCGCTTCGGAAGAACGCCCCGGACCCGGCGGTGCTTCCCGGCACCACCGGCAGGGGCGGTGCCGGGGACAGCGCGGCGACGGGCGTCATCGGCCGTCATGGCGTCTCCCGGGGCGCGCCGGCCCCTGCGGGGTCGGCGCTGTCGTCAATGATCTCGCCGGTGGCGGTGTTCACCGCGAGGACGGCAGGTGGCCGGGAGGCCAACGCGGCCGCAACGGTCTCCGCGGTGCGGCGGCCGATCCCGGGCACCTCGCACAACTCGTCCACGGTGGCGGACCGCAGCCGTTTGAGGGAGCCGAAGTGCTTGAGCAGTGCCTGGCGGCGGGTCTCGCCGAGCCCGGGCACCGCGTCCAGTCCGCCGGTGGTGAGGCGCTTGGAGCGCTTGGACCGCTGGTAGGCGATGGCGAAGCGGTGCGCCTCGTCGCGCACCCGCTGCAGCAGGTAGAGGCCCTCGCTGGTGCGCGGCAGCACGACCGGGTCGTCCTGGCCGGGCAGCCAGACCTCCTCCAGCCGCTTGGCGAGGCCGCAGAGGGCGACGTCGTCGATGCCGAGCTCGTCGAGGGCCCGGCGGGCGGCGGCGACCTGCGGCTGACCGCCGTCGACGACCAGCAGCTGCGGCGGGTAGGCGAAGCGGCGGGGGCGGCCGGTCTCCGGGTCGACCGGGCCGGTGGCGTCCCCGCCGGGCCCGGGGGCGCCGTCGGGTGCCTCGTCGGCGCCGGTGTCCTCGGGGACGGCCCACTCGCCGGTCCGCTCGCGCTCCTGGAGGTAGCGGCGGAAGCGCCGGCCGATCACCTCGTGCATCGAGCGGACGTCGTCCTGCCCGGCGAAGCCCTTGATCTGGAAGCGCCGGTACTCGCTCTTGCGGGCCAGGCCGTCCTCGAAGACGACCATCGAGGCGACCACGTCCTCGCCCTGCAGGTGGGAGATGTCGAAGCACTCGATGCGCAGCGGCACGGAGTCGAGCTCCAGCGCGTCGGCGATCTCCTGGAGGGCGCGGCTGCGGGTGGTGAGGTCGGAGGCGCGCTTGGTCTTGTGCAGTGCGAGCGCCTGCTGGGCGTTCCGGTGCACCGTCGCCATCAGGTCCTTCTTGTCACCGCGCTGCGGGACGCGGAGGTCGACCTGGGCGCCGCGCAGGCCGGTGAGCCACTCGCGGACGGGCCCGGCCGGCTCGGGCAGCGCCGGGACGAGCACCTCGCGGGGCACGTTCTCGGTGCCGGAGCCGTACAGCTGCTGCAGGGCGTGCTCGACCAGGGAGGCGGTGTCGACGTCCTCGACCCGGTCGGTGACCCAGCCGCGCTGGCCGCGGACCCGGCCGCCGCGGACGTGGAAGATCTGGACGGCGGCCTCCAGCTCGTCCTCGGCGAGGGCGAGCACGTCGGCGTCGGTGCCGTCGGCGAGGACGACCGCGTTCTTCTCCATGGCGCGCTTGAGGGCGCCGATGTCGTCGCGGAGCCGGGCCGCCCTCTCGTACTCCATGGCGGCGGCGGCCTCCTGCATCTGCTGCTCCAGGCGGCGCAGGTGACCGCCGGTGCGGCCGGCCATGAAGTCGCAGAACTCCTCGGCGAGGGCGCGGTGCTCGTCGGCGGATACCTTGCCGACGCAGGGTGCGGCGCACTTGCCGATGTAGCCGAGCAGGCAGGGCCGGCCGACCTGGCTCGCGCGCTTGAAGACGCCGTTGGAGCAGGTGCGGACGGGGAAGACGCGGAGCAGCAGGTCGACGGTCTCGCGGATCGCCCAGGCGTGGCCGTACGGGCCGAAGTAGCGCACGCCCTTCTTGTGCGCCCCCCGCATGACCTGCACGCGGGGGAACTCCTCGTTGAGGGTGACGGCGAGCTCGGGGTAGCTCTTGTCGTCGCGGTACTTGACGTTGAAGCGGGGGTCGAACTCCTTGATCCAGGAGTACTCCAGCTGCAGCGCCTCGACCTCGGTGCCGACCACCGTCCACTCCACCGAGGCGGCGGTGGTGACCATGGTGGCCGTGCGCGGGTGCAGGCCCGCGAGGTCCTGGAAGTAGGAGGAGAGCCGGGGACGCAGGCTCTTGGCCTTGCCGACGTAGATGACCCGGCCGTGCTCGTCGCGGAACCGGTACACCCCGGGTGAGAGCGGGATCGCACCGGGCGCCGGACGGTAGGTGGACGGGTCTGCCATGCCCCCTACCGTACCGACTGCCGATGACCGCCCGTGGCCGGTTTCCCGGGGTGCGGCCGCGAACCGATCAGGCGGGTGTGACCTGGACGTTGTTGTTGACGACGGCCACCTTGTAGGAGGGCAGCGGCTTGGGGGCCGGGCCGCCCTCGACGGCGCCGTCGGTGATCGAGAAGCGGCTGCCGTGGCAGGGGCAGTCGATCGTCTTGTCCTTGACCTCGTCGACGATGCAGCCGGCGTGGGTGCACTTGGCGCTGAACGCCTTGTACTCGCCCGCGGCGGGCTGGGTGACCACGATCTTCTGCTCGCGGAAGACCTTGCCGCCGCCGACCGGGATGTCGGCGGCCGGGCCGAGGTCGACCGGGGCCGCGTTCTGCGCCTGGGTGCCGCCGGAGCCGCCCGTCGAACCGGACGAGCCCGAGGACCCGGAGGATCCCGAGGACGAGCAGCCGGTGACCGCGACGGCGCCGCCCGCGGCGAGCACGGCGGCCGCGCCGCACAGCAGGGTGCGGCGGGAGGCGGCGGGGCCGCGGTCGGTCTCGGCGGTGGAGGCGGTGGCGACGGGCTCGTTCATGCGGGCGACTCCTCGGACGCGGGTACGGGCGGACCGGCCGCAGTCTATGCCCCGTACCTGGGCGTTCCCGCCCGGCCGAGAGGTACTGACACACCACCTCCCCGGCCGGCAGCGGGCCGGGGAGGTTCGGTGAGCGTGTGCCCGGCTACTTCTTGGCGGCGGCCCGCTTGCGGGCGGTGCCGGTGCCGGACTTGGCGGCGGCGCCCGCGGCCCCGGCGGTGCTGCCCGCGGCCTTGGCCGCCGTGCTGCGGCTGCCGCCGCGGCGGGCGGCGGGAACGGCCGCGTCGGAGACCCCGGCGAGGATGTCCCGCAGGAACTTGCCGGTGTGGCTGGCGGTGATCGCGGCGATCTCCTCGGGGGTGCCCTCGGCGACGACCGTGCCGCCGCCGTTGCCGCCCTCCGGGCCCATGTCGACGATCCAGTCGGCGGTCTTGATCACGTCGAGGTTGTGCTCGATGACGATCACCGTGTTGCCCTTGTCGACCAGGCCCTCCAGCACCTTGATCAGCTTGCTGATGTCCTCGAAGTGCAGACCGGTGGTCGGCTCGTCGAGGACGTACACGGTGCGGCCGGTGGAGCGCTTCTGCAGCTCGGAGGCGAGCTTGACGCGCTGGGCCTCGCCGCCGGACAGGGTCGGCGCGGACTGGCCGAGCCGGACGTAGCCGAGGCCGACGTCGTTGAGGGTGCGCAGGTGCCGGGCGATCGCCGGGACGGCCTCGAAGAAGGCCAGCGCCTCCTCGATCGGCATGTCCAGCACCTCGGCGATGGACCTGCCCTTGTAGTGGACCTCCAGCGTCTCCCGGTTGTAGCGGGCGCCGTGGCAGACCTCGCACGGGACGTAGACGTCCGGCAGGAAGTTCATCTCGATCTTGATGGTGCCGTCGCCGGAGCAGTTCTCGCAGCGGCCGCCCTTGACGTTGAAGGAGAACCGCCCGGGCAGGTAGCCGCGGACCTTGGCCTCCTGGGTCTCCGCGAAGAGCCGGCGGACGTGGTCGAAGACCCCGGTGTAGGTGGCCGGGTTGGACCGCGGGGTGCGGCCGATCGGCGACTGGTCGACGTGCACCACCTTGTCCACCAGGTCGGTGCCGGTGATCCGGGTGTGCCGGCCGGGCACGCTGCGGGCGCCGTTGAGCTCCCGCGCGAGGTGGGTGTAGAGGATGTCGTTGACCAGGGTGGACTTGCCGGAGCCGGAGACGCCGGTGACCGCGGTGAAGGTGCCGAGCGGGAAGCCGACGGTGACGTCCTGCAGGTTGTGCTCGCGGGCGCCGTGCACGATCAACTGGCGCTTCTTGTCCCGCGGGCGGCGGACGGCCGGGGTCGGGATGGAGCGCCGGCCGGAGAGGTACTGGCCGGTCAGCGACTCGTCGTTGGCCAGCAGCTCCTTCAGCGAGCCGGAGTGCACGACCTTGCCGCCGTGCTCGCCGGCGCCGGGGCCGATGTCGACGACCCAGTCGGCCGTCTTGATGGTGTCCTCGTCGTGCTCGACGACGATCAGGGTGTTGCCGATGTCGCGCAGCCGCACCAGAGTCTCGATCAGCCGGTGGTTGTCCCGCTGGTGCAGGCCGATGGACGGCTCGTCGAGGACGTAGAGCACGCCGACCAGGCCGGAGCCGATCTGGGTGGCGAGCCGGATGCGCTGGGCCTCGCCGCCGGAGAGGGTGCCCGCGGCGCGGTTGAGCGAGAGGTAGTCCAGGCCGACGTCGACCAGGAAGCGCAGCCGCTCGTTGACCTCCTTGAGGACCCGCTCGGCGATCTTCTTGTCGCGGGCGGTCAGCTTCATCGCGCCGAGGAACTCGGCGCAGTCGCTGATCGACATCGCCGAGACGTCGGCGATCGACCTGTCCTGGATCGTCACGGCGAGCACCACCGGCTTGAGCCGGGTGCCGTTGCAGGCGGGGCAGTGCACCTCGCGCATGTAGCCCTCGAAGCGCTCGCGGCTGGAGTCGCTCTCGGCCTCGGAGTGGCGGCGCTGCACGAACGGCACCGCGCCCTCGAAGGACGTGGTGTACGAGCGGTCGCGGCCGTACCGGTTGCGGTACTTGACCTCGACCTGGGTGCGGTGGCCGTACAGCAGGGCCTTGCGGGCGCGGGCGGGCAGCCCGGCCCAGGGGATGTCGGTGCGGAAGCCGAGCTCGCCGGCGAGCGCGTCGATCAGGCGCTGGAAGTACTCCTTGGTGTGGCCCTGGGACCACGGGTGGATGGCGCCCTCGTCGAGCGACTTCTCCTCGTCCGGGATCACCAGCTCCGGGTCGACCTCCATCCGGTTGCCGAGGCCGGAGCACTCCGGGCAGGCGCCGAACGGCGAGTTGAAGGAGAAGGAGCGCGGCTCCAGCTCCTCGAAGGAGACGTCGTCGTACGGGCAGTAGAGGTGCTCGGAGTACATCCGCTCGCGCTCCGGGTCGTCCTCCGCGAGGTCGACGAAGTCGAGCACCACCATGCCGCCGGAGAGCTTGAGCGCCGTCTCGACCGAGTCGGTCAGCC
Source organism: Kitasatospora sp. NPDC093679 (assembly GCF_040683455.1). NCBI lineage: Bacteria > Bacillati > Actinomycetota > Actinomycetes > Kitasatosporales > Streptomycetaceae > Kitasatospora > Kitasatospora sp. NPDC093679. The sequence continues at coordinate 132,251 of NZ_JBFBDW010000014.1, forward strand.
GGCGCTTGGCGCTCTCCTTGACCGTCAGGCGGTCGACGACCACCTCGATGGTGTGCTTCTCCTGCTTCTTGAGCACCGGCGGCTCGGTGAGCTGGACGGTCGCGCCGTCCACCCGGGCCCGGGCGTAGCCCTTGGACTGCAGGTCGGCGAAGAGGTCGGCGAACTCGCCCTTGCGCTCGCGCACCACGGGGCTGAGCACCTGGAAGCGGGTGCCCTCGGTGAGCTCCAGCACCCGGTCGACGATGGCCTGCGGCGACTGCCGGGCGATCGGCCGCGAGCAGTGCGGGCAGTGCGGCTTGCCGATCCGGGCGAACAGCAGGCGGAGGTAGTCGTAGACCTCGGTGATGGTGCCGACCGTGGACCGCGGGTTGCGGCTGGTGGACTTCTGGTCGATCGAGACCGCGGGCGACAGGCCCTCGATGAAGTCCACGTCCGGCTTGTCCATCTGGCCGAGGAACTGCCGGGCGTAGGAGGACAGCGACTCGACGTAGCGGCGCTGGCCCTCGGCGAAGATCGTGTCGAAGGCCAGCGAGGACTTGCCGGACCCGGAGAGGCCGGTGAAGACGATGAGGGAGTCGCGGGGCAGGTCGAGCGAGACGTTCTTGAGGTTGTGCTCGCGAGCACCGCGGACGATCAGGCGGTCGGCCACTGCTTCTGGCGCCTTTCTCCGGGGAGGTGGGGCTTCGGGGGCTTGAGGGCTTCGGAGCGCTTCAGAGGGGTTCTGGAGCGCTCCGGAGTGGTTCTGGAGTGCTTCGGGGTGCTTCTGGGCATGCGTGCGGGCGGTCGGCGCGTCCTCGGATCCCACCGCGGCCCGGCCCTGGCGGCAGCGGCCGCACCGGTGGCGGCCGCGAGCATGCCCCAGGGAAGGCAACCAGCTGGACGGGCGATTTCTTCCGACTCGGGACAGCCAGCCTATAGCGCAGGCGTTCGAATATCGACCTTGTCCAGTGGAGACCACCCGAATGAGTGATGCGACCTCGGCACGTTGATCATCAAGGCGGGGAAAGCCCCAGCTCGGCGCGGTCGACGGGCGGTAGCGTCGCCGTGACAACGACCGGCGGCCCCGAGGGGAAACGCCGGACGCACCACGGCACCACCCGGGAGACCGCCATGACCGACCCCGCATCCGCCGGCATCCCGCCCGAGGAGGCCGCGGCCAGGGCCGCCGAGAACCTCAAGGCCGTCGCCGAGGGCACCGGCCACCTGCTGCGCACCGTCGCCGACCTCGGTCCGGACGCCCTCGGCGGCCCCTCCGCACTGCCCGGCTGGACCCGCGGCCACGTGCTGGCCCACCTCTCGCGCAACGCCGACTCCCTGGTGAACCTGCTGGAGACCGCCCGCACCGGCGTCGACGTCCCCCAGTACGCGAGCCCGGAGGCGCGCGAGCAGGGCATCCGGGACGGCGCCGGCCGCCCGCTCGACGAGCAGCTGGCCGACCTGCGGCGGAGCTCCGAGCGGCTGGCCGCGGCCGCCGGGAGCCTGCCGGACACCGCCTGGACGGTGCCGCTGCGGCACCGCACCGGCTACGTCTTCCCCGCGTACGACGTGCCCTGGAAGCGGCTGATGGAGGTCGAGTACCACCACGTCGACCTGGACGCCGGGTACACCCCCGCGCACTGGCCGGAGTCCTTCGCCTCGGCCGAGCTGGCCCGCCTCGCCGCCCGGCTGGACGGCGCCGAGGGGCTGCCCGGCGTCGCGCTGACCGCCGAGGACACCGGGGCCCGCGCCAGGATCGGCGAGCCGGCCGGCCCCGAGCTGGCCGTGGAGGGTCCCGTCCGGGCGCTCACCGCCTGGCTCTCCGGCCGCTCCGACGGCGACGGCCTGCAGGTGCACCGGGCCGGTGTGCTGCTGCCCGACCCGCGGACCGTGCTGCCGCAGCTTCCGCCGCTGAACTGAACAGGCGATGATTGCAGGTGACGGACCTTCAGCCGGCACCCGGCCGCGCCACGGTGCCCGGCCCCGACGATCGAGGAGCGTAGCGATGTCCTACCACGGAGCGGTCAAGGTCGGCGGCCCGCCCGACGTGCGGGAGCTCGCCCACCTGATCGTCACCAAGGTGGCGGTCGGGCCGTACGACAACAACGCCTACCTGCTGCGCTGCCGCGCCACCGACGAGCAGCTGCTGATCGACGCGGCGGCCGACGCGCCCACCCTGCTGGAGACGGTCGGCGACACCCTGGCCACGGTGGTGACCACCCACCGGCACCACGACCACTGGGCCGCGCTGGCCGAGGTGGTGGCCGCCACCGGCGCCCGCACCGCGGCCGGCCGGATCGACGCCGAGGCCATCGACGTCCCCACCGAGCTGCTGCTGGACGACGGCGACGTGCTGCGGGTCGGCCAGGTCGAGCTCACCGTGCGCAAGCTGGTCGGCCACACCCCCGGCGCGATCGTGCTGGTCTACGACGACCCGCAGGGCCATCCGCACGTGTTCACCGGCGACTGCCTCTTCCCCGGCGGCGTCGGCAACACCTGGAAGGACCCGGAGGCCTTCGCCAGCCTCTTCCGCGACGTCAACGAGAAGATCTTCGACGTGCTGCCGGACGAGGCCTGGGTCTACCCCGGCCACGGCAACGACACCACGCTCGGCGCCGAGCGCCCGCACCTCGGCGAGTGGCGCGAGCGCGGCTGGTGACCGGCCGGTGACCTTGCACCGGGACGGCGGCGGCGCGCCACCGGGCCGCACGGTCGAGGCCGAGCTCAAGGCCGTCGTCCGCGACCCCGCCGCCGTCCGGGCCCGGCTCCGCGCGCTGGCCGGCCCCGGCCGGGCCGAGGTGTACCGGGACACCTACTACGACCTGCCGGACGGCTCGCTGGCCCGCGGCGACCGCGAGCTGCGGCTGCGCACCGTCACCGGCCCGGCGGGCAGCCGCACCCTGCTGACCTGGAAGGACGCCCGCCTCGACGCGGTGTCCGGGGCCAAGCCGGAGGCCGAGACCGCCGTCGCCGACCCGACGGGCGCCGCGGCGGTGCTGCACGGGCTCGGCTACCGGCCGGCGCTGGCCTTCGAGAAGCACTGCCGCAACCATCCGCTCCGCCGGGACGGCCGCGAGCTGCTGGCCACCCTGGTCGAGGTCCCGGAGCTCACCGGGGTCTTCCTGGAGGTGGAGACGGTCTGCGGGGAGGACGAGCTGCCGGCGGCCCTGGCGGCCGTCCGCGGCGTCCTGGCCGAGCTGGGCGTGCCGCCCGCGGACCTCACGGCCGAGGCGTACACCGACGCGGTGGCCGCCGCACGCGGACGCAGCGGCGGGGTGTGACCGGTCCCCGCGGTCGCACCCCGCCGCTGCGGGATCGGGTGGGTCAGACGTCCGCGCCGTCGCGCTCGTCCGCCGCTTCGAGGGCCGCGCGCTCCTGCCGGCGGGAGGCGACCAGGCTGGTGACCGTGGTGACGGCGAGCACCGCCACGATGAAGCCCAGCGAGACGCCGATGCTGACCTCCGGCACGTGCACGCCGCTCTCGTGCAGCGCGTGCAGCACCAGCTTGACGCCGATGAAGCCGAGGATCACCGACAGGCCGTAGGCGAGGTGGACCAGCTTCTTCAGCAGGCCGCCGATCAGGAAGTACAGCTGGCGCAGGCCCATCAGCGCGAAGGCGTTCGCGGTGAACACGATGTACGGGTCCTGGGTCAGGCCGAAGATCGCGGGGATCGAGTCCAGGGCGAAGAGCACGTCCGTGGTGCCGATCGCCAGCATGACGATCAGCATCGGGGTCATCAGCCGGCGGCCGTTCTCCACGACGAAGAGCTTGGTGCCGTGGTACTTGTCGGTCGCCGGGAAGCGCTTCTCGATCGCCTTGAGCAGGCGGTTCTCCTCGAACTCCTCCTCCTCGTCGGAGCGGGCGTCCTGGATGAGCTTCCACGCCGTCCAGACGAGGAAGGCGCCGAAGATGTAGAAGACCCACGAGAAGGTGGAGACCAGGGCCGCGCCGCCGGCGATGAAGACCGCCCGCAGCACCAGCGCGATGATCACGCCGAACATCAGCACGCGCTGCTGGTAGATCCGCGGCACCGCGAACTTGCCCATGATCAGGATGAAGACGAAGAGGTTGTCGACGCTCAGCGACTTCTCGGTGATGTAGCCGGCGAAGAACTCGCTCGCGGGCTGCGAGCCGTACTGCTTCCAGAGGAAGGCGCCGAACAGCACCGCGAGGACGATCCAGACGACCGTCCAGATCCCGGCCTCCTTGACGGAGACCTCGTGCGGTTTGCGGCCGCCGATGAAGAAGTCGGCCACGATCAGGGCGACCAGCACCCCGATCGTGCCGATCCACAGGCCAAGGGAAACGTCCACGTCTGCTCCTCCGGCAGGTAGGCGAACAGGCATCGTCACTGCCGGAGGTCTCCTCCACCCTGCGGCTCACCGAAGGAGCACGCGGGCCGGCACCCCGGGACACCCGATGGGCGGACGTCCGTGATGACGGGGCTGCCGCTGGGGAGTACTCCCCTCCGTCTACGCCGAGGCTAACAGAATCCCCAAGACAAGGTAAAGAAGGTAAAGAGCCGTCGGGGGCGGAGCCGCCCGGGGGGTGCCGCCGGACGCCCCGGCGGTCTCAGAGGTAGGGCTCGATCGCGGGCAGCATGTCCTGGAAGGTCCTGGCCCGCGCCGGTGCGCCGATCGCCTGCATCGCCCAGCCGCCCTCCGGCTCGCGGTACACCTTCGCCATGATCTGCCCGGTGTGCCGGCCGCCCGCCGCCAGCTCGTAGCGGGCCAGTTCCTGGCCGGTGGACTCGTCGACCAGCCGGCAGTGCGCGTCCTGCACCTCGCTGAAGCTCTGCCCGGTGTACGAGCTGACGGTGAACACGATCTGGGTGATGTGCACCGGCACCCGCATCAGGTCGACCAGGATCACCTCGTCGTCGCCCCCGCCGGCACCACCGGTCAGGTTGTCCCCGGTGTGCTGCACCGAGCCGTCGTTGCTGGCCAGGTGCTGGAAGAACACCACGTCGGAGGGGGTGCGCTCGGCGTACAGCAAGGCCGAGGCGTCCAGGTCGACCTGGCGGCTGCGGCTGCCGAACAGGCCCTTGCGGACGGCGGCCCGCCAGCCCAGGCCCATCCGCACGACCGTCAGCGACTCCCCCGAGCTCTTCTGCAGGCTGACGCTCTGCCCCTTGGCCAGATTCACCGACACGGTGCTTCCCTCTCTCTGCTCGGCCCGGCGGGAGCGGTCCCACCGCGCTCGGACGGAACACCCCGTTGCCGTCCCCCGGCCGAGGCCCCCAGTGCCCTGCGACCGCACCGCCGCCGCCCGCCGCGCCCGCGCGGCCGGGTCTCCTGTTCGACGACCGGTGCCCGCAGGCCAGCCTAGGGCCTGCGGGCACATGTCATGCAGGGTGTTCCTGCTCGGGACGGCCCGTGGGAGCGCGTCCGGCCGGGCGGGCTCAGGCCATCCCGGCCTCCCGCATCTGCCGGAGCTCCTTCTTCAGCTCGCCGACCTCGTCGCGCAGCCGGGCGGCCACCTCGAACTGCAGCTCGGCTGCGGCGGCGTGCATCCGGTCGGTGAGGTCCTGGATGAGCTGGGCCAGCTCGGCCGCGGGCAGGCTCTTGGCCGGCTTGCGGTCCGCCCCGAGCGCCGGGACGGGGGTGCGGGTCCTGCCGCCCGACCCGCGGTAGCCGGTGGAGAGCAGCTGCTCGGTGTCGACGTCCTCCCGGGCGAGGGTGTCCAGGATGTCGCCGATCTTCTTGCGCAGCGGCTGCGGGTCGATGCCGTTCGCCTCGTTGTACGCCTGCTGCACGGCCCGGCGCCGGTTGGTCTCCTCGATCGCCAGCTCCATCGCCGGGGTGATCCGGTCCGCGTACATGTGGACCTGGCCGGAGACGTTGCGCGCCGCACGACCGATGGTCTGGATCAGCGAGGTGCCCGACCGCAGGAAGCCCTCCTTGTCGGCGTCCAGGATCGCCACCAGCGACACCTCGGGCAGGTCCAGGCCCTCGCGGAGCAGGTTGATGCCCACCAGCACGTCGTACTCGCCGGCCCGCAGCTCGCGGAGCAGCTCGACCCGGCGCAGCGTGTCGATGTCACTGTGCAGGTACCGCACCCGGATGTCCAGGCCGAGCATGTAGTCGGTGAGGTCCTCGGCCATCTTCTTGGTGAGGGTGGTGACCAGGACGCGCTCGTCCCGCTCGACGCGGGTGCGGACCTCGTGCACCAGGTCGTCGATCTGGCCCTCGGTGGGCTTGACGATCACCTCGGGGTCGATCAGGCCGGTCGGACGGATGATCTGCTGGACCGCGCCGTCGCCACGGGACAGCTCGTACTTGCCGGGGGTCGCCGAGAGGTAGACCGTCTGCCCGATCCGCTCCAGGAACTCCTCCCACTTCAGCGGGCGGTTGTCCATCGCGGACGGCAGCCGGAACCCGTGGTCGACCAGGGTGCGCTTGCGGGAGGCGTCGCCCTCGTACATCGCGCCGATCTGCGGCACCGTCACGTGCGACTCGTCGATGACCAGGAGGAAGTCCTCCGGGAAGTAGTCGAGCAGGGTGTTCGGCGCGGTGCCGGGCGCGCGGCCGTCGAAGTGCATCGAGTAGTTCTCGACGCCGGAGCAGCTGCCGATCTGGCGGAGCATCTCGATGTCGTACGTGGTGCGCATCCGCAGCCGCTGGGCCTCCAGCAGCTTGCCCTGCTTCTCCAGCACCGCCAGGCGCTCGCCGAGCTCCTTCTCGATGTCGTTGACCGCGCGCTCCATCCGCTCCGGGCCGGCGACGTAGTGCGAGGCGGGGAAGACGTAGACCGAGTCGTCCTGGCTGATGATCTCGCCGGTGAGCGGGTGCAGCGTGTAGAGCGCCTCGATCTCGTCGCCGAACATCTCGATCCGGACGGCGAGCTCCTCGTACACCGGGAAGATCTCGATCGTGTCGCCGCGGACCCGGAAGGTGCCGCGGGTGAAGGCGAGGTCGTTGCGGGTGTACTGGATGTCGACGAACCGGCGGAGCAGGGCGTCCCGGTCGATCTCCTCGCCGACCTTGAGCGGCACCATCCGGTCGACGTACTCCTGCGGGGTGCCGAGGCCGTAGATGCAGGACACCGAGGCGACCACGACCACGTCGCGGCGGGTCAGCAGGGAGTTGGTCGCGGAGTGCCGCAGCCGCTCGACCTCCTCGTTGATCGAGGAGTCCTTCTCGATGTAGGTGTCCGTCTGCGGGACGTACGCCTCGGGCTGGTAGTAGTCGTAGTACGAGACGAAGTACTCGACCGCGTTGTTGGGCAGCAGCTCGCGGAACTCGTTGGCCAGCTGGGCCGCCAGCGTCTTGTTCGGCGCCATCACCAGGGTGGGGCGCTGCAGCTTCTCGATCATCCACGCCGTGGTCGCGGACTTGCCGGTGCCGGTCGCACCGAGCAGGACGACGTCCTTCTCGCCGCCGCGGATGCGGCGCTCCAACTCGGCGATGGCCGCCGGCTGGTCGCCGTTGGGCTGGTAGGGGCTGACGACCTCGAAGGGCGTCGTGGACCGCTCGATACTCGTGATGGGGCGCACCACTCCACCGTACGGCCCCGCACCGACAGTGCAGGGCCGTGCGGGGAGCCGGGCCCTGCCCGGGCGGCGGTGTCAGCCCTTGGAGCTGTCGCGGGCGAGGGCGACCAGGCGGGAGACGGCGCGGAGGTACTTCTTGCGGTAGCCGCCGCGCAGCATGTCCTCGGGGAAGACCCGGTCGAAGGGGACGCCGGAGGCGGTGACGGGGAGTTCCCGGTCGTACATGCGGTCGGCGAGGACGACCAGCCGCAGGGCGGTGGACTGGTCGTCGACCGGCCGGACGCCGCGCAGGAAGACGGCGTGGACGTCGTCGAGCATGGCGCCGTACCGGCTCGGGTGGACGTTCTTGAGGTGTTCGAGCAGGGCGTCGAAGTCGTCCAGCGAGGCGCCGGGGGCGGTGGCGGCGCGGGCGGTGACCTCGTCGTCGGTGTACGGCGGCGGGGCGTCGGGCAGGCCGCGGTGGCGGTAGTCCTGGCCGTCGATCCGGACGGGCCGGAAGTGCGCCGAGAGGCCCTGGATCTCGCGGAGGAAGTCGGCGGCCGCGAAGCGCCCCTCGCCGAGCTTGTCGGGGAGGGTGTTGGAGGTGGCGGCGAGCTTGACGCCGTTCTCCACGAGGCGGCTGAGCAGGGTGGAGACGAGGACGGTGTCGCCCGGGTCGTCGAGCTCGAACTCGTCGATGCAGAGCAGCCGGTGCCCGGAGAGGGTCTCGACGGCGCCCTTGAAGGTGAGGGCGCCGACCAGGTTGGTCAGCTCGACGAAGGTGCCGAAGGCCTTGGGCCCGGGGGTGGCGTGCCAGAGCGAGGCGAGCAGGTGGGTCTTGCCGACGCCGTAGCCGCCGTCGAGGTAGATGCCGGCCGGACCGGCCGGGGCGGCGGGACCGCGCCGGAACCAGCTGCGCTTCGGGGCCGCGCCGCTGCCGTTGAGGGAGGCCGCGAACTGCTCCAGGACCTGCACCGCCTCGTACTGGCTGGGCTGGGTGCTGTCCGGGAGGTAGCTGCCGAAGCTGACGCCGGCGAACCGCGGCGGCGGGACCATCTCGGCCACCAGGCGCTCGGCGGGCACGACCGGTCGTCGGTCGGTGAGGGCTGTCACGGTGGCCGTCTCGGAGGCGGTGGGGTCGGCGTGGGGGGCTGCGGGCACGGTAGTACAGGGTACGCCCCGTGGAAGACTCGCCACCATGCAGCTCTTGATGAATCCGCTCACAGCCCCCGTCGCCGACCCGGCCGCGCTGGAGGCGCTCGCCGCGCTGTACGCCTACCCGGACGGGGTGCGCGGGGGGCGGCCGTGGCTGCGCGCCAACATGGTGTCCAGCCTGGACGGCTCGGCCCGGCTGGCGGGCCTGTCGGAGGGCCTGTCGAGCGCCGCGGACAAGCGGATCTTCGGGGTGCTGCGGGCGCTCGCGGACGTGGTGCTGGTCGGGGCGGAGACCGTCCGGGCGGAGGGCTACCGGCCGGCCCGGGCGCGGAAGGAGTTCGCGGCGGCCCGGGCGGCGGCGGGCCAGGCCCCGGCGCCGGCGATCGCGGTGGTCAGCCGCCGGCTGGCGCTGGACCTGTCGGCGCCGCTGTTCACCGAGCCGCTGGTGCGCACGGTGGTGGTCACCACGGAGGACTCCCCGGCCGAGGCGCGCCGGGCGGTGGCCGCGGTGGCGGACGTGGTGGTGGCCGGCGAGCGGTCGGTGGACCTGGCCGCGGCGGTGGCGGCGCTGGCGGCGCGCGGCTGGACCCGGCAGCTGACCGAGGGCGGCCCGCGGCTGCTGGGCGGGCTGGCGGCGGCCGGGCTGCTGGACGAGCTGTGCCTGTCGCTGGCGCCGCTGCTGACGGCCGGCGACGCGCCGAGGATCGCGTACGGGGCCGCGGTCGAGCAGGTGCGGGCGATGCGGCTGGAGTCGCTGATCGAGGAGGGCGGCTTCCTGTTCACCCGCTACGTCCGGGTCGAGGACGGTCCGGTCGGCCCGACCGGACCGGCTGCGGGGTGACCCGGGCGGCCGCTGTGGCCCGTGTGGTGCGTGTGCAGCGTGCGGAAAGCTTCCGCCGGGCAAGATGAGGACAGCGGACCCGGGGCCTGCACTGTACGAAGGGACTCACGTGTTCAAGACCGTACTGATGATCGAAAAGGCGCTGTCCGACGCGGACGTCGAGCTGGTCACCACCCTGCACGGCGACGAGAAGGTCTCCTTCGTGGTGCTGATGCAGCCGCGCGGAAAACAGGACGAGCTGTTGAGAGCACTCGACGACGTGGCACTGGGCCATCTCGACAAGGCGGTGCACGAGCACGACGACGAGTCGGTGCCCACGGTGGCCGAGGAGTCCCTGGAGCACAGCCTGCGCCACCTGCGCGAGTCGGGTGCCGAGGCCACCGGCCGGGTGGTGCAGGAGAATCCGCTCGACGGCCTGCGGAGCGTGGTCGAGGAGCACGGCGCGGACGAGGTGCTGGTGCTGACCTCGCCGCACTTCGTGGAGGAGTTCTTCCACCGCGACTGGGCGTCGCGGGCGCGGCACAAGGTCGGCGTCCCGGTGCTCAAGCTGTTCGCCAGCGACTCCTGAGCTCCTCCGCCGGTGGTGCAGAATCGTCCTTGCGGAACCACCGCGAGGACGGTTCTCGTCCTCCCAGTCCCCGGCTGTACGGAGCATCCCTTGAACGACGCCGCGCACGACCTGCACGCCCCGCACTTCATCGGCATCGGCGGCGCCGGGATGTCCGGACTGGCGAAGATCCTCGCGGTGCGGGGCGCCGAGGTCTCCGGCAGCGACGCGAAGGAGTCCGAGACGGTGCTGGCGCTGCGCGCGCTCGGCGCCGAGGTCGCCGTCGGCCACGCCGCGGAGAACCTGCCGGCCGGCACCAGCAGCGTGGTCGTCTCCAGCGCGATCCGCGCGGACAACCCGGAGCTCGCCGCCGCCCGGGAGCGCGGGATCCCGGTCGTGCACCGGTCCGACGCGCTCGCCGCGCTGATGGGCGGCCGCCGCGCGCTCGCCGTCGCCGGCACCCACGGCAAGACCACCACCACCAGCATGCTGGCGGTCAGCCTCGGCGAGCTCGGCCTCGACCCCTCGTACGCGATCGGCGGCGACCTGGACGCGCCGGGCTCCAACGCGCACCACGGCACCGGCGACATCTTCGTCGCGGAGGCCGACGAGAGCGACCGCAGCTTCCACAAGTACGCGCCCGAGGTGGCGATCGTCCTCAACGTGGAGCTGGACCACCACGCCAACTACGCCTCGATCGAGGAGATCCACCAGTCCTTCGAGACCTTCGTCGGCCGGATCGTGCCCGGCGGCACCCTGGTGGTCTCCGCCGACCACGAGGGCGCCCGGGAGCTGACCCGCCGGGTCCGCGGCCGGGTGGGCCTGAACGTGGTGACGGTCGGCGCCGCCGAGGACGCCGACGTGCGGGTGCTCTCGGTCTCGCCGCGCGGCATGACCAGCGAGGTCACCGTGGAGCTGGGCGGCGAGGAGCTCTCCTTCACCGTCTCCGTGCCGGGCCGGCACTACGCGCACAACGCGGTCTCCGCGCTGGCCGCCGGCGTGGCGCTCGGCGTGCCCGCCGCGGACCTGGCGAAGGCGCTCGGCAGCTACACCGGCGTGCGTCGCCGGCTGCAGCTCAAGGGCGAGGCCGCCGGCGTGCAGGTGATCGACTCCTACGCGCACCACCCGACCGAGATGGCCGCCGACCTGGAGGCGATCCGCGAGGCCGCGGGCGCCGGCCGGGTGCTGGTGGTCTTCCAGCCGCACCTGTTCAGCCGCACCCAGCAGCTGGCCGCGGAGATGGGCGACGCGCTGGCGATGGCCGACGCCTCGGTGGTGCTCGACATCTACCCGGCCCGCGAGGACCCGATCCCCGGCGTCACCAGCGAGCTGATCATCGACGCCGCCCGGAAGGCCGGCGCCGACGTGGCCGCGGAGCACGCCTTCGCCGCCGCCCCGGAGCGGATGGCCGCCCTGGCGAAGCCGGGCGACCTGGTGCTCACCATGGGCGCGGGCGACGTGACCAACCTGGGCCCGGAAATTCTCGCCCGCCTCGCGGACGTTGCACCCGGTGCCTGATGGGAGGACTTCCGTGACCCACGAGATCCAGAAGACCGACGCCGAGTGGCGTGCCGAGCTGTCGCCGGAGGAGTACCGCGTGCTCCGCGAGGCCGGCACCGAGCCCGCCTTCACCGGCGAGTACACCGACACCAAGACGGTCGGCGTGTACGGCTGCCGGGCCTGCGGGGCCGAGCTCTTCAGCAGTGAGACGAAGTTCGAGAGCCACTGCGGCTGGCCCTCGTACTACGCGCCGCTGGCCGAGGACCGCGTCGAGTACATCCAGGACACGTCCTTCGGGATGCGCCGGGTGGAGGTCCGCTGCGCCCGCTGCGGCAGCCACCTCGGCCACGTCTTCGAGGGCGAGGGCTACGAGACCCCGACCGACCAGCGGTACTGCATCAACAGCATCTCGCTGACCCTCCGGCCCGCCGAGTAGGGCCCGGCCCCGGGAGCGCGCTCCCGCACGCCCTGTCACCGCAGTGCCACACCGTGCCAGACTGATCATCGGTCGAACCGCACGAGAGGACAACGGTGGCAGGGCGTCGCACTTCCGGAGTACTGGCCATGCTGGCGGAGGCACAGCGCCAACAGCACCGCCGGGAGGAGGCGCAGCGCCGCGCCGACGCGGCCGCGCAGCGGCAGTACGAGCGGGCCCGCCGGGAGGCGGAACGGGCGGCCGCCCAGGGCCAGCGCGAGGCTCTCAAGGCGTACCGGCAGAGCCGGGAGGCGGACGCGGCCCGGCGGACGGCCGAACTGGAGGACCGCGTCGCGGCGCTGCGCGGGACGCTCGCCGCGGGCCTGCGCGGGCGGCCCTTCTCACCCGCGGACCTGGCGGCGCCCGCGGCCGCCTTCGACCCCGGGCAGCTGGGCGTGCCGGTGCCGGTGCCCGACCAGTCCTGGTATCTGATACCGCCGTTGACGGGCGCGCAGGCGTTCGACCCGGCGGCCCGGCGGGCGTGGGACGAGCAGGCCGCGCAGGCCCGCGCCCGGTTCGAGCAGGACTGGTACGCGGCGCAGGCCGCCGAGCAGGAACGGCAGCGCCGGCTCGCCGAGTACCGGGCCGAGTTCGACGGCTGGCTGGCCTCCCGGCAGCGGCTCGCGGCCCACGCCGGGCAGTTGGTGGCCGGACTGCGCTCGGGCGCCCCGGAGGCCGTCGAGGAGTACTTCGAGACGGCGCTCGGGTGGCGCGACGACTGGCCCGAGGGCTTCCCGCACACGGCCGAGGCCCGCTGGGACGCCGGGGCCCGCCAACTGGTCGTGGAGTGGTCGCTGCCCGACTTCTCGGTGGTGCCGGCCGTCGCCCGGCACCGGTACGTGAAGACCGACGACCGGGACGCCGAGGTGGCCCGCCCGGCCGGCGAGCGGCGGGCGCTCTACCGGGAGGTCGTGGCGCAGTGCGCGCTGCGGGTGCTCGCGGAGGCGTTCCGGGCGGACGACGCGGGCCTGCTCTCCTCCGTCGTGGTGCACGGCGTGGTCGAGGCCGTCGACCCGGCGACCGGCCGGGAGGAGAGCCGCTGCCTGGTCTCGGTGGCCGCCGGACGGGCCGACTTCCTCGCGCTCGACCTGGAGCGGGTCGAGCCGGTGGACTGCCTGGTGGAGGCGCTGGACGGCCGGCTGTCCGCGCGCCCGGACAAGCCGGAGGCCGTCCGTCCGCACGCCACCGGCTCCCCGGGCGTCGCCGCGGCCGCGCCGGCCGGCGACGAGGGGCCGGACCTGTTCACCATGGATCCGATCGCCTTCGAGGAACTGATCGCCGAACTCTTCCGCCGCCGCGGCCTGCGCACCCGGACGACCGCCCGCAGCGGCGACGAGGGCGTCGACGTGCTGGCGGAGGACCCGGACCCGATCACCGGCGGGCAGATCGTCATCCAGGCCAAGCGCTACCGGCACACCGTGCCGCCCACCGCCGTCCGCGACCTGGACGCCACCATGGCCCGCTGCGGCGCCAACCGCGGCATCCTCGTCACCACCTCCGGCTTCGGGCCCGGCTCCCGGCGCTGGGTCGAGGGCCGGCCGCTGACCCTGGTGGACGGCCCGATGCTGGTCGCCCTGCTCCGCGAGCACGGGCTCGCCGGACGGCTCGGGACGGAGGGCGCGGCGGGCAGCGGCACCGGGCGGCGGACGGCACCCGCCGTGCCCGCGGCGGCCGCGGCGGCGACGGTGCTCGCACCCGGGCAGAACGCGGTGCTGCCGGAGAGCGCGCTCGCCGCGCTGACCGTCCGCTTCTCCTCCGCCGGCGCGGACGCCGACCTGACGCTGCTGCTGCTCACCGCCGAGGGCCTGGTCCGCTCCGACGGCGACTTCGTCTTCTACCACCAGCGCAGCGCCGCGGGCGGGGCGGTGCTGCTCGGCGAGAAGGCCGCCGCGGACGGGCGGCGCACCGAGTCGGCGGTGCTGCGGCCGGCGGACCTCCCGCCGGACGTCCACCGGGTCGCCGTCTCCGTCAACATGGACGCCGACACCGGGCTGACCTGCGCCGGACTCACCGACGCGGACCTGCTGCTGCACGCCGAGGACGGCACCGCCTGGTCGTTCCGCCCGCCGTCCGACCCCGCGGTGTCGGCGATGCTGGTCGCCGAGGTCTACCGGCACCGGCCGGCCGGCGGCCCCGAGGTGTGGAAGGTCCGCGCGGTCGGCCAGGGCTGGGCGGACGGCCTCGCCGGCCTCGCCCGTGCCCACGGCGTCGACGTCGGCTGAGGGGCAGCCCGTCAGGGGCGCGGGGAACTGCGCAATTCGGATGCGGGCCACCGTACGGATCGGGGTCGGCCCGAATCCGTGGTGACAGCCGCACTCGGACTGCGCAGTTCCCGCTCCCCGTGCCGGCTCACGCGGTGAGTTCGCGGCTGTACTTCCATTCGGCGGCGCAGCGCTCGTACCCGAGCCAGTCGTTGACCGCCAGCATCGGGGCGTTGCCGCCGTCGTTGTGGGTGAAGGCGGCGGTGATGCCGGCCGCGCGGGCCCGGTGCAGGGAGTCGGCCTTGGCGAGTTTGGCGAGGCCGCGGCCGCGGTGGGCCCGGACGGTGGTGGTGAAGGACGACCAGTAGCGGCCCTCGCCGTCGGTCTGTGCGGCGGAGAAGCCCACCGGCCGGCCGTCGGCGAGCACCACGGTGGTGAGCTCGCGGTCGAGGTCGGGCCGGTGCCAGATCTCGGCCAGCCAGGAGGCGTAGCCCTGGTCGGCGAGGTCGACGTCGCCGGGTTCGTCCCGGGTGCCCTCGACGTCGACCAGGTAGAGCGGGTGCGGGTCGTCCGCGTACTCGGCGGCGGTGCGCAGTTCGACGCCGGGCGGGCGGGCCGGCAGGGGCGGCAGCGGGGTGGTGAGGTCGCGTCCGGCGAAGTAGGCGACCCGGCCGCGGGTGTAGCCGCGGGCGGCGGCGAAGCCGTGCGCCGCCGGTTCGTCGTCCACCCAGCAGTGCGCGTGCCGGACGCCTTCGGCGGCGAGCGCCTCCTCGGTGGCGGTGAGCAGGGCGGTGCCGGTGCCCTGCCCGCGCTCTCCGGGGACGACGTGGACGGCGGCGAAGCCGTGGCCGGGTTCCTCGCTGTCCGGGTAGGCGCCGAACCGGGCGGTGGCGACGATCCGCCCGTCCGCCTCGGCGAGCAGCATCCGCAGGTGGGGCTGGGCGGCGACCTGCCAGGCGACCGTCTCGGGGGTGGTGACAAGATACGGGCGGCCGGCGCGCAGGGCGGCGCAGGCCGCTGTCGCGTCGTCGGGCCGGAAGGCGCGGATCGTGAGCGTCATAGACACGTCACGTTAACGACTCGGCCGCCTCCGCGCCCTCGAATATCGGTCTCCAGGACGGGAGTTGCCCGCGAATCGGGTGGCACCGCGGAGAAAGCTCAAGTTCAGCTCTGAGTTCGGCTGCCGGTGGTTGGCAGCCGTGTCCGGCCGGTACACCCTCAGCAGCGGACACGGGCAGCATCGGACGCAGGAGAGGGGGAGCGCGCATGGCGCACTCGACGGAGCCGCCCCGGCTGGGGGTGGGGATCGGCTGGCGGGCGGAGATCGACACCGCGGTCGAGCGGCTGCCCGGCGTGGATTGGGTGGAGGTGGTCGCGGAGAACGTCTGCGCCGGTCACCTGCCGCCTTCGCTGGAGGTGCTGCGGGAGCGCGGCGTCACGGTCGTCCCGCACGGGGTGTCACTGGGCCTCGGGGGCGCCGAGCCGCCGGCCGCGCACCGGCTGGAGCGGCTGGCCGAGGTGGCCGAGGCGCTCGGTGCGCCGCTGGTCACCGAGCACCTGGCGTTCGTCCGGGCGGGCGGGATGGAGTCCGGCCACCTGTTGCCGGTGCCGCGGTCGCGGGACGCGCTGCGGGTGGTCGCGGAGAACGTCCGGATCGCGCAGGAGCAGTTGCCGGTGCCGCTGGCCCTGGAGAACATCGCGGCCCACCTGCGCTGGCCGGACGACGAGCTGACCGAGGGCGAGTTCCTCGCCGAGCTGGTGGAGCGGACGGGCGTGCGGCTGCTGGTGGACGTCGCCAACCTGCACACCAACCGGGTCAACCTGGGTCTGGACGTCACCGCCGAACTGGCCCGGCTGCCGCTGGAGGCCCTCGCCTACGTGCACGTCGCCGGCGGGGTGGAGCGGGACGGCGTCTGGCACGACACCCACGCCCACCCGGTCACCGCGCCGGTGCTGGAGGTGCTCGCCGAACTGTGCGGGCGTGCGGTGCCGCCCGGTGTGCTGCTGGAGCGCGACGACGCCTTCCCGCCGCCGGCCGAGCTGGCCGGTGAACTCGACGCGATCCGGGCCGTCCTGGAGCGGGCCCCGCTCGCCGAGGGGGTGCGGCAGGGTGGCTGAACCCGACGAGTACCTGCTGCGCGGGGACGACGCCGAGCTGGCCTTGGCGCGGGCGCGGCTCGCCGAGCGGCAGAGCGGGCTGATGGCCGCGCTGGTCGCGGGCGGGCCGGTGCCGGAGGGCTTCGATCCGGCGCAGGTCGCCACCCAGGCCCGCGGGCTGCTCGCCAAACGCCGGGACACCACCGCACGGGTGGTGCCCGAGCCGGCCCGGATCCTCGGCGGCGACTGGCGCCCGCTGTTCGAGCGGTACGCCCGGCAGGGCCCGCAGCGCGGCGGGTACCGGGCCGACGCACGGGAGTTCGCCGCCTGGGCGCTGGCCGCGGAACCGGCCGCCGCCTGGCGGGACGAACTGGAGCACTGGCTGCGGCCCGCGGCCGACGCGCACGCCCCGGGCCCGCTGCGGGCGGCCCGGGCCGTGCTGGCCCGCGCGGTGCACGACCGCCTGCGCCGCCGCGGCGGCGCGGCCACCCACGGCCGGCCGGCCCCGTCCCGGGGCTGAGCACGGCACCACCGGGTCCGCCGGACCCGTTCGACCCACGGGGGAGACAACGATGTGGAGCACGGAGTTCACCGTGGCCCTCGTCCTGGTGCTGGCCACCGGGACGGCAGTGGGCGTCACCCGGGCGCGGCTGCGCCGGGTGCCGCATCCGCAGGGCCTGTCCGGGCGCGGCCTGGAACTGATGGAGACGGCCTTCCTGGCCGGCGGCCCGACCCGGGTCGCGGTCACCGCCCTGGTGCGGATGCAGCAGGAGGGCCGGGTGATCGTGGCGCGGTCCGGTCTGGTCACCGTCACCGACCCGGCGCCGCGGGACGCCGTCGAGGCGGCGCTGATCGACGCGGCCGGCCCCGGCCGGCAGCAGGACGCCGACGTGCTGCGCCGCCGGGTGGCGCGCAGCGCCGCCGTGCAGGAGATCGGCGACCGGCTGGCCGACCGGGGTCTGATGCGCCGGCCGGACCGGCACCGCGCGGTGGTGCGGGCCCGCCGGGTGCTGGGCCTGGCGCTGCTGGCGACGGTGGTGCTCGGCGTGTTCGCGATGGTCGACTGGACGGACCGCACCTTCAACGGCCGGTACACCGGCCCGCCGCCGGTCTTCCCGTTCGCGGTGCTGCTGGTGGCCGGCGTGGTCTACCTGGTGGCGACCAGGCCGGACCGGGGGCGGGTCACCCCGGCGGGCCGCCGCCAGCTGTCGATGATGAAGGAGGGCGGCGCCTGGCGCCCGTACGACGTGGTGGCGCCCGTCGCCGCGCTGACGGTGCTCGGCGCGCTCGCCCTGGAGGGCACCGACGAGCTGGACGAGGAGATGCGGGCGGCGCTGACCGCCCGGCAGCTGGCCTCCTCGTCCTCGTCCTCGGCCTCGTCGTCCTCGTCCTGCTCCACGGCGACCTGGTGCGGCTCCGGCTCGGACAGCGGTTCCTCGTCGAGCTGCGGCTCGTCCGGCTGCGGGTCCTCGTCGTCGAGCTGCGGCTCCTCGTCGGGCTGCGGTTCGTCCGGGAGCTCGTGCGGGTCCTCGGGCAGCTCCTGCTCGTCGGGGAGCTCCTGCGGCTCCAGCTGCGGCGGCGGGTGCGGCAGCTCCTGACCCGGCTTGTCACAGTTTCGTATCGCGGGCGGGGCATGTGTTCCCCGCCCGCCCCTGCCGGGACTAGAACAAGCCCATGTGGGTGCTCCTCCTGATCCCGGCCTGCGCGGCTGCCGCGTTCTCCTGCCTGCAGCTGGTCCGGGTCGCGACCAGGGCCGACCTGCTCGACGGCTTCGGCCCCCGGCCGCCCGAGGCGGTGGGGATCGGCCTGTACGAGACCGCCTACCTGGCCGGTGGACCGGGCCGGGTGGTGGAGCTGGCGCTGGTGCTGATGGCCGGCCGCGGCCGGCTGCACCTCGCGCACACCGGCTGGACGACCGTGGTCGACCCGCGCGGCCGCAGTCGGCTGGAGCGGGCGCTGATCGAGCAGATCGGCCCCGAGGGCCAGTGCCGGACGGGGCCGCTGCGGGCCTCGCTGGCGGCGCACCCGACCGTACGGGAGATCGGTGACCGCCTCGCCCGTGCCGGGCTGGCGACGCCGGAGACCGTCCGCCGGGACACCTCGCGGGCGGTGCGGCAGGTCCGGACGGCGCTGCTGCTGTGCGTCCTGCTGCTGGCCGCCTCGCTCGCCCTCGCCGCCCCCGGCAGCGGGGACGCCAGTGCGGCGATCGCCTGGTTCTCGCTGCCGCTGATCCTCACCTGCGGCACCCTGCTGATGGCCCGGGTGGACGTGCACACCTACACCCGGTTCGCCGCGCCCGCCGGCCTGGAGGTGCTGCGCACCGCGCGGGTGCCCCGGCAGCTCGGCCACACCCGCGACCCGGAGCAGGCGCTGCTCACCGCGGTGGCGATGGTCGGCCCGGCCGCGCTGACCGACGAACGGCTGCGGGCGGCGCTGCGGACCTGAGTCCGCCGCACCGCCCGCGCGACAGCCCGGAGGGAGCCTGCTCAGACCAGGCCGGCGAGGAGCTCGGCGACCGGCTTGCGGCGGCCGGTGAAGAACGGCACCTCCTCGCGGACGTGCAGCCGGGCCCGGGACGGGCGCAGGTCGCGCATCAGGTCGACGATCCGGTGCAGCTCGTCGGCCTCGAAGGCGAGCAGCCACTCGTAGTCGCCGAGGGCGAAGGAGGCGACCGTGTTGGCCCGGACGTCCGGGTAGCCGCGGGCCATCCTGCCGTGCTCGGCGAGCATGGCGCGGCGCTCCTCGTCGGGCAGCAGGTACCACTCGTAGGAGCGGACGAACGGGTACACGCAGACGTAGTCGCGGGCGCGCTCGTCGGCGAGGAACGCCGGGATGTGCGACTTGTTGAACTCGGCCGGGCGGTGCAGCGCCATGTTCGACCAGACCGGCTCCAGCACGCGGCCGACGGCGGTGCGGCGGAAGCGGTTGTACGCCTCCTGCAGGTCGTCCGAGTCCTCGGCGTGCCACCAGACCATGACGTCCGCGTCGGCGCGCAGGCCGGACACGTCGTAGGTGCCGCGCACGGTGACGTCCTTGGCGGCGAGCTGGGCGAAGAGCTCGTCCACCTCGGCGGCCAGGGCGGCACGGTCCTCGGGCAGCTCACCCTTGAGCTTGAACACCGACCACATGGTGTAGCGGATGACCTGGTTGAGGTCGCGGGCCTTCTTCTTCACGGGCTGCTGTTCAGTGCTCTCAGTCATGTCCTCATTGTCCCTTCCGGGGCCCCGACGCCGTCCGCCGGGGTCAACAAGTCGTTGACGGCGCGGCGGGCGCTGCCGATGCAGGCAGGGATGCCCACGCCGTCGTAGGCGGCGCCGCAGACCGCCAGCCGGCCGGCCTGCGCGACCAGCCGGCGGACCCGGGCCGTCCGGTCCAGGTGGCCCACCGGGTACTGCGGCAGTCCGGCCCGCCAGCGGGTGACCGCGGTGGCGAACGGCGCGGCGCGCAGCCCGGTCGCCCGTTCCAGGTCGGCCAGCGAGCGGGCGACGAGCTCCTCGTCCGGCAGGTCGAGGGCGGCCTCCTCGCGGTGCCGGCCGAGCGAGGTCCGCAGCAGGAAGGCCCCGGGGGCGGCGCGGTCCAGCCAGCCCCACTTGTAGGAGGAGAAGGTCGAGGCCTTGATCGCCCGGCCGTCCACGGGCGGGACCAGGAAGCCGCTGCCGTACGGGAGGGCGGCCGCGTCGGTGCGTTCGAAGGCCATGGTGACCAGGGCCATCCCGGCGTACTCGACGGCGTCCAGCTCGGCCGCGGCGGCGGGGACGTCGGGGCGCAGCAGCGCGGCCGCCTGCGGGGCGGGCACGGCCAGCACCACGGCGTCGGCGTGCAGCACCTCGCCGCCGACGGCCACCCGCCAGCCCTCGGGGGTGCGGCGCAGTGCGTCGACGGGGCTCGCGGTGCGCAGGTCGGCGCCGGCGCGGCGCAGGTGGGCCGCGGCGGCCTCCGGCAGGGTGCCGAGTCCGCCGCGGATGCCCTGGAAGACCGGGCCGGCGTCGGGGCGGGCCCGGCCGACGAGCTCGTGCACGCCGTCGACGAGCGGGCCGCCGCTCCGGGCGAGCGGGAGCAGTTGCGGGACGGCGGCGCGCAGCGAGATCTCGTCGGCGTGGCCGGCGTAGACGCCGCCGAGCAGCGGTTCGACGAGCCGGTCCACGACCTCGCGGCCGAGCCGGGCGGAGACGTAGGCGCCGATCGCGACGTCCTCGCCGACGCTGGTCGGGCGCTCGTGGCGGGCGCGGTCCAGGCCGTCGGCGGAGAGGACCTCGGTGGCGGCCAGCGCGTCGAGGTCGCCGGGCACGCCCATCAGCTGGCCGCCGGGCAGCGGGCGCAGGGCGCCGCGGGTCCAGATGGCGGCCTTGGCGCCGGTGGGCGGCTCCAGTTCGTCGGCGAGGCCGACGGCGCGGGCCAGCTCCACCGCTTCGGGGCGGCGGGCGAGCATCGACTCGGCGCCGAGGTCGACCCGGACGCCGCCGACCTCGCCCGCCATCAGCTTGCCGCCGAAGCGCTCGGACGCCTCCAACACGGTGACCCGGTGCGGGCCGTCGGTCAGGAACACCGCTGCGGCGAGTCCGGCGATGCCGCCGCCGATCACCACGACATGAGGTTCTGCCATGTCCCGCAGTCTCGCACTCCTTAACCCCCGGGCCCGGGGTGCCCCGCTCGGCCGCGGCCGGTCCGTCCCGGCCGGACTGTCGGCGGCCCGTCAACTCCGCTTCCCCGCACGGGCGGTGTACACCGGGGCGAGGCCGGACCGTGACCCGTTCGGGACCGCCGGGACGGGTCCGGACGGGCCGCGGGCGCGTCCAATGGTGCGACCTGCGCGGAAGGCCGCGCGGAGGGACCAGGGGAGGACGGACATGGGGCGCACGGACACGGGGCGCACGGGCAGACGGGTGCTGGCGGGCACCGCACTGGCGGCGGTGCTGCTGCTGAGCGGCTGCGGCGCGGAGGGCGGCGGCCGCTCCTCCTCGGACGCCGCGGCACCCGCCCGGGCGGCGGCGCCGAAGGCCGAGCCGACCGCGGGCGGGGGCGCGGCCGGGGCGGGGGCGGCGGACCGGCCGGCCGGGCAGCCGACCGCGGCGGGCACCGGCAACCCGTCCGGCGCCCCCGCCCAGAACGCCGCCGACCACCGCTACATCGCCTACTCCGGCCGCCTGGTGCTGCAGTTGAAGGCCGACGACAAGGGCGGCACGGCGGAGGCGGTCCGCCGGACGGCCACGGACACCGGCGGCTACGTCGGCAGCGAGTCGCTCTCCGACAGCGGCGGCGCGGAGGCCGGGCGGCTGGTGCTGCGGGTGCCGTCGGCCCGCTACCAGCAGGCGATGGACCGGCTGGCCGGCCTCGGCACGGTGGCCTCCCGCAGCAGCGACGCGGACGACCTCACCGAGCAGGTGGTGGACACCGAGAGCCGGCTGAAGACCCAGCAGGCGTCGGTGGACCGGGTGCGGGCGCTGCTCGCGGACGCGAAGTCGCTCTCCGAGGTGGTGTCGCTGGAGAGCGAGCTGACCCGCCGGGAGGCGGACCTGGAGTCGCTGAAGCAGCGCCTGCAGGAGCTGGGTTCGCAGACCTCGCTCTCCACGATCACGGTCGAGCTGCGCCGGGCCGCCGATGTGCCGGTGGCGGAGGAGAAGCCGGAGCGGGGGCTGTGGTCGGCGGTCGGGCACGCGTTCGCGGGAGGCTGGCACGCCCTACTGCTGCTGGTGCGCGGGCTGCTGGTGGCGCTGGCCGCGCTGGCGCCGTTCCTGGCGGTGCTGGCCCCGGCGGCCTGGCTGCTGCGGCGCGGTCTGAAGCGGCGGGCGGCGTCCCGGCCCGCGCGGCCGGCGCCGCCGGTGCCGGTCTGGGGAGTGCCGCGGCAGGCCGGTGCGCCCGTCCAGGCACCCGCGCAGCCGCAGGCCGCGGCGGCCGGACCGAAGCCGTCGGCCGACCCGGAGCCGTCGGTCGACCCGGAGCCGCCGGCCGGTCCGCAGCAGGCGGACGGGGAGTGACGGGGCGGCGGGGCCGGGAGACCGGCCCCGCCCGTCCGGTCAGCGGGCGCTGGCCTCGTGCACGAAGGCGACCAGGCGGGTCAGCGCGTCCGGGTCCATGGTCGGCATGACGCCGTGTCCGAGGTTGAAGATGTGGCCGCTGTCGCCGAGCGCGGCGGCGGCGTGCAGCACCTCGCGGGCCTTGGTCTCGACGACGTGGGTGGGGGCGTAGAGCACGGCCGGGTCGAGGTTGCCCTGCAGGCCCTTGTCCGGGCCGACCCGGTCGGCGGCGACGTTCAGCGGCACCCGCCAGTCGACGCCGACCACGTCCGCGCCGGCCTGGCCCATCAGTCCGAGCAATTCGCCGGTGCCGACGCCGAAGTGGATCCGCGGCACGCCGTAGTCGGCGACCGCCTCGAAGACCTTGGTGCTGGCGGGCATCACCGAGCGGCGGTAGTCGTCCGGGGCGAGCGCGCCGACCCAGGAGTCGAAGAGCTGCACGGCGGAGGCGCCGGCCTCGATCTGGATCTTCAGGAAGGCGGAGGTGATCTCGGCCAGCCGGTCGACCAGGCCCGCCCAGAGCTCGGGCGCGCCGTACATCATGGCCTTGGTCTTCTCGTGGCTCTTCGACGGGCCGCCCTCGACCAGGTAGCTGGCCAGCGTGAAGGGGGCGCCGGCGAAGCCGATCAGCGGGGTGGCGCCGAGCTCGTCGACGAGCAGGCCGACGGCCTCGGTGATGTAGGGCATGTCGTCCGGCTCCAGCGGGCGCAGCCGCTGCAGGTCCTCGACCGTGCGGATCGGGTCGGCGATCACCGGGCCGACGCCGGGCTTGATGTCCACGTCGATGCCGACGGCCTTGAGCGGCACCACGATGTCGCTGAAGAAGATCGCCGCGTCCACCCCGTGCCGGCGGACCGGCTGCAGCGTGATCTCCTTGACCAGCTCGGGCCGCATGCAGGAGTCGAGCATCGGGATGCCCTCGCGCACCTTCAGGTACTCCGGCAGCGAGCGGCCGGCCTGCCGCATGAACCAGACGGGGGTGTGCGGCACCGGCTCGCGGCGGGCGGCGCGCAGGAAGACGGAGTCGTACGCGGCGCCGCGGCGCACGGTGGACTGCGGGTCGGTCTGGGCTGCGGGGCTCGCCGCGGGTGTCTCGCTCACGGGTCAAATCTTCGCACGCGCCGTGCGCGCGGCGGCCCCGGGCGCCTCGTAGGTTCGTCCGAGATGTCCGACCTGTGGCGCTACGGCGCGCCGCACCGCGGGAAGTTGCTCGGATTGGGGCCGCGGGCGACCTAGGCTTCCCTCCATGGCAGCGGTCGGCGGACACCCCGCACAAGGTGGCGGAACGGACAAGGAGGCGGCGCCGATCGAGTTCCGCCGTGCGGTCGAGGCGCTCGCGGGCGCCCGGCTCCGGCCCGAGGTGCAGCTCTCCCCCGCGCCGGCGCCCCGACGGCTGGCACCGTTCGCGTGGGCGGTGACCGCCACGGTCGAGGTGGACGGCGACGAGCTCGCGGACGGCCGACTGGTGCTGTTGCACGACCCCGCCGGGCAGTCCGCCTGGAACGGCGACTTCCGGGTCGTCACCATGACCCGTGCCGAGCTGGAGCCTGAGATCGCCGGCGACCCGATGCTCGGCGAGGTCGGCTGGGCCTGGCTGATGGACGCGCTGCAGGCGCACGGCGCCGGCTACGGGGAGCCCGGCGGCACGGTGACCCGCTGCGCCTCGCACTACTTCGGCGCGCTGGCCGAACGCCCGGCGTCGACCGAGATCGAGGTGCGGGCGTCCTGGACGCCGGCCGACAAGCGGTTCGAGCGCCACCTGGCGGCCTGGGGCGACCTGCTGTGCATCTGCGCCGGCCTGCCGCCCACCGCGGGGGCGCCGATGCCGCTGCCGGACGCCCCGTCACTCGGCGGCGTGGTGCCGATGCCCGCCCGGCGCCGGCCGCGCCCGCACTGAGCCCCGCGGCGGCCCCGCACCGAGCCCCGGCGGGCCCCGCCCGTCCCGGGCCGCTGCCCTTCCGGGGGACGCCCGGGCGGTCCGGCGCAGCGCCACCCCCAGGGCTGATGGAGTGTGACTTCCGCCCCGGTCTGTGTCAATTACCCGGCTGAAATTGATCATTTCGATCCGGTTGCGATCGAATCCGTGCGATTCCAGGGCATGTCGTATCAGTCACCTGCGCGATTTGTCCGTATTGTTACTCACTAGATCGTGATCTTTCGCTAAAGCCGGGCACGGATGATGCCGAAGGTGTCAGTGACCCTTTCCGAACGCGGAACACTCCGACCGCCCCCATCGGGGTTCCGTCCGCCACTCCCCACAGGAGGCCTGGTGTCGGTCCTTCTCGAGCACCCCGCAAACGTGGTCGCGTACCGTCCGACGAAGCCCACCGCCATGGTGGTCATCGCCGACCCGCGCGTCCGAAACACCGTCACCCGGCACCTGTGGGCCCTGGGTGTGCGCGACGTGATCGAGGTCTCCTCGATCGCCGAGGCCCGTCCGCGGGTCGCCACCCCACGCGACATCTGCATCGCCGACGTGCACCTCCCGGACGGCTCCGGGCTGACCATCCTGGCCGAGACCCGCGCCGCGGGCTGGCCCAACGGCCTCGCGCTCTCCGCGGCCGACGACATCGGGGCCGTCCGCTCCGCGCTCGCCGGCGGCGTCAAGGGCTACGTGGTCACCGGCACCCGCACCAACCTCGCCATGCCCGGCCGGCCCGGCCTGCCGCTCGGCGCCGCCCACCTGGCGGGCCGGATGCGCCGTCCCGGCATGCCGGGAGTCCCCGGCGCCCCCGGAGCGGCGGGCACGCCCGGAGCACCCGGCGCGCCGGGCGCCCCCGGTGCGCAGCCCACCGCGTACCGGGAGCTTTCGGGCCGCGAGGTCGAGGTGCTGAGGCTGGTGGCGGAGGGCCAGTCCAACAAGGCGATCGGCGTGGCGATGGGCCTGTCCGCACTGACCGTCAAGAGCCACCTCGCGCGGATCGCCCGCAAGCTGGGCACCGGCGACCGGGCCGGCATGGTCGCGGTCGCGCTGCGCACCGGCATCATCCACTGACGACCGGACCGGCCCGGCCCCCGCGCGGGCCGGCTCCGGCGCAACCGTCCGGCGGAGGCCCGGAGGAACGTTTCCTCCGGGCCTCCACCCGGTCCGAAGACCGGTGATCGGCCGGTCCGGACCAGGTCGGCCCACCCGTCCGGGACCGATGGCCGACCGGCCACGGGCCGGGGGCATATGTCCGAACGCGGTCTGACCAGTCCGACAACACTCCCGGCCCCGTACGCCGTCGTACCCTTGGGGGGTGACCGACGCCGTAGCAGCCATCCCAGAAGAGACAGCCCCGGTCCCGCTCCTCGAACCGCGGGAGGGGCTGCCACCCGTCGTCGCCGACGAGCAGGCGCTCGCCGCCACGGTCGCGGCCTTCGCCGCCGGGCGGGGCCCGGTCGCCGTCGACGCCGAGCGAGCCTCCGGCTACCGCTACGGCCAGCGGGCCTACCTCATCCAGCTCCGCCGGGCTGGCGCGGGCACCGCGCTGATCGACCCGATCGCCTGCCCGGACCTGCACGCCCTCGGCACGGCCCTCGCCGACGCCGAATGGGTGGTGCACGCCGCCACCCAGGACCTGCCCTGCCTCGGCGAGGTCGGCATGCGCCCGCGGACGCTGTTCGACACCGAGCTGGCCGGGCGGCTCGCCGGCTTCCCCCGGGTGGGCCTCGGCCCGATGACCGAGAACGTCCTCGGCCTCTCCCTGGCCAAGGAGCACTCGGCCGTCGACTGGTCCACCCGCCCGCTGCCCGAGCCCTGGCTGCGCTACGCCGCTCTGGACGTCGAGGTGCTGGTCGAGCTGCGCGACGCACTCGAGCAGGAGCTGGACGCCCAGGGCAAGCTCGACTGGGCGCTGCAGGAGTTCGCGGCGCTCGCCGCGGCACCGCTCCCCTCCCCCCGGGTCGACCCCTGGCGGCGCACCTCCCAGCTGCACAAGGTCCGGCGCCGCCGCCAGCTCGCCGCCGTCCGCGAGCTCTGGCAGACCCGCGACCGGATGGCCCGCGAGCGGGACGTCTCCCCCGGCCGGGTGCTGCCCGACGCCGCCATCGTCAACGCCGCCCTCGCCATGCCCACCAACGCCGCCGGCCTGGTCGCCGTCCAGGGCTTCGGCCCCCGGGTGAACCGCCGCCAGGTCGAGCAGTGGCTCGCCGCGCTGCAGCGGGCCCGCGAACTGCCCGAGTCGCAGCTGCCGGCCGCCACGGCACCGCACGACGGACCGCCGCCGCCGCGGGCGTGGGCCGACAAGGACCCGGTGGCGGCGGCACGGCTCAGTGCGGCGCGGGCCGCGGTGACGGCGATGGCCGAGGAGAAGCACCTGCCGGCGGAGAACCTGATCACGCCGGACCTCGTGCGGCGGGTCTGCTGGGAGCCTCCGGCGGTGTCCGACGCCGACAACATCGCCGCCTCGCTGCGCCGGCTCGGCGCCCGCCAGTGGCAGACCGACCTGGTTGCCCCGGTCCTCGCGACCGCCTTCGACCAGGCCGCGAGCTAGGGCGCAGCCCGGAATCAGGGGCGACCCACGGGGGCGCGGGGAACCGCGCGGGACGGAAGGCGGCGGTCCGCACCTTCCGTCCCGCGCG